>NZ_JBSVZN010000011.1:0-232493 GCF_054052225.1 Methylobacterium sp. JK268 | reverse complement strand
AAAGAGCCTGTTCAACGGACAACCGAGCGATCCCGGGTAACCCACCCGGAGCCAGACCCGCAGTCTGTCCGAAAGAAGCAGAAGCGCCCGGGCCGCTGAGTTGCAACGGCCGGCGCCGATGGGTGGTGATATACGGGCCACCTTCCGGCCTGTCAACAGCGCCCCACGACGTTTCGATGAAAAACGCGCAACATGCTGCGGTAGCGCGTGTTTTTCGCGCGCACGGGCGTCCGCCTCGCGGCTTCGGCTCCGATTTTGCCGACATTCGGTCCTTCAAGCGGGCAGGGCGGTCGCGGCCGGGATCGTCACGCCATCGCGGTCGGGCCTCGTGTATGGAGGGCCGCCCGACCATGGAGATGCCGACAGTGCACGAGCCGAACCACGATCCCTCCCGCTTCCTCCTCGCGCAGGAGATCGCGAGGCGCGCCGGCGAGCGCGCGCTGGGCTTCTTCGAGGCCCGCGACACGCTCGTGATCGAGCGCAAGACCAGCGCGCAGGACCTCGTCTCCCAGGCGGACCGGGAGGTGGAGATCCTGATCCGGGAGTCCGTCGCCGCGCGCTATCCGGACGATGCGGTCCTCGGCGAGGAGGCCGGGTTGAGCGAGGGGCGGTCGGGCTACACCTGGGTGGTGGATCCGATCGACGGGACCAGCCCGTTCCTGAACGGCCAGCCGAACTGGTGCGTGTCGATCGGCGTGCGGGGGCCGGGCGGTCGTGAATCGGGCGTGATCGCGGCGCCGGTGATGCGGGAGACCTACCTGGCCGCGCGCGGGGCCGGGGCCTGGCTGAACGGCCGCCGCCTCGCGATCGATCCCGAGACGACGCTCACCTCGGCCAATATCGGCTACGGCGCCACGTCGCGCACCCCGGCGGGCGAGGCCGCCGCCTTCGTCGAGCGCCTCTACGGCGCGGGCGGCATCCTGTTCCGCAACGGGTCGGGCGCCCTGATGCTCGCCTACGTGGCGGCGGGCCGCCTCGCGGGCTACTTCGATCCCGGGCTCAGCGCCTGGGATTGCGAGGCGGGCCTGATCCTCGTCGAGGAGGCGGGCGGCGTCGCCGAGTTCGACGGCGACCTGCTGACGCGAGGAGCCCTCCGCGCGGGCTCGCGCGCGGTGGTCGAGGATCTCCGCCGGCTGAGCGCTGGCCTCGGCGAGGCCGCGCGGCTCAGAACCGGACCGTGAGGCCGCCGCTCACCGCGTAGCCGTCGCCGCCGGTGCGGGCGAAGGTCGTCCCGCCGGTCAGCGTCGCGGTCACGGCGGCCGTGAGGTCGGCCCGCAGGCCGGCCTCGACCTGCCCGTAGACGGCGCGGCTCGCCCGCCCGAGCGGCGTCAGGATCGGCAGGAGCGGCGTCGTCGTGAGCGAGGTCACGATGGTCCGCGACCCGTCCAGGAACTCGCGCTCGGCCGTCAGGTTCACGAAGCCCAGGACGGTGCCGCCAAAGGCGGGGAGGGGCGTCGTGCGCCATTGCGCCCCGACCCGACCGACCAGGGAATCGAGCGACGTCCCGCGGACCGCCTGGGTGAGCGCCGCGTCGCCCTGCTCGGTATAGGCGTCGACCCGCGTGCTCGCGTAGGTGAGCCCGGCGATCGGGCCGAGCCGCCAGCCGTTCCAGGCATCGAACAGGTAGCCGGCCTTCGCCGCCACCACGACGCTGTCGCCGCCGGGCGAGGCGGTGATGCGGTCGATGATTCCGGGCCGGTCGACCCCGTAATCGTGCCGTCCGTAGGCCAGCACCGCGTCCCCGAACAGGTTCGCGCCCGTGTAGGAGCCGTAGGCGGCGAACTGGTAGCTGTCGGCGTCGATCCGCCCGGCGCCGCCGCGCAGGGTCGCGGACGGATTGGTGTAGTTGAACGCGAAGCCGAACCTCACGCCCGGACCCGGCGTCGCCTCGATCCCGAGCGTCCCGCCGGGGCTGTCGTAGTCGAACCCCGTGGCGAAGCCGCGAGTGCCGACATGGCCGCCCGCCTGGCTGCCCTGGCCCCAGACGATGATCGGGCTTGCGGGGCCCGCCACGGGCACCCCGGCGATGGCGCCGGTCGCGTCGAGGGGGCCGGGCGCGAAGAGGCGCAGCGCGTCGAGGCGCTGCAGCAGCGTCGTCGCGAAGCTCGTCGTGCCGATCTGCCCGAGTGCCGCCTGGGCGGCGACGCCGTTCGGGGCGGCCAGCGCATTGACGATGTAGCGCGACAGGACGAGGTAGCCCCCCTCGGTCAGGTGCACGCCGTCGAGGGACAGGAAGGTGTTCTGCACCGCCTTCGGCGCGCCGATGCAGGCCGGCACCAGCAGGCAGGGCGTGGTGGTGTTGACGAAGCCGAAGGCCGCCGGATTCGCCCCGACCCGCTGGAAGATCGCGGCCGTGTCGAGAAGGAAGATCCGCGTCCCGGACTGGGCGAAGGGGGCGAGGCCGGCCTGGAGGCCTTGGAAGTAGCTGCGCGCGAACAGGTCGGCCGCCGCGACGTTGCCGGAGGCCGCCACCGTCGGCAGGTTGCTCAGCGTCGTGAAGGCGTTGAAGGCGATCGTGCGCGCCCCGGCGCCGACGATCTGCCCGACATTCGCCACCGCGTTGGCCGTCGCGGCCTGGCCGAGGAGCGGGGCCTGGGCCGCGGTCAACCCGCCGAGCGCGGCCGTGATGCCGTCGTTGCCGCCGATGTTGATGAGGACGAGGTTCCCGGGGCCGAGCGTGGTCCCGGAGGTCCGGAAGGTCGCGACCTCCTGCGTGAAGCCCGGCAGGAGCGGCGAGACGTTGGTGGTCCCGGTCTTGGCCCCTCCGATGGCGTAGTTCGCCACCGCGGCGTCCGGCAGCCCGTAGGCGGCCTGGACGCCGTCGACGAAATTGGCGCCGTTCGAGTAGCGGCCGTTCACGTACGGAAACGGCAGCGGCCGGCCCGAGAGCCGCACGACGTTGCCGGTATCGGCGTAGCTGTCCCCGAACACCGTCAGGCCCGTCACGGATTGGGCTTGGGTGGATTGGACTTGGGCGGATTGGGCTTGGGCGCCGTGCGGCCCGGCCAGCGCCGCTCCCGTGATGCACAAGGCTGCCCATCCGGCGCGCCGCGCGCGTCTCGCCATCGATCCCATGCGGTCCTCCACGCCGGCGGCTTGCTGCCGCGCTTTCGCCGGATGAGACGCCGGGGCCGCGCCGCGGTCAATTGTCAGCGCTGCGAACGGCCAGGCCCGCCGACCGGCAATCGCCGCCTGTCTCCGGGCGGACACACCGGCATCGCCGAGGTCCGAGCCAGCGACCGGCCCTGGGCCCCAGGTTCCATAAGATCCCTTATGCGAATCACGGCTGGAGGTGCGGCGCGGGACTGTCAGCGCAGTGCCGATGAGACCTGTCAGCCTCCCCCGCCTTTTCGACGACGGGAACCGCCACGCCGCTTGTCCCGATGCGAAGGCTCGCTGCGCGGCGACCCGACCGGCTCACCACAGCAGCGGATGCAGGTACACGGCGATGCGGTCGCCCTCCGTCACGCCCGTCGCGTCCTCCGGCAGCTCCGCGAGCCCGTCGCTGCCGCACAGCGACGTGAGCAGCCCCGCGCCCTCGCGCGGGAACTTGACCGCCTCGACGCTGCCGTCCGGGGCCGCGCGCAGCGACACGCGCACGTATTCCCGCCGCCCCGCCTTCTTGCGGTAGCCGAAGGCGGCGCGGGCCGGTTGCGCCGGCGCCGGGCGGTAGGCCTCGCCGGAGAGCCGGGCGAGCAGTGGGCGCACCACGAAGAGCAGCGTCACGTAGGCCGCCACCGGGTTTCCCGGCAGACCCACGAAGGCGGTGTCGCCGACGCGGCCCATCGCCACCGGCCGCCCGGGCTTGATCGCCAGCCGCCAGAGGTCCAGCCGGCCCCCCGCCTCGACGGCCGCCTTCACGTGGTCCTCCTCGCCGGTCGAGACGCCGCCGGAGGTCAGAATGAGATCATGGTCCCGCGCAGCCGCGGCCAGGCGGTCGCACAGGCTCGCCGGCTCGTCGCGGAGGATGCCGAGGTCCGAGACCACGGCCCCGAGCCGGCGCAGCAGGGCCGCCAGGAGAACACGGTTCGAATCGTGGATCGTGCCCGGGCGCCGGACCGCGCCGGGCTCCACGAGCTCGTCGCCGGTCGAGAACAGCGCGACCCGCAATCGCCGCCGCACCGGAAGCGTCGCGTGCCCGGTCGCCGCGATGAGCGCGAGGTCGGGCGGCGTCAGCCGCCGCCCCTCCGGGACCGCCACCGCGCCCGCCGCGATGTCCTCCCCGGCGGGCCGGGCATTGGCGCCGCGCTTGAGGCCCGCGGGCAACCGCACCGCGCCGTCCTCGACGCGAACATCCTCCTGCATGAACACCGTGTCGGCATCGGGCGGCATCGGCGCGCCGGTGAAGATCCGCACCGCCGCGCCGGCGGCGCCGACGCCCTCCGCGGCGTGTCCCGCCGCGAGACGCCCGCGCACCGGCAGCACCGTCTCGCCGCCGGGCGCGAGATCGGCGAAGCAGACGGCGAACCCGTCCACGGCGGAGTTGGCGAAGGGCGGCAGGGCGCAGCGCGCGGTGAGCGTCGCGGCGGCGACCCGGCCGTCCGCCTCCCAGACCGGCACGGTCTCGGCCTCGGCGATCACCGGGAGACGCTCGGCAATCAGCGCCGCGGCCTGATCGACCGTGAGCAGCGGGCCGCCGACGGCGAAGCAATCGTCACTGAGCTGTGCCATGGCCCGCGAGCCTCATCAGGACCTCAGGGAGCGGCTCGGCCGCCGCCAGGACCGCGTCGGCGATCGCCTCCACGTCGTCGAGGGGCAGGACCGGCACGCCCGCCTCCGGGAAGGGGCGGTCGCTCGCCACCGCGACGATGCGGGGATCCTCCGGGTGGAGCGGCGGCCGGCCGTTGGCGTCCCGGAAGATTTCGAGCTTGGGATGGGCCTCGCGCTTGAAACCCTCGACGAGGACGAGGTCGCAGGGCGTGAGACGGACGAGCAGGTCCCTCAGCGTCGCCTCCGCCCCCTCCCCCACCTCGTGCATCTGCACCCAGCGTCGCGCCGAGGACACGATGACCTCGCCCGCCCCCGCGGCGCGGTGCACGTAGGAATCTTTCCCGGGATGGTCGACGTCGAAGGCGTGGTGGGCATGCTTCACCGTCGCGACGCGCAGCGACCGCGCCCGCAGGACCGGGATCAGGCGGGTGAGCAGCGTCGTCTTGCCGGCGCCGCTCCATCCGGCGAGGCCGATCACGCGCATCTCACGCTCCCTCCGCGGGTGCGAAGCCGAGATCGTGCAGGTCGGCCCTCGTCTCCGGGGCCGAGAGCTGCGCCAGGAAGGCGGCGAGCGCCGGCTCGTCCCGCCGGTCGGCCTGGTAGGCGAAGTCGTAATGCTCCTCGGTGAGGGGCAGGAAGGCGAGGCCGTAGTCGCGCGCCACCGTGGCGATGGCCACGCCCCAATCGGCCCGCCCTTGCGCCACCGCCGCGGCGACGGCGTTGTGCGAGCGGGGCTGGTTCCAATAGCCGGGCGGTCGCGCGCCGGCCAGGAGGCCGTCGATCAGCGCCCGGGTGCCCGCCCCGGTGTTGCGGTTGACCATCACCGCGTCCGTGTCGGCGAGGAAGTGCCGCACCGCCCCGGCCGCGTCCGGTCCCGCGCCGCGCGCATCCCCCGGCCGGAAGACGAGCCCCTGCAGGCGCCGCCAGCCCGGGGCGAGCACGAGACCGGATGTCAGGAAGGGCGCATTGTAGCGGCCCGTCTGCGGATCGAGGAGATGCAGGCTCGCGAGGTCGCATTCCCCGCGCCCGAGCGCCGCCAAGCCCCCCGCCGAGCCGACCCAGATGGTCCGGGTCCGTACCCCGCGCTCGGCGAGCCGGCCGACGAGGCGGTCGAGGCCCGGGCAGTGGCTGCCGACCAGCGTGAGGTCGGGCGGGCGCAGGCCCGCCCCGAGCCGCGTGACGGCGACGCGCTCCCCCGCGTCGAGTCCCGCGCGGGCCGCGGGCACCGCCAGGAATCCGTCCGCCTGCGAGAAGGCCGTGACCGTGCCCGAGCCCTTGCCGAGCGGGAGCGCCGCGAGCCCGTCGCGGGTTCGGGCGAGCGACACCATCACGAACTCGGTGCGGCCGAGTTCCGAAGCGAGGCGCTGGGGCAGCACCGCCTCGACGCGGCTCTCCTCCCGCGGCGGCAGGCCCGCCATGGCCCGGATCAGCGGCACGACGGCGTCGTGGAAGGTGAACATCGCCGAGGTCGGAAAGCCGGGCAGCACGATCACCGCCTTGGTGCCGACGGCCGCGAGGCAGAGGGGCTTACCGGGCTTCAGCGCGACGCCGTGGACGAGGATGCCGGGCGGGCCGAGCCGCGACAGGATGCGATGGGACACGTCGCCGGCGCCCTTCGAGGTGCCGCCGGAGAGCACCACCAGGTCGGCCTCCGCGAGGGCGCCGCGCAGGGCGTCCTCCAGCGCCGCCTCGTCGTCGCGGACGATGCCGCGGGGCAGCGCCTCGCCGCCGTTCTCGACGATCGCCGCGGCCAGGATGGCGCCGTTCGAATCGTAGATCCCGCCCTCCGGAAGGGGCTCGCCCGGCGCGACGAGCTCGTCGCCGGTGGAGATCACCCCGACGCGCGGGCGCCGGACCGCGGACACGCTCGCGAGGCCGCAGGCGGCGAGCATGCCGATCTCGCGGGCGGTGACCAGGGTCCCGCGCCTGAGCACCGTCTCGCCGCGGGCCATGTCGGCGCCCGCGAAGCCGATGAACTGGCCCGGCGCGGCCGGCCGGGACACGGCGACCGCGAGGGTGTCGGCCTCGACCGTGTCGGTGGCCTCGACCATCACCACCGCGTCCGCCCCGCGGGGCAGGACGCCGCCCGTGGCGATCGCGGTCGCGGTGCCGGCCGCGACGGCGAGGCGCGGCGCGATCCCGCAGGCCAGGATCTCGCGGTTGAGCCGCAGGCCGCGGGGCTCCGCCTCGGTCGCCCCCGCGATATCGGCGGCCCGGACCGCGAAACCGTCGACCAGCGCGCGGTCGAAGGGCGGCACGTCGATCGGCGAGGCGATGTCGGCCGCGAGCACCCGCCCGAGGGCGGCGCCGAGCGGCACCGGTTCCGCCTCGAGGGGCGCGTGCGTGACGGCGGCGCGAAACCGCGCCAGCGCCTCCTCACGCGGGACCACGGTCAGGAACTGCTCCTGGCGGGCCGCCCGCGCGAGGCGGGCGGTGAAGTCATCGGCCGGTAACGCGTCGCTCACAGGGGCAGGATCTCGACTGGCGTCCCGCTGGCATAGCCCTCGTGCTCGGGCGGCACCAGCACGGCGCCGTCCGCCAGCGCGAGACGGTGCAGGGGGATATCGGCCCCGCCGAGCGGTTCGACACCCTCGGCGGCGCGCCGCACGAAGACGATCTCGGTAAGCCCGACGCAGGACACGATCTTGCGCCGCAGGAGGCCGGTTGCGGGCGCGACCGGATCCGCACCGGCCAGCGCCGCGAGGAGCGGACGCCCGAGGGCGAGATGGGCGGACAGCGCCGCCTCGGGACGGCCAGGCAGGAGAAGGACGGGCCGGCCGGACGCGGTGCCGAACCCGGCCGTGTCGCCGGGCCGCAGCGCGAGGCCGTGCGCGCCGACCCCTCCGGCCCGCGCGAGCCCCTCGGCACTGCCGTCGCGCCGCCCGAAGCCGCTGCCGCCGATGAGACAGACCGCGTCGGCGGAGACGGTCGCGAGCGCGGCCGCGATCGCATCCGGGTCGTCGGGCAGGCGCGGCGCGGCGGCCACCCGGGCGCCCTCGCGGGCCAGCAGCGCGGCGAGGAGCGCCGTGAGCCGGTCCGGCGCCTCGGTCCCCGTCGCGAGGAGCGCGATCCGGGGGCGGCGCACCGCCACCGTGGCGAGGCCGGCGGCCGCGAGGGCGAGCGCGCCGAGCGGCGTGACGCGCATCCCCGCCCGCAGGATCGGGTGTCCGACCGGGATGTCTCCCCCGGCCGGCCGCGTGCCGTCGCCCGGTGGCACGTCGGCCACCGCCTCGCCCGCGGCGACCGCCTCCGCGGGCAGGACCGCGTCGGCCCCGTCGGGGACGGGATCGCCCGCCTCCAGCCAGGCCGGATCCGGCCGCAGCTTTACGGGACCCTGCGCCGAGGCGCCGACGATCGCGGCGGCCTCGACCGCGAAACCGTCGCGCAGGGCGATCCGCCGGGCCGGAACCGGAGCGCGCGCCGCGACCTCGGCGGCGGCCACGCTCCCGACCGCGTCCGCGACCGCACAAGTCTCGGGCGCGACCGGAGCCACGCCGGCCAGGAGGAGGGCCCGAGCCTCGGTGAGCGGGGTCAGCAGCGCGGAGGGCCGGCGGTGCGTCACGGCCGGGGGCCCCCGCCGCGGGCGCCGTCCCTCGCCCGGTCGAGGGAGCCGGGGCAGAGCGGTCGGGTCGTCACGGCGCGCGGGATCCGTCCGGTCCGCGCGCCGCCGCGACCCTCCTCACCCACGCACCCGCACCAGCGCGAATCCGTCCCAGCCCTTCTCGCCCACCGTCTGCAGGGCCGTCCCGTCGAGCCGGGCATCGGCGGCGATCATCGCCAGGGTGCGGCGCACCCCCTGCACGTTGGCGTCCCCGTCCGGGTCCACCACCGCTCCGCGCCGCACGATGTTGTCGAGGACGATCACGCTCCCGGGGCGCGTCAACCGCAGCGCGAAGTCCAGGTAGGCGGGGTTCGACGGCTTGTCCGCATCGACGAACACGAGGTCGAAGGGCGCGGACCCGACGAGGCGGGGCAGAACCTCGACCCCCCGCCCCTCCTCCAGCACGATCCGGTCCGAGAGGCCGGCCCGCGCGAAGGTCGCACGGGCCACCGCCGCGTGACGGGGCTCGGCCTCGATCGTCACCACCTGCCCGCCCTCCGCGAGACCGCGGGCGAGCCAAAGCGTGGAGTAGCCGCCGAGGGTGCCGATCTCCAGGATCCGCCGCGCGCCCATCATCTGGGCGAGCAGCATCAGGAGCTTGCCCTGGTTAGGGGCGACCGCGATGGGGGGCAGCCCGGCCGCCTCGCTCGCGGCGAGCGCGTCCGCCAGGGCCGCGTCCGGCGGGATCAGCCAGTCCGCCAGCGCGCGGTCGACCGAAGCCCAGCGCGGATCCTCGTCCCCCGCCATCACTCGACCCAGCCGCGCAGTTCGCGCCGCACCACGTGCTCGATCACCCTCATCCCGTCCTGCCCGTCGTTGAGGCAGGGCAGGTAGGCGAAGTGCGTGCCGCCGGCCTCCTCGAAATAGTGCCGGTTCTCGCCATCGAGCTCCTCCAGCGTCTCCAGGCAATCGGCCGTGAAGCCGGGCGCCACGATCGCGAGGCGCTTCACGCCGGAGGCGGCGAGCTCCTTTACGGTCTCGTCCGTGTAGGGCTTCAGCCACTCCTCGTTGCCGAAGCGCGACTGGAAGGTCACCCGCATGCGGTCCGGCCCGTAGCCCAGCGCCTCGCGGATGAGCCGGCCGGTCTTCACGCACTGGCAGTGATACGGGTCGCCCTTGAGCAGGTAGGATTTCGGGACGCCGTGGAAGGAGGTCAGGATCACCTCCGGCTCGAAGTCGAGTTTGGCGAGGTCGGTCCGGATCGCGTTCGCCACGGCCTCGATGTAGACCGGATCGTCGTGGTAGGGCGGCGAGACGCGCACGCTCGGCTGCCAGCGCATCTTCATCAGCGCCCGGAAGGCTTGGTCGCAGGCGGTGGCCGAGGTGGCGGCAGCGTATTGCGGGTAGAGCGGCACCAGCAGGATGCGGTCGCAGCCCTGGTCGAGCAGCGCCTGGATGCGGCCGTCGACCTCCGGCTTGCCGTAGCGCATCGCCCAATCGACCACGACGCTTCCGCCCATGGCGGCCTGGAGCTTCTGGGCCTGGCCGCGGGTGATGGTCTTGAGCGGTCCCTCGTCGAGGTCCGTGTTCCAGACGGAGGCGTAGTCGCGCCCCTTCGGTCCCGGGCGCTTGGTCAGGATCACCAGGTTGAGGAGCGGCCACCAGATCGCCCGCGGCACCTCGATCACGCGCCGGTCCGACAGGAACTCCTTCAGGTAGCGGCGCATCGGCCAGTAGCTGGTGCCCTCGGGCGTGCCGAGATTCATCAGGAGCACGCCGACCCGGCCCCAGGCGACCCGGGGATGCGCCTCCGGCAGCGGCCCGGACGCGGCGGGGGGGACAGGCGTGGCGCCGCGTTCCAGGACAGCGGCCTTCGTCACCTCGTTCATCGACCGTCCAGAGAGTTTCGCCGCGGACCCATCCCCGCGGGCGTTCCGCACGGCGCCCTACATAGCGCGCCCCCGCGGCGAACCAACGCGTCGTGACGCAGCAGGGGGCGGATCCGGCCGCACCGTGGCGGATTCTTAGGACCTGCCGCTCAAGACAGAGGGGACATCCGCTCCCAGGGTCTACCGGCCGGTGCTCGCCCTTCCCTACGATGGTCCCGGAACGCTCCTCGCCGCAGCGATCGGCCTGCCGCTGCTGCTCTGCCCGGGGGCCGTGTTCGCGCAGGGCCTCGCCATGCCGGGCTGGCGGGAGGCGCGCACCCGCCTCGACCGGATGGCCCTGTCCGTCCTCTGCACCCTCGCCTGCCTGCCGGTCCTCCTCGATCTCGCCGGGCGATTCGGCCCCTGGCCCACGGTCGCCGTCGCCGTCGCCCTGGCGATCCCGGGCGCCGCGCTGCTGGCGCGTCGCGCGCCGGAGGCGGTTCCGGCCCGGTGCCTCGCGGTCGTCGTCGCCGCCATCGCCCTCTACGGCGTCTTCTCGATCGGGATGATGCTGGACTGGCCGGTCGCGGGCGGCGCCGTGCGCAGCGTGCTGATGGCCGATTACGTGAAGCACGCGACCGCCACCCGGGCGATCGCCGATGCCGGCACGCCGCCCTACGACCCGACCTTCCTCACCACCGACCGACCGGCGATCTACTACTATTTCTACTACACGCTCCCCGCCGTGACCGAGCGGCTCGGCCTCGGAACGGTCGAGGGCCGGCACGCGGCCTTCGGGCTCGCCGCCTGGACCGGCCCGATCCTGTTCGCGCTGGCCCGCACGGTCTATCGCCAGGCCCGGATCGACCGGCCGCGGCCGGGCGCGTGGAGCGTCGAAACCTGGCTCGTCGTGCTCCTGCTCACGACCGGCCTCGACATCCTCGGGGTCGGCGCCATCGGGATCCTGTCCGGCGGTCAGAACTGGCTCGAGGATTTCGAGCAGTGGAACGAGCAGGTCGCCGCCTGGCTGACCAGTGCGCTCTGGGTGCCGCACCACGTGGCCGGCCTCGTCGCGGCCCTGGTGGCGCTGATGGCGCTCGCGGCCGAGGACGAGGCACCCGCCGATCCCGCGCGCAGCCTCCGCCGGGTCGGCCTCGCGGGGCTCGCCCTCGCCTCGCTCGCGGGACTGTCGATCTACCTCGCCATGGGGGCCGGTCTGACCCTGGCCCTGTGGCTCGGTCGCCTCGCCTGGCGGCGGCATTGGTGGAGCCTCGCGCGCGTCCTCGCGGCCGGCCTCGTCGCCCTGGCGCTCGCCGGCTCCTGGCTCGCCACGATCGTGCGCGGCCGGGTGCTCGGCGCCGACCCGCCCCTCACCCTCGGGGTCCGGCGGTTCGTCATCGCCGACACGATCCTTCCCCCGGACAGCCTGATCCAGTCCCTCACCAACCTCCTCGCCCTCCCGCTGAGCTACGGGCTGGAATTCGGCGCCTTCGCGATCGGGGCGGCGATGTACTGGCGCACGCGCCGGGAGGAGCCCGGCAGCGAACTCGCCCAGCTTCTGGTGCTCGCCGCCCTCTCCTCCTTTCTGATCGGCTCCTTCCTGCGATCGAGCGTGCTGTTCAACGATCTCGGCTGGCGCGTCATGCTGTTCGCGCAGCTCGCGATGCTGCTCTGGACCCTGGCGGCCCTGCGGTCCGGGTTCGTGCTGCGCCCCGTCCCGACTTTCGACGGATCGCGCCGGGCGGGCATCGGCTTCCTCGCCTGCATGGCGATCGGCTTCGTCGGCGAGGCCTACGGCATGACGCAGTATCGCTGGAACCGGAACACCACGCCCGCGGAGGCCGCGCTCGTCCCGCAGGAGCGGGCGGCCTGGGCCTGGCTCGACCGCACCCTGCCGGCCGGAACGGTCGTGCAGGAGCGCCCCGACCCGCCCCGAAACCGCGCCTACGGGTACGGCCTCTACGGTCGCTTCCGCACGGCGGTGTCGGACCCCTACAACGGCATCCTGTTCGGTGCCCCGTCCGCCGCGGTGGCGGCGCGGGTCGCGCGGCTCTCGCCGATCTTCTCCGATCCCGGGCTCAGCCGCGCCGAGGCGATGGCCCGCGCGGCCGAGGCGGGGATCGGCGTGCTGGTGGTGACGGCCCGCGACCCGGTCTTCGCGGCGCCCGGTGCCTGGCCGCAGCGGGCGATCCCGATCCACGCGGAGCCCGGCGTGCGGGCCTTCGCGGTCTCGCCGGAGGCTCAGATTCCGTGAGCCGCTCCCTCCTCGCCGGCCTCCTCGCGGCCGCCCTCACCTACACCCTGGCGCTCCTGCTCGGGACGGCCCTGTTCCTCACCGTCACCCGCGCGGGCGTGTTCGGCGCCGTCCCGATCCTGTTCTACCGCGGGCTCGCCGGCCTCGCCCTCACCTTCGCGCTGCTCTGGGCCGCCATGGCCGCCGTGACGCGGCGCCGCCGGCTCGGCCTGCCGCTCGCGATGCGGGACGCATTCGGGGCGAGCGTCACCGCGGCGGCGCTGCTGCTCGCCGCCTTCGTGGTCGGTCCGGTCACCGTCGACCGCTCCGTCTCGGTGTTCATGCTCGGGCGGTTCGCGGCCGCGCCCGAGGGCCTCGACGCGCCCGCGGTCGAGGACGCCTTCCGGCGGACCTACCTGGAGGAGTGGCGCCAGATCCCGCGCCGTCTCGACGAGCAGGTCGCCTCCGGCAACCTCGTGCGCGACGGCGACCGCTACCGCCTGACCCCGCAGGGCGCGCGCTTCATGCGCATCGCCCGGGGCACGGCGCGGCTCTTCGACACCGACCGCCGCTTCGTCGGCCTCTCCGACCGGCCCTGACGGCGCCGCTGTCGCTCGCCGGTCAAGATTCGCCGCCAGACAGGATGTCCCGCTTCGAGCCCGCCGCGAGGTCGCCCATGACCCATCCCACACGCCGCGAGACGATCGGCCTCGGCGCCGCCCTGACGGCGGCCCTCGCGGCCGACCCGGCCCAGGCGCGGGGGCCCGACGTCGCCTTCACCCTCGTCCTGGTGAACGACATCTACCGGATGCAGGCCGTGGAGGGGCGCGGCGGCTTCGCGAAGCTCGCGGCGATCGTCAAGGCGGAGCGGGCGCGGGGAGGCCCGGTGCTGGTCTGCCACGCGGGCGACACCTTCTCGCCCTCCCTGATGTCGGGCTTCGACAAGGGCCGGCACATCGTCGACCTCACCAACCGGGTCCGGCCGGACGTGTTCGTGCCGGGCAACCACGAGTTCGACTTCGGCCAGGCGGTGTTCCGCGAGCGGTTGGCGGAGGCGACTTTTCCAGTTCTCGCCGCGAACCTGCGCCAGGCGGACGGATCACCCGTCCCGGGCCTGCGCGATACCGCGCTCCTGACCCTCGGCGGGATCGCGGTCGGCGTGGTCGGGATCGCGCTGCCGGAGACGCCCGCGAAGTCGCAATCCGGCGACTGGCGCTTCGGTCCGGCGCTCGAGACCCTGCGCGCCGGAGCGGGCGCGCTGCGGGCGGCGGGGGCGGACTTCGTGCTCGCGGTGACCCACACGGACCGGCCGACCGACGAGGCGCTCGTCGCCAGCCGCCTCGCCGACGCGGTCCTGTCGGGCCACGACCACGACCTCGCCCTGCATTACGACGGCCGGACCGTCTTCGCGGAATCGGGCGAGGAGGCGAACGTCGTCACGGCGATCGACATCCGGGTCGCGGGCCGCCGCGAGGGCCGCCTCGCCTGGGTCCCACGCTTCCGGGTGACCGATTCGATCGACGTGGAGCCCGATCCCGAGGTCCAGGCGGTGGTCGACGGGCTGCAGCGGCAGCTCTCGGCCGATCTCGACCGGCCGCTCGGGCGCACCGATGTTTCCCTCGACACGCGGGTCGCGGCCGTGCGCGCCGCGGAGACGGCGTTCGGCGACCTCGTGGCGGACGCGCTGCGCGCGGCGACCGGGGCGGCGCTCGCCATCACCAATGGCGGCGGCATCCGCGGCAACCGGCTGTACCCGCCCGGCACCGTGCTCACCGCACGGGACGTCCTCACGGAACTCCCCTTCGGCAACACCACCGTACTTGTGGAGATCACCGGCGGGCAGGTCCGTGCCGCCCTGGAGAACGGCTACGCCGAGTTCGGCCATCCCTCCGGGCGCTTCGCCCATATCTCCGGCATGACCGTGACGGTGGCGCCCGAGGCCCCGGTCGGGGAGCGGGTGACGGAGATCCGGGTCGCGGGCGCGCCGCTCGATCCTACGGGGCGCTACACGGTGGCCTCCAACAACTTCATGCTCGGGGGCGGCAACGGCTACGGGATGCTGGCGGAGGGCCGGACGCTGATCGGCGGGACCGACGGCACCCTCCTCTCCGAGGCGGTGGTGACCTACATCCGCCAATCAGCGCCGCTATCGATCGCGACCGGCCGCATCCGGACCCGCTGACGCGCCGCACCCGGATCTCAAGGAGGTGCCCCGTCCGTGCCGAATGCCCCGCGACGACCCGGCCCTCCCTCTCCCGGAAGCTGCTGATGCCGGACCCGGATTCCGTCGCGGGCGCCCTCGCCCGCTTCCGCGCAAGCGGATCGCCGTGGCTCGCCCTGCCCTTCTTCCAGGACGGCAGCGCCGAGCAGGTCGCTGCCGCGGTGGATGCCCGGCGCGAGGCCGGGGCCACGGTGCTGCCGCCGCCCGAAGCGGTCTTCGCCGCCCTCGCCCTGACGCCGCTCCCGGCCGTGCGGGCGGTGATCCTCGGCCAGGACCCCTACCCCACGCCCGGCGATGCCCACGGCCTCGCCTTCTCGTATCGCGGCGCGCGCCGGCTCCCCGCCTCGCTGCGGGTGATCCTCGCCGAGATGGCGGAGGATACCGGCAGCCCGATGCCGAAGGCGGGCGACCTCTCGGCCTGGGCGCGCCAGGGCGTGCTCCTCCTCAACACGGCGCTGACCGTCGAGGCCGGCAAGGCGGGCGCGCACCTCGCGTTCGGCTGGGCGTCGCTCACCGACCAGGCGGTGGAGGCCGTGTCGCGGGAGCAGCCCGCCGTGGCCTTCCTCCTGTGGGGGGCGCCGGCCCGGCGCCGCGCCGCCCTGATCGACGGCGAGCGGCACCTCGTCCTGGAGGCCGGCCATCCCTCGCCCCTCAACCGGCGGGGGGATTACCGCGGCAGCCATCCCTTCAGCCGCACCAATGCCTGGCTCGCCGCGCGCGACCTCGCGCCGATCGACTGGCGCCTCGCCTGAGCGTCTCTCACGATACTCCCGATCACCGCCGTGGCTCGCCGTGGCGCTTCCAGCGCGGCGGGAGGTGTGTGAGGTGCACTGAGCCTCAGGTCGCCGTCGCCTTGGTGGCGACGCCGGTGACGGCCGCCGAGGGCTCCTCGCTGAGCCAGCGGTAGAGCACGCCGCCGAGCGCTCCGCCCGCGAGCGGCGCGACCCAGAACAGCCAGAGCTGGCCGACCGCCCAGGCGCCGGCGAACAGGGCCGGCCCGGTGCTGCGGGCGGGATTCACCGACAGGTTGGTGATCGGGATGCCGACGAGGTGGATCAGCGTCAGGCCGAGCCCGATGGCGATCGGCGCGAATCCCGCCGGCGCCTTCCCGTGGGTGGCGCCCATGATGATGAACAGGAACATCATCGTGAGCACCACCTCGGCGAGGAGCGCCGACGGCAGGCCGTAGCCCCCGGGCGAATGGGCGCCGTAACCGTTGGCCGCGAAGCCCTTGGCGGCGTCGAAGCCCGGCGCCCCGCTCGCGATCACGAAGAGCAGGCAGGCCGCCACCACCGCGCCCGCCACCTGGGCGCCCACATAGGGCCCGATGTCCCGCGACGGGAACCGTCCGCCCGCCCAGAGCCCGACCGTCACCGCCGGGTTCAGGTGGCAGCCCGAGACGTGGCCGATGGCGTAGGCCATGGTGAGCACCGTGAGACCGAAGGCGAAGGATACGCCGAGGAGCCCGATGCCGACCTGCGGGAAGGCGGCGGCGAGGACCGCGCTTCCGCACCCGCCGAAGGTGAGCCAGAACGTGCCGACACCCTCGGCGACGCATTTGCGAAGCATCATCACGTCCTCCCGATCGCGACGGAACTCGCAAGGACGCGGCGCCCAGCCGAGTTCGACCGCGCCACGTCGTCCGCATGCCTGCAGTAGATACGGCGGATCGAGAATTCGCAAGTGCAGCCGAGGTCCAAGACTCCACCGGATCGGGTGAGCCGGCGAAGAAGTCAATCCTGCCGCCGACGACGGAGTGCCGAGAGCTTGTCAGTCGGGGTCGGATTCTCCCGCCACGAAGCGCAGGGTGCGCCGGTGGGCCTCCTCGTCGGTGAATTGCTGCGGCGGCGACTTCATGAACCAGCTCGACGGGCCGATCAGCGCGCCCCCGATGCCGCGGTCGCGGGCGATCCCGGCGCAGCGGACCGCGTCGATGACGACGCCGGCGGAGTTCGGCGAATCCCAGACCTCGAGCTTCAGCTCGACATTGAGCGGAACGCCCCCGAAGGCGGTGCCTTCGAGACGGATATGCGCCCATTTCCGATCGGTCAGCCAGGGCACGTAGTCGCTCGGGCCGACATGGATGTCGTCTGGGTCGAGGGGCGCGTCGAGCTGGCTCGTGACGGCCCGCGTCTTCGAGATCTTCTTCGATTCGAGCCGCTCGCGCTCCAGCATGTTCCGGAAGTCGGAATTGCCGCCGAAGTTGAGCTGGTAGGTGCGGTCGAGGCGCACGCCGCGCTCGCGGAACAGGGCAGCGAGGGCCCGGTGCACGATGGTGGCGCCGACCTGGCTCTTGATGTCGTCGCCGATGAGGGGCAGGCGCCGTTCCGCGAAGCGCGCCCGCCACTCGGGATCGGAGGCGATGAAGACCGGGATGCAGTTGACGAAGCCGCAGCCGGCCCTGAGCGCCGCCTCGGCGTAATGCTCGGTGGCGGCCTGCGCGCCGACCGGCAGGTAGGAGACGAGGATCTCGGCGCCCGCCTGGTCCAGCGCCGCCGCCACGTCGACCGGGGCTTCCGGCGATTCGGGCACCACGTCGCGCAGGTAGCGGCCCAGCCCGTCCAGGGTCGGCCCGCGGGCGACCGTGACGCCGGTCGGCGCCACCGCGGCGAAGCGCGCGGTGTTGTTGGGCGCCGCACCGATCGCCTCCGCGAGGTCGCGCCCGACCTTCGCGGCGGCGACATCGAAGGCCGCGACGATCGCGACATCCGCCACGTGGTAGCCGCCGAGCACGACGTTCATGAGGCCCGGGACGGCCTCGCCGGGCGCCGCGTCGCGGTAGTGCGTGAGGCCCTGAACGAAGGACGAGGCGCAGTTTCCGACGCCCGCGATGGCGATCCGCAATCTCCGCTGTCCCAACGCACGCACTCCCTGCCGCGAGGAACCCCCGCCCGGCAGCTATGTAGAACACTCACCGGGAGTATCATCCCCCCATCCACAGCCATCGCCACGCGGCCGCCGAGGTTCTAGGCTCGCCCCGGGAGGATCGTATGAAGGCATTCGACGGACCCGAGGCCCTGATGGCAGCGCTCGGGCAGGAGATCGGCATCGGCGCCTGGATCACGGTGGATCAGGCCATGATCGACCGCTTCGCCGCCGCGACGGGCGACCACCAGTGGATCCACACCGATCCGGAGCGCGCCGCCCGCGAATCGCCCTACGGCCGGACGGTGGCGCATGGCTATCTGACGCTGTCGCTGGTGCCGCAATTCATCGCGGCGGTCCGGCGACTGGAGGGGTTGCGTCTCAGCCTGAATTACGGGCTCGACCGGGTGCGCTTCCCCGCGCCCGTCCTGGCCGGGGCGCGTCTGCGCGGGCGGGTCTCGCTCACCGCGGCGTCGCCCGTGCCCCCGCGCGGGCTGCGGGTCACCTACGGGGTCACCGTCGAGATCGAGGACGAGGAGCGCCCGGCCTGCATCGCCGCGGCGGTCGTGCTGCACCAGTGGTGAGGCGTGGACTCCGCTTTCCGCGATAGGAGACGATCGGAGGCTCCGTGAACGCGCCTCCGTCTCGGCAGGATGCGATTTTGACGACAGCCTACGCAAGTCCAGCCCGGCGCGGGATCCCCTCTCCCGTACCGGAGAGGGGTAGGGGTGAGGGTCCAGGACCGTGCCGTCGTCAAGCGGCGACTGTTGTGCTGGCAGCGGGACACTTCAGAATTCTTGCTGAACCACCTGGACCCTCATGCGGGATCTCCGATCCCCTGCCCGTCTCCCGCACGGGCTAGGGTCTGAACTCAATCAGCTTGGCCGCGTGAAGGGCTGCTGACGGTGGGGAGCCGAAGTTTGCTGCGCGCCGACATGCGGACGTTCAAGCCAGTGGAGGATGGTTCGATTTGATTGTGCTTGTATCAGGTCAGCGGGAAGTCACTCTAGCAAATTTCAACCATCGGTAGTGATGACAACCGCGGATGATGGCACTTGAGTGAGATCAGCAGATGTCACGATCTCGTCATCTTCACTGCTGCGACGCTCGCGCAGTAGTGACACTGGGAAGGCTGCAGTTGAGAATATATTAACCTGATAGTTGTAATTCTAGTGACCTCAACATACGTGATCTGGCAGCTATGAGCCTAAAAATTAAGCACATCCTGATCGGGATGATTGCTCTTCTCCTAGCGGCCATCGCCGTACAGGGCGGCACGGCGATCATGCAGCTGCGCATGGTCAACGCGAATACCGTCGACATCGCCACCAACTGGATGCCCAGTGTGCGCGAAATCGGCGATCTGAAGTATAGGATCACCCGACTGCGCCTGATGGATGCGCGCTACGTTACGGCTCTCGAAGCCATCGCCGACCTCGAAAAAGTATCGGCCGACCGTTTGAAGGCAGTTGAGACAGTGGCAAAGCGCTATGAGGCGCTGATCTCAAATTCCGACGAGCGAGCCCTCTGGGAAGCATTTGGCCGGCACTGGACCGATTACCAGGGGCTGCGCAGAGCGCTCATTGCCGCCGCGCAGGCTGGCGACCAGAAGCGGATGAACGAGATCTTCGCCGCCTCGCGCAAGCCCTTTGATGCGGCGGTCGAGACGATCGACCGCGACACCGCCCTGAACGCCCAAGCGGCTGACCGTGCACAGAGCGAGGCCGCAGAGGCTTACGAGCGGGCGATTTGGCTGACCGGGCTGCTCTGCACCCTGGCGTTCATCTGCGGCCTCGCCGGAGTCGCTTTTGTGCTCGGCGGCGTCACGCGCCCGATCGACCGACTGATTCTGCGGATGCGGGCCCTGGCCGCCGGAGACCTGGAGCAGGTCGTGCCCTACCGCGAGCGCGATAATGAGATCGGCTCGATTGCGCAGGCTGTCGAAGGCTCGCGAGAGAACCTGATCCGCACGCGTGCTCTGGAGGCGGAGACGGCACAGGCGCGGCTGGCCGCCGAGGAACAGCGTAGGACGGGCATGCGCCAGATGGCCGACGGCTTCGAGACGGCGGTCGGCGCAGTGATCAGCATGGTCTCGACATCGGCCACCGAGCTACAGGCTACGGCCCAGACCATGACGGCCACCGCGGCCGAGACGGCCAGCCAGTCGAGCATGGTGGCGGTGGCGGCAGAGGAAGCCGCCTCCAACGTCAATACGGTGGCTGCAGCCGCTGAGCAGCTCAGCTCGTCCGTGGCTGAGATCAGCCGGCAGGTGGACGGGTCGGCCGAACTGGCGCGCACGGCGGTGGCCGAGGCGGATCAGACCGGGGCGTTAGTGCAGGAGCTATCCGGGGCGGTCGCGCGCATCGGCGACGTGGTCGGGCTGATCTCCAGCATCGCCAGCCAGACGAACTTGCTGGCACTCAACGCCACGATCGAGGCGGCGCGGGCCGGCGAGGCAGGTCGCGGCTTTGCGGTGGTCGCCGCGGAGGTGAAAGAGTTGGCCGGGCAAACGGCCAGGGCCACCGACGAGATATCGCGGCAGATCGCGCGCATCCAAGCCTCGACGGGGCAGGCGGTGGTGTCGATCGGGGTCATCACCGGGCGCATCCGGGAGATCAGTGCAGTGGCGACGTCGATAGCGGCGGCGGTCGAGCAGCAGGGTGCGGCCACCCAGGAGATCGTGCGCAACGTGAGCCATGCGGCCACCGGTACCGGCGAGGTGACCGGCACTATCGCGGGGGTGGCAGGCGCGGCCGAGGAGACGGGCGCAGCGGCCGGTCAGGTGCTTGTTGCGGCCTCCGAGCTGTCGCGTCAGTCTGAGCACCTCGCCGCCGAGGTCAGCTGCTTCCTGACCACCGTCCGTGCCGCGTGAGGTGAAGTCGTCTGGAAAGCAGACCTCGCCAAAGCCTGAGGTCGGTCGCAAGCAGCCCCTCGCATGGTCAAGCTGAGGAGGTTTTGACCCGAGCCCGAGTGAGAGAGGGGTAGCGCGATCGGAGATCGTGCAGGGTGGCTCGGCTTCAGGATTGAACTCCGAAGGTCGAGCAGCCAGCGGCACGGTTCAGACGTCTTGCTGAAGCCGAGCCACCCTCACGGGGGATCTTCGATCCCCCGGCCCCTCTCTCACGTTGGAGAGGGGAGACGTGCCTCTCCATCGCCGCGGACAGCCGGGCCGTGAAACGCTGTTCCTGTCCCGCGCGCGACGCGCCAGACGGGAGCCTTCACACCGGAGAAGGCTCCCGCCTCTGTCTGACCCGGCGCTCTACTTGGCCTCGGGCGCCTTGGCGGGCCCGTCGGGGGCCGCGGGCGTCGGCGCGGCGGGGGCCGCGGCGGTGCGCTCGACCTTCCCCTCCCCGCGCAGCTTCGTGATGATGTCCTGCTGCGTCTTGCGGGTGAGGTAGGTGTCGATCTGCTCCTTCATCTCGTCGAAGGACGGCACCGGCTTCGCGCGCTTCTCCTCGACCTTGATGACGTGCCAGCCGAACTGCGTCTTGACCGGGTCCGAGACCTTGCCCGGCTCGAGCTTGAAGGCCGCCTCGGCGAAGGCCGGGACCATCCGCTCCTTCGTGAACCAGCCGAGATCGCCGCCCTCGGCCTTGGAGCCGGGATCCTTCGAGGTCTCGGCCGCGACCTTGGCGAAATCCTCCCCGCCCTTGATGCGCGCGGCGATCTTCTTGGCGTCGGCCTCGTTGTCGACGAGGATGTGGCGGGCGTGCACCTCCTCCTCGGGCTTCATTGTCTTGACGGTGTCGTCGTAGAGCTTGTGGGCGGCCTCCTGCGTCACGGCCTTCTTGGCCTCGCGCTCCAGGTACTCGTCGAGCAGGAGCTTGTCGCGGAAATAGGCGAGCTTGCGGGTGAAGTCCGGGCTCTCGGCGATCTTGGCCTTCTCGGCCGCCTGCGCGCCGAGCTTGAGGTCGACCATGTAGTCGACGAGGAGGCCCTTCTTCTGCTCCTCGCTCACGCCCGGCAGGGACAGGGCCGGATCGTCCGCCGCCACCGCGAGGTCGCCGGCCGTGACCGGGGCGCCGTTCACCCGGGCCACGACCGTGTCAGGGGCCGGAGCGGGCGGGGTCTGCGCCGCGGCGGGCAGCGCGAGCCCGAGCGCGAGGGCGGCCGCGCGCCAGGTCAGGGAAAAGCTCTGCATCGGACGATCCTTGGGCCTCAAGTCGGGGCGAACGCGGCGGAGAGGTGGCGCAGATCGCCCGGCAACACAAGAGAGTCCCGCCGACGCACGGGCGACCGGGGACACCCCGCGGCAGCGGCGGGATGCCCGACCGGGCTCGCTCGTCCGGATGCCCTATCTCGCCCCACGAGGCTGCATCACGGGGCGCGTCGTGCGATGCAGCCCCGCGCCGGAGCGGCGGAGCCGGCCGGCGCGGGCGCCGTTTCGTCTCGCCAGGGCCGCGCCGCCGGGGAGCCGCATCGATGAGCACCTACCGCTTCGACCGCATCCTCGCCCCGCGCTCCGTCGCCCTGGTGGGCGCGAGCGACCGGCCCGGCTCCTTCGGGGGCGCGATCCTGCGCAACCTGCGCGAGGCGGAGTTCCCCGGCCCGATCTGGCCGGTCAACCCCCAGCACGACCGGGTCGCGGACCTTCCCTGCCTCGCGTCCGTGGCCGACCTGCCGGAGGCGGCCGACCTCGTCGTGGTGGTGTCGCCCGCCGAGACGGTGCCGGAGGTGGTCAGGGCGGCTGGAGAGCGCGGCTGCGGCGGCGCGGTGATCATCTCGGCGGGGTTGGGCGCGGGCGAGACTTCGCTCGCCGAAGCGGCCCGCCGCGCCGCGCGGCCGCACGGCCTGCGGCTCCTCGGCCCGGAATGCATGGGGCTCGCGGTCCCGGGTGCCCGGCTCAACGCGAGCCTCCTCGCCCACCGGCCGCCCAAGGGGGACCTCGCGCTGATCACCCAGTCGCGGACCGTGGCGGCGGGCATCGCCGAGTGGGCGGTCGGGCGGGGCTACGGCTTCTCGGGCGTGCTCTCGGTCGGCCAGGCGCTCGACGTCGACATCGCGGACTGCCTCGACCATTTCGCGGGCGACCGCACCACCCGGGCGATCCTCCTCCACCTGGAGACGATCGCGGACGCGCCGAAATTCATGTCCGCCGCCCGCGCCGCGGCGCGTGCCAAGCCCGTCGTCGTGCTCCGCTCGGGCCGGCACGCGGCGGCGGCCCTCGACGGGCGGCCGGTCACCCATAGCGGGCTCCTGGCGCGGCCCGATGCGGTCTACGACGCGGCCTTCCGGCGCGCCGGCCTGCTGCGCGTGGCGGCGCTGCACGACATGTTCTCGGCGGTCGAGACGCTCGGGCGGCAGCGGCCCTTTCCGGGAAAGCGTCTCGCGGTGGTCACGAATGGCCGCGGCGTGGGGGCCCTGGCGGTGGACCGGCTCGCCGATCTCGGTGGCACCCTCGCGACGCTCTCGCCGGCCGCCGTCGCGCGGCTGGACGAGACTCTGCCGGCGACCGGCCTGGCCGCCGCGCCCTGGGGCAACCCCCTCGACCTCGGCGCGGATGCCGACGCGGTGCGCTACGCGGCCGCGCTCGACGCGCTGATCCCCGACCGCGAGAACGACGCGGTGCTGGTGATGAACGTGCCGACGGCCCTGTCGGGCGGGGAGGCGGTGGCGGGCGCGATCGCGGAGGCGGTGCGCCGCGGGCGCAAGGCGAGCCTGCGGGCGAAGCCGGTCTTCGCGGTCTCCGTGGGCGACGAGACGGCGATCGAGGTGCTCGGCGCCGCCGGCATCCCGCGCTTCTCCACGGATGCCGAGGCGGTCGAGGGCTTCATGCACCTCGTGCGCTACCGCGAGGCGCAGGACGACCTCATGAAGACGCCCGACTCGCTGCCGAAGGACTTCTCCCCGGACGTCGCGACCGCCCGCGCGGTCGTGGAGGGGGCGCTCCGGGAGGGGCGGACCTGGCTCGACCCGCGCGAGGTCGAGACGCTGCTCACCGCCTACGCGATCCCCGTCCTGCCGGTCCGCTTCGCGCGCGACGCGGACGAGGCGGCCGAAGCCGCCTGGCCGCTGATCGCGGCGGGATGCCCGGTCGCCCTGAAGGTCGTGTCACCCGACATCGTGCACAAGTCGGACGTGGGCGGCGTCCATCTCGACCTCACCAGCGAGGCGGCGGTGCGCGAGGCCGCCGCCGAGATCCTGGCCCGCGCCGCCCGCGACCGGCCCGAGGCGCGGATCAGCGGCTTCGTGATCCAGCCGATGCGGCGGGGCCGGAAGGCCCGCGAGCTGATCGCCGGCCTCACCGACGACCCGGTCTTCGGTCCCGTGGTGGTGTTCGGGCGCGGCGGCACGGCGGTCGAGGTCATCGACGACCAGGCGCTGGCGCTGCCGCCCCTCGACCTGCGGCTCGCCGCCGAGCTGATCGGCCGGACCCGCGTCGCGCGCCGCCTGAAGGCCTATCGCGACGTGGCGGCGGCCGACGAGCACGCGATCGCCCTCGTCCTCGTCAAGATCGCTCAGCTCGCCGCCGACCTTCCGGCGGTCCGCGACCTCGACATCAACCCGCTCCTTGCCGACGAGACCGGGGTGATCGCGGTCGATGCCCGGGTGGCCGTCGCCCCGTCGGGAGCGGCGCGGCGGCGCGACGCGGGCGTCGGTCCGAGCCACGCCCGCTTCGCGGTGCGGCCCTATCCGACCGAGTGGGAGCGGCACATCACCCTCGACGCCCACCGGGTCTTCATCCGCCCTGTCCGGCCGGAGGACGAGAGATTGTTCGCGGCGTTCTTCCGCAACGTCAGCGAGACGGATCTGCGCCTGCGGTTCTTCGCGCCCGTGCGCGACTTCAGCCACGCCTTCCTGGCGCGCCTGACCCAGCTCGACTACGCCCGGGCGATCGCCTTCGTGGCCCTCGACGAGGGGGACGGGACGATGATGGGGGCGGTGCGCCTCCACGCGGATGCGAACCACGAGACCGGCGAGTACGCCATCATGATCCGCTCGGATCTCAAGGGGATCGGGCTCGGCTGGGCGCTGATGAGCCTGATGCTGGACTGGGCCCGGGCCGACGGCATCCGCTGCGTCGAGGGGCAGGTGCTGCGCGAGAACACCACCATGCTGGCCATGTGCCGGAAGCTCGGCTTCACCGTGCGCACGGACCCCTCCGACCCGGAGGTGATGCTGGTGACGCTGTCTCTGGGCGAGGAGCGGAGCGGCGCTTAGGCGGGCGACCGCGTCCCGAGCCGCCCGCGAACCCTTCCCGCGCATGGGGGGAAGGGTTCGGGTTCATGCTCAGCGGTAGCGATCGCTGCTCTGGCTCATCCTCCGGGCCACGTCGTCGCCCGACACCGAGCGCTGGCCGAACATCAGCCAGGCGAGGCCGAACCCGATGGCACCGGCCACGAACCAGCCCGTCAGAGTCGTGGCATCGACCTCGCCCACGGCCTCGCGACCGCGCCGGACGTAGTGGGAGCCGCGCTGCGAGACGTCGTCCCACTGGTCGGACGCCTGGTCGGCGAGGTTGCGCGCCGCGCTGGTCGCCTGGTCGTAGAGGCTCTCGCCGCCCTGCGGCCCCCGGCTGCGTGCGCCGCCGGCCTGAGTTCCACCCGCCATGTCCATCTCCTCCGGTCTCACCGCCGCGGATCCTGCCGATGGCGCGGCGCTGGCGACGCCCCAACGTCCCCGCGCGGGCGGGTGTTCCTGGAGGCCGGCCGTCAGGGCTCGGGCGGGCCCCAGGCCCCCAGCGTGTGGGTGTCGGCGCGGGACAGCAGCTCCCGCACGGCCCCGTCGGGGCAGTGTTCGGGCGGGCCCTCGGCGACGGCCGCCAGGGCGGCGCGGGTGTCCGGGTCCGAGAGCGCCCGCAGGAGGGCCGGACGATCCGCGCAGGCGAGCCGGCGTCCCTCGAAACGGGCGTAGACGCGCCCGGTCGCGGCCTCGGCGAAGCACAGGCGCCGCATCTGCCGCGCGCATTGGCGCAGGAACCCGGTATTGCCCGCCGGCGCCATGGCGTCCGGGCCGGGATAGACCTCGACCGGGGCGTTCGCCCCGACATTGATCCGGCGGAACCGCTCGATGTCGAGGAGGCGGCCCGGGTCGAGGATGGTCATCTCGCCGTTCCAGCCGAAGGCGACGGTGCGCGGCCGGCAATCCCGAGGCACGCTGTTGTCCAGGAACTCGGTGTGCACGCGGCGGTGCGGCCTGAGGCTCCAGGTGAAGAACAGCCGCGGCATGCCCGTGAAGGCCTCGACGTTGTGGGCGAGGAGGTCGTCCACGGCCTTGTAGCGGCCGAAGCGCTCGCCCCGCAGCCACGCCCGCTCCACGGTAGCGTCCGGCGGCGTGATCATGAACAGCATGTAGACGCGGTCGCCGAAGCGAGTCAGGAGCTGGCTGCCGTCCTCCTCCCGGGACTCCGCCGCGAAGCTGCCGAACCGGAAGCGGTCGATCAGCAGGTGCGACATCCGCCCCTCACCGGCCTTGGCCGCCATGTAGTGGTCGAGCTTGGTGTTGACGATCTCGACCTCGTGGCCGGTCAGCGTGCCGGCGTAGCGCCGCGCCGGCCCGAGGGCGGCGTAGTCGAGCAGGAACTTGCGCCAGATGTCGGGGCTGATCAGCGCGAAATCCGACCAATCCGCGCCGATGCGGCCGGCCAGCGCCCGCTGCAGGGGCCGCATCGTGCTCTTGCCGGCCGCGGAGGCGCCCTTCACGTTCATCACGACCGGGCGGGGCTGCGGGGGCAGCAGCCGGTAGCCCTCGCGGGCCGCCGCGTCGCGGAACCAGGGATCGAGGCGCCGCCCGATCTCCCGGCTGCCGTAATCGTTCACCAGGAGCGGCGCGGCGATCCGCCCGATCAGGGCGCGGTCCCGCATCAGGCGGCCCCGCTGGCGCAGGATCGCCGCCACGGCCCGGGCCAGCGCCGCGCGCGCCGCGCTCGCCAAGGCGTCCGCGTTCCCCTCCGGAGGATCGGCGAGGAGGCGCAGCGCCCGCTCCTCAACCGTTTCCGTAAGGGCAGGCGCGGGCCGCCGCCCGAGCCGAAACCGCCGGGGCCATCCCGCCGCCGCCGCCGCGGACGGCGCGAAGATCGCGTCGAGGTCGCGGTCGATCGCGGCGACGGCCCGGAGAGTCAGGTCCCGGTGGGACTCCGCGAGGTCGTCGAGGCGCGGCCGGATCGCCGTCGTGAGGATCCGCTCCGTCATGCGGCGGAAATTCACGCCGAGATCGGCGTATTCCTCGCCGGCCGGGACGCTGAGGTCGGCCGTGACGCGCACCAAAACCTCGTGCACCGCTAGTCGCTCGGGCCGGAAGCAGACGAGGTCCTGCGCCGGCAGCCCGCAGACGCCCGCCAGATCCTCCGCCTCACGCAGGGAGGTCGCGACGTTCTCGGGCCGGAACACCGTCGCGAGCGGCAGGAAGGTCCGCGGCAGCGCCGACTGGAGGCCCGGATTCCACGGGCCGTAGGGCGTCGGTGCGGGGTCGGACGCGTCGCGGAGCATCGAGGAGCCCTCCCGGCAGACGGACGCTTGTTTGACACATGGTATCTGGTATGCCAAATTTTGAACACCGACGCGACGGGGAGCCGGTCGATCGGCTCCTTCCGGGAGCCCGCCCCGGGGCCTTGTGGCCCGCGAGGCGGTGCCCCGGCAGAGTGGCGGCGTGAGCGAGGAGGCGCCCGATGGTGAGACCGCACAGGTTGATCTCGGCCGCGGCGTCGACCGGCACCCGGCGGTGCCGGCCCGGCCTCACGGTGCCCACCCGAATGCGCGCGATCCCCCGCGAGACACCCGGAGGAGCCCGGATCGCGCCCGACGCGGCCCGGGCCGTCCCCACCGGCCCCGGCCGGCCCCGCAACCGCTCACAGTGAAGACGATCCCATGACCCAGGCACTCGCAGGCGTGCGCATCCTCGATTTCACGCATGTCCAGTCCGGACCGACCTGCACGCAGCTCCTCGCGTGGTTCGGAGCCGACGTCATCAAGGTCGAGCGGCCGGGCGTCGGCGACATCACGCGGACCCAGCTGCAGGACGTGCCGGACGCCGACAGCCTGTACTTCACGATGTTGAACGCGAACAAGCGCTCCATCACCCTCGACACGAAGAACCGGCGCGGCATGGAAGTGCTGGAGGATCTCGTGCGGGCCTGCGACGTGCTGGTCGAGAATTTCGCTCCCGGCGCGCTCGACCGGATGGGCCTCACCTGGGAGCGGATCCAGGCCCTGAACCCCCGCATGATCGTCGCCTCCGTGAAGGGATTCGGCCCCGGCCCCTACGAGGAGTGCAAGGTCTACGAGAACGTGGCGCAGTGCGCGGGCGGCGCCGCCTCGACGACGGGCTTCCGGGACGGGATCCCGCTGGTGACGGGGGCGCAGATCGGGGATTCCGGCACCGGCCTCCACCTCGCCCTCGGCATCGTCACGGCGCTCTTCCAGCGCACCCAGACCGGCCGCGGGCAGCGGGTCGCCTGCGCGATGCAGGACGGGGTGCTCAATCTCTGCCGGGTGAAGCTGCGCGACCAGCAGCGCCTGAGCCACGGCCCGCTCAAGGAGTACAGCCAGTTCGGCGAGGGCGTGCCCTTCGGCGACGCGGTGCCGCGCGCCGGCAACGATTCCGGGGGCGGCCAGCCGGGCCGCATCCTCAAGTGCAAGGGATGGGAGACCGACCCGAACGCCTACCTGTACTTCATCACGCAGGCCCCGGTCTGGGAGAAGATCTGCGACGTGATCGGCGAGCCGGACTGGAAGACCCATCCCGATTACGCCAAGCCGGCCGCCCGCCTGCCCCGCCTCAACCAGATCTTCGAGCGCATCGAGCGCTGGACGATGACGAAGACCAAGTTCGAGGCGATGGAGATCCTCAACCGCGACGAGATTCCCTGCGGCCCGATCCTGTCGATGCGGGAACTGGCCGAGGAGCCGTCGCTGCGGGCGACCGGCACGATCGTCGAGGTCGAGCACCCGGTGCGCGGCCCCTATCTGACCGTCGGCAACCCGATCAAGCTCTCGGACAGCCCCACCGAGGTGAAGCGCTCGCCGCTCCTCGGCGAGCACACCGAGGAGGTGCTGCGCGACGTGCTGGGCTACGGCGAGGAGCGGCGGCTCGACGTCGCCGCCTCCGGCGCGATCGGCGACGTCCCGAAGATCGCCGCCGAGTAACCCTCTCCCCGCGACCACGGCGCCCGGCACGGCTGGGCGCCTCCCGCACCCGGAACCACGGCGCCCGCCCGGGCAGCCGAACGGGAGCCTGCGCGCCGGGCTTCCGAAGGAGGCCAGCATGCGCATCGCACTGATCGGTCAGCAGGATTTCGGCAGGGCGGTGCTCGACGCCTTCCTGAAGCGGGGCGATACGGTCGCCGGCGTGTTCTGCGCGCCGGACCGCGAGGGTGCGAAGCCCGACGCCCTGACGCAGGCGGCGCGCGAGCGGCATCTGCCCGTCTTCCAGTTCCCGAGCCTGAAATGCGTCGACGCCGCCGACACGCTGCGGGCGCTGGAGGTCGATCTCGGCGTGATGGCCTACGTGCTGCAATTCGCGCCGCAGGACTTCGTGACCATCCCGCGCCACGGGACCATCCAATACCACCCCTCGCTGCTGCCGCGCTATCGCGGCCCCTCCTCGATCAACTGGCTGATCGCCAAGGGCGAGACGCGGACCGGATTAACCATCTTCCGCCCGACCGACGGCCTCGACGAGGGGCCGGTCATCCTCCAGAAAACCTGCGAGATCGGGCCGGACGACACGATCGGGGACGTCTATTTCGGGCGGCTGTTCCCGATGGGCGTCGCCGCCCTGCTGGAGGCCGCCGACCTCGTCGCGGCCGGGCGCCACCGGGAGGTCGCGCAGGACGAGGCGCAGGCGAGCTACGAGGGTTGGTTCTCGGCCAAGGCCGCGCGGCTGCACTGGGACGCGCATGCGGACCACCTCTACGGGGTGATCCGCGCGGCCAACCCGGCCCCCGGCGCCTGGACCACCCTCGACGGCCGCAAGCTTCAGATCTTCGACAGCCGCCTGCACCGGATCGGCCGGATCGGCGACGTCAAGGGGACGCCCGGAGAGGTCGTCGCGGTCGGTGACGATTCGATCACCGTCGCGGCCCAGGGCGGCCGCATCGAGATGCTCCGGCTTAAGCCGGAGGGCGGGGCGAAGATGACGGCCGGCGCCTTCGCCCGCGAGGGCGGCGTGCGTCTCGGCCAGATGCTCGGGACCTGAGCCCTCAGCCGCCGAGCGGGGACGGGACCGGCGAGACGCCCTGCGCCAGGGCGGCGTCCCGCTCGGCCGCGAGGGCCCGCCGGTAGCCCGGCCGCTCCTGCAGGAGCGCCCAGTAGGCCCGCGCAACATCGGGCACCTGCTCGCCGAGCCCCGCGAACTCGGCCAGCATCAGCGCGTAGCCGAGGCTGATATCGGCTGCCGTGAAACGGCCCGCCGCGGCGTAGGTCCGGTCCCCGAAGAGGGTGCCGAAGGCGCGCAGCCGCGACCCGAACCAGCGGGCGTAATCCTCAGCCACCTGGGGCAGCCGCCGCTCCGGCGGCTCGAAGCGCCCGTAGCGCAGCACCAGCGTCTGCGGGAAGGTCAGGGTCGCCTCTCCGAAATGGAGCGCGTTCACGTAGGCCGCGTACTCCGCCTCCTCCGGGCGCACGCCGAGCACGCCGGGGCTGTGGCGGGCGGCGAGGTATTCGCAGATCGCCGCCGATTCCGTCATGACCGTGTCGCCGTCCCGGAAGGCCGGGATCGTGCCGAGCGGGTTGACGGCGAAGTAATCCTTGCGGTGGGCCCGCGGCGGGAACGGGAGCATGGCGAGGTCGTAGGCCAGCCCCAGTTCCTCCAGCATCCAGAGCGGCCGGAACGATCGTGCGCCGACGCAGTGATGGAGCGTGATCATCCGGCTGCCCTCCTGCCTCCCAAGTGCTGAGCCGATCCTTACACGCTTCCGCATCTCCCGGACGGAACCGCCGGCCGACACTCGGCGGACTCGTCAAGGGGGCAAGGGCCGGCGGCCCCGCGCCGGCGCTGCGGGCGGGGGAGGACGGGCCAGCCGCCGGTCCTTCGCGGGGATGGCTCGCTCAGGCGAGATGCCAGGCCTGCGTTCCCGCGTAGCCGCTCAGCACCAGGCTCTGGTGCCCCGACCCGTCCACGTCCGCCAGCGCCCGCACCGTCGTGGCGCTGTCCCAGCCCTCCTGGTAGCCGAAGTCGTTGATCTGCTTCGTCGGGTCCATCGTGAAGCTCAGGTGACCGGAGGCGTCCCGCGAGCCCAGCGCCACGAAGGTCGACGAGGCCCCGAACCCCACGATGTCCGGCGTCCCGTCCCCGTTCACGTCCCCCACCAGCCGCGGTGTCTGCGCGTTCGACCAGCCCTGGTTCGAGCCGAAATCCGCGATGGCGAGGTGCAGCGCCCCGAAGGGCTGGCCGCCGTGGCTCGCCGGGTCCTGCCCCTCGGCCACGAACACGCCCGCCGCCCCGAAGGCCAGGATGTCGTCGTAGCCCGTCACCGCGTCGTGCACGATCAGCCGCTGAGTATTCTGGTCGGTCCAGCCCTGCGCCCGGCCGAGGTCGGTGCTGCCGCCGCCGAAGGTGGCGGTCTGGACCGGGCCGAGCGTGTACTGGTGGCTGGAGGGATCCTCCTGGCCGTAGGCGAAGACGGTGCCCTGCGGGCCCATGCCGATGAAGTCGGCGACGCCGTCGTGGTTGAGGTCGACGATGCCGCCGTCGCTGTCGAGGAAGGTGCGCACGTCCGTGAGTTGGTCCCAGCCGGCATTGTTGCCGATGCTCGCCGGCAGCACGGTGACCTGGGAGGCGTCGGCGCCCGGGGCGAAGGCCTGGCCGCCGACCACGATGCCGTCGTTGCCGAAGCCGAGGATGGAGGCGTAGGTGTCGGCCCTGCTGGTCTTGAGGACCTGGAAGCCGTTGTGCGGGGTCCAGCCCTGCTGGGTGCCGAAATTGGCGTAGAAATGCGGAGTGCTGTCGTAGGTCAAGGTGTAATACGTCTTACCCGCCGCATCGGTATGCGCCGATCTGGCGCTGGCGCCGTACCAGTAGATGCCCGCGAAACCCTGGCCGTAGATGCTGGCGGCGACGCCGTAGCCGGTATTGGCGGCGCCGCGCTGAGCCTGCGCGGTGTAGCCCTCGTTGGTGCCGAAATCGTGGATCACCGCCGCCGGCGCGGTGAAGCCCGGGCCCATGTTCCCGCTGCCGTCCGCGCCCGTGATCCCGTCGGCCACAACGGTGTCCTCGGCGCCGAAGCCGAGATAATCGGCGCTGCCGGTGAGATCCATATCGGCCAGCTGACGAGGGGCGCTGACTGACCCCCAGCCTTGGCCGAGGCCGAAGTCCTGGAGGCCGATCGGCGATGGGACCCAACCTTGGGTCGCAGGGACGTTTGCGGTTGTGGCGCCATAAACACCTGGGTCCCGTCCATCCGGTGCGGACACGGTGCCCAGCGGAACAGGAATTGCGCTTGGATCTTTCGAGTAAACCCGAATATAATCGATCGATGAGCTGATTGGCACTCCGGCTGCGTCGGCGTTATTGTTTTCTGAGGCTTGCGTTGCTAAGTTGGCCAGTAAATACATCGGTCCATGCATGTCGCTCGGTGTCGCTTGCGAGCCGATCAGTTCTCCATCGACGTAGAAGCTGATCTTGTCCGCTTCCCAATCCATGCCATAGGTGTGGAAACCTGATGGATTGATGAGCTCGCTGTAGACTTGCCGATTCTGCTGCCAAGGGACGCCGTTTTGCGGGTCCGTGGTGTGGATGGTGCTGTACACGCCCTTGTCCCAGCCACCATAGTGCTCGACGACATCGAGCTCCTGCCAGCCTCCGGCATCCTGAGGATCGGGCAGCGGGTGATCGGGCAGCAACCAGAATCCGTCCCAGGCGCCGGGCAGGTTGGAGAAATCGGCCCGGATCTCGAAGTAACCGTAGGTTTGGGAGAACTTGCCTTGCGTGGTGATCAGACCGGATTCCCAGCTGCCGGGATAGCCGGCACTGGTCCGATCGGGAACGGCGGTGATGGTCAGGGCTCCGCCCGAGACGCTGAAGGGGTCGTAGCCGGAGGCTGGATCGACGAAGGAGGAGTGACCGAAGCCGATATCCGAATCGGCATCGAAGCGCCATTGCGAGCGGATGTCGCCCCACGTGGTCGCTCCGGCGACCTGTGAGATGCTGCGCGTGTTGAACTCGTCATCGAACGTCAGCTTGAAGCCGGAAAGATTGAGGCCCATCGTCATCCCCCACCGACAGGGGCGACGATGCGCCTTACAGACTAATGAGGAGTTTAAATTTAATGATTAATGAAATCTGATGATCTAAAGTCAATTGTTTTGTCTTGCAATTTTCCGATAGTATTGATCGCCTTCGAATCACGAGGCCGTGCGTAGATTTTGACCCGCACTGTGAGTCCAGCGTCGTGTGGACATGGTTCGCTGCTGCGCCTGAACGGGAGGAGCCGGAGACGCGCGCGGCGACCCGCCGGGCCGATCTCGCCACGACCGCGCCGCGCTGTCGTCGGTGCCCGTCACCGCGTCGTGCGCGACGAGGTGCTGGGTCCCGTGGTCGGTCCAGCCCTGCGCCCGGCCGAGGTTGGTGCCGGTGCCCCGAAGACCGCCGGGGCCTCGTGACCTTGGCGCCATGACAGGCTCAAGGGACGGGCACCGGCACCGGGGCATCGTTCCTCAGCGTCGCGCCGCCGCGGGGCGCGGCCCGCTTGCGCTGGATCAATGCGCGCCCGCCGAGGCTCCCCGAACCTCGGCGGGCGGGGCCGGCCGGCGAGGCCCGCGACGGCGGGGAGGCGGCATGCTGGTCGAGACGGGCGCGTGCGAGCGGATGCCGCACGCCTGCCACCACGGGCGTTCGCAGGACGGCTGCGCGGCGTGCAGGGTGCGCCTGATCAGCGTCTGCGCCGTCCTGGACCTGTCCGAACGGGAGGCGCTGGAGGCGCTGAGCCAGCACCTGACCCTCGACAAGGGCCAGACGCTGTTCGGTCAGGACGAGGCGGCCGACGCCGTCTACACCGTCATCGAGGGGGCGCTGCGCCTCACCCGCCTTCTCCCCGACGGGCGGAGGCAGGTGATGGGCTTCGCGCTGCCGGGCGACTTCCTCGGGCTCGCCCTGCAGGAGCGCCACGCCGTCTCGGCCGAGGCGCTCGGTCCCGTGCGGACCTGCCGCTTCGGCCGCGAGGCCTTCGCCGAACTGGTCGAGGCCAAGCCGCACCTCCTCAGGAGCCTGCACGAGCGGGCAGGCTACGAACTCATCCTGGCGCAGGAGCAGATGCTCCTCCTCGGACGCCGCACCGCGGAGGAGAGGGTCGCGGCCTTCCTGCTGGGCCTGCGCGCGCGCCGCGCGCGCGCCGGGCACCGCTCCGTCACGGTCGAGCTGTCGATGGGGCGCCAGGACATGGCCGACCATCTCGGGCTGACCATCGAGACGGTCAGCCGGATGCTCACCCGCCTCGACCGCGCCCGCGTCATCCTGGTCGTGCCCGGGGGCGTGCGCCTGCGCGACCTCGCGCGGCTTGAGCGGCTCGCGGCGATCTGAGCGGGCCCGTCAGCGCTCCAGCGAGCGCAGATAGGCGATGAGCGCCATGGCCTCGTCCGGGTCGAACCGGAATTCCGGCATGGCCGGGTGGCCGGTGCGGATGCCCTCGGTCAGCGCCTCGGCGAGGTCCTCGACCGGATAGCGCTCGTGGAGGATGCGGAAGGGGGGCGCCTGCGGCAGCGGGCTCGCCCCGGCCCTCTCGACGGCGTGGCAGCGGGCGCATTCCGCCCGGGCGAGCGTGCGTCCCCGCTCGACCTGCCGGTCCCAGCCCCGCGCCGGGAGGGCGTGGAGGCCGGCGAGGAGCAGCAGCGCCCCGAGCCCGAAGGCGGTCGCGGTGCGCATCAGTGGCTCATCAGGCAGCAGAGGGGGCAGGCCCGCAGCACGTCCTCGGTGACGCCGCCCAGCAGCCACTCGCGCAGCCGCGAATGGCCGTAGGCGCCCATCACCACGAGGTCCGCGTCCTGGCGCCGGGCGAAGCGGAGGATCTCGCCGGCCACCTCCCGGGCGGGCGCGTCGAGCAGGTGCGCCGTGACGTGGGCGCCGTGGCGGGCCAGCAGGTCGGCCACCTCCCCGGCCCCCTCGAACCGCGCCTCGCTTCCCGCCGTCACGACGAAGACCTGATCGGCGCGCCGGACGAAGGGCAGGGCTGCGGTCACGGCGCGGCGCGCCTCGGGCGTGTCCTTCCAGGCGACCACCACCCGGGCGGCCGCGAGGCGGGCGGTCTCCGGCGGCACGACCAGCACCGGGCGGCCGGCCTCCATCAGCACCGTCCCGGGGGCCGCGCCCATGGCGCCCCCGCCCTCCTGCCGGGGGTCGCGCCCCACCACCACGAGGTCGGCGCCGCGCGCCTGCCGGATCAGGAAGGCCTCGGGCGCCGCCTCGGCCTGCCGCCACTCCGTCCGCCGCGCCGCGCCGGCATGGCCCGTGAAGACGTCCCTGGCCCGCGCGCAGTCGGCGGCGAGGGCGTCCCTCGCCGCGTCGTAGGCCTCCTGCACCGCCGCGAAGTCGCCGACAGGCGCGGGCGTGGCGATCCGGCGGGCCGCGACGCCGGTGAGGCCGGCCTCGAACCGGTCGGCGAGGTCGGCGGCGAGGCGGACGCGGTCCGCCGCCGCCCGTCCGAGGTCGACCGAAACCATGATGCTGGCGAGGGACATGGGGAGGATCCGGAAGCGTCGGGCGAACGCACGGCGCATCCTCGCCCGGCGCGCGCCGGCGCGGCCTTGATCCATCTCAAGGATGGCCCTCGCCCCGCGCGCGCCCGTCCGGAGGGTCTCCCGGATCCCGGCGCGGATGCGGCCCGCGGTCGGGCCGCGATCCGCCCGCGCCGGGGACGGCTACGCCATCCCCAGGGCCTGCATGTAGAGCTCCAGGATCGCCTCCTGCTCCTGACGCTCGCTGTGATCCTGCTTGCGGATGCGGAGGATGGCCCGCACCGCCTTCGCGTCGAAGCCCCGCCCCTTCAGTTCCGCGAAGACATCCTTGATGTCTCCCTGAAGGCCGGCCTTCTCTTCCTCGAGGCGTTCGATCCGCTCGATGAACTGGCGCAGTTCGTCTGCGGCGACGCCGGAGCTGGCAACGTCCTGGGGCATGCTGTGCGCGTTCATTCGGTCCTCTCTCGTGGGATCCGGCCGTCTCGGCCGTCCAGGCCCCGCCAGGGGCGAAAACGTGTGTGCGCAACGGTGCGGCGGTCGTGGTCGGGGCGGCTCGCCTCCGCCCCGGCGCGGGGCGCGCGGCGGGCCCCGCGCCGGCTCGGATCGGCGCGCCCCGCGGGGCAACCTCGCAGGGTTGATAGGGTCTCAACCTTACCGAGTTCTTGCCTGCCGCCTCCCGGGACGCCGCCTCGCGCCCGGCCGCGCGGGGCTCGGCGTCAGTGGCCCGTGCCCTCGGGGGCCCGCGCCGCGAAGGCCGCCTGCTGCGCGGGCGTGGCCTCGCCCTGGTGGCGCGCCTTCCACTCTTCGTAGGGCATGCCGTAGACGTGCGCGCGGCTCTCGTCCTTGGTCAGGGGCAGGCCGCGGCTGTCGGCGGCCTCCTTGAGCCAGTTCGACAGGCAGTTCCGGCAGAAGCCCGCGAGGTTCATGAGGTCGATGTTCTGCACGTCGGTGCGGGCCTGCAGGTGGGCCACGAGGCGGCGGAACACGGCGGCTTCGAGTTCGGTGCGGGTGGTCTCGTCGATCTGCGTCACGGGGCGGTCTCCGGCGGCGATGCTCGCGCCGACATGTAGGCCCTCCGGGACCCGGGCCCAAGCGACCCGATCAGCCCAATGGTCCCGGCGGCGCGTGCCCCGTCCCGCCGCTTCATCCGGCCATCAGCGGCGCGAGCAGGCGCGCGAACCGCGCGGCCCATTCCTCCTGGCCGGCCTCCCCGGCGATCAGGTCCTGCCGGATCTCGATCAGCGCGTTCGGCAGCCCGGCGGCGCTGGCGTGCCGGTCGAGGGTGTCGCCGGGAAGCCCCCCCGCATAGGGCTCGTTGTCGCCCACCGTGAGTCCGGCCGGGTCCGCCCGCAGCCCGTCGAGGAGCGGCAGGGCGGCGCGCCCGTCGCGCCCGTCCCAGAGGATCCCGACCTCCCAGGGCCGCGGGACCCCGCGCCAGGCCGGCGTGAAGCTGTGCACCGCGACGAGGGCCGGCGCGCGCCCGGCCGTCCGCGCGGCCGCGACCGCCTCGGCGATGGCCGCGTCGTAGGGTTCGTAGAAGCGGGCGATCCGCCGGGCCTTGCCCTCGGGCGTGATCCGCGCATTGCCCGGCACCACCGCGCCGTCCGACAGGCGCATCACCAGGGTCGGGTCGTGGCGGCCCCGGTTCGGGTCGATGATCAGGCGCGAGAAGGTGGTGAGCAGGGCCGGCGCCCCGAGCCGCCGGTGCAGCCCGCGCGTCACCGCGGCGGCGCCGATGTCGTAGGCGATGTGCCGGTCGAAATGCGGTGCCTCCAGGCCGAGCGCGTCCAGATCCTCCGGCACGGCGTTCGAGGCGTGGTCGCACAGGAGGATGAGCCCGCAGGCCGGGTCTCCCGCGAGGCGCTCGACGGGCTGGATCGGGGCGGGATCGGGCATGGCGGCCTGCGGTCCGTGGCGGGAGCCGGTTGCATAGAGCATCCGGCGCCGGACGGGAATCGCCGGGGCGCGGGGAAAGCGGGGCGGAATCAAGGGGGTAGGGTCGTCGTCGGAGCGGCTCGACCCGGCGGGGCCGCTGCGCCGGCAAGCCCGCCCGCAGGATGCGTCCGGCCTCGGGTCGATCTCCGGCCGTGGTCACAGGCTCGGGCGCGGGTGTTCGATCTCACGCCGAGCCTCGAGGCGCGCGGCGAGGTCCAGGATCGTGCTCTCGGCGAACGGGCGCGCGACCAGTTGCACGCCGATGGGCAGGCCCTCGCGGCTGGTGCCGAACCGGACCGTCATCGCGGGCAGGCCGGTCAGGTTGAACGGAACCGTCGCGCTGAGGATGTGCCGCGCGGGCACGGTCCTGCCGTCGACGGTGAACTCGGCCAGCCCGTGCGGCGGCGCCGGCACCGGCGTCACCGGGCACAGCAGCGCGTCGTGGCGCGCGAAATAGGCCGCGAAGGCATCCCTCAGCCGCTCCACCGCCTGATGCGCCTTTAGGTAAGCGTCCGGCGCGACGTCGGGCCGCCCGAGGAGGGCCGCGCCGGTCCGGAACAGGGGGTCGGACCGGCCCGCCACGAGGCGCGCGATCTCCGGCTTGACCTCGGCGGCGAACAGCGCCCCGGACAGCGCGACGCCGTCGCTCTCCTCCAGCACCGGGATCCGCACCGGCTCGACGGCGCATCCCCGATCCCGCAGGGCGCGGGCCGCCCCCTCCACCGTCGCGGCGACCTCGGACGCGACGGGGCCGAAGCCCGGCTCCGTCAGCCACCCGACCCGGATCGGGCGATCGGGACCGGCGGCGCCGAGGTCGAGGTCGCGCGGAATGGCGGCGTACCCGTCGATCCCGTCCGGTCCGGCCATGAGGCGGTAGCCCAGCGCCACGTCGCGCACGCTGCGGGCCATCGGTCCGACGTGCCAGAAGCGGCGCGGCACCTGCGGCCAGTGTCCGGTGGTCGGGACGCGCCCGTGGGTCGGCTTGAGGGCGGCGATGCCGGTATGGGCGGCGGGGCCCCGCACCGAGATGGCGACGTCGCTGCCGATGCCGATCGGCGACATCCCGGCGGCGATCGCCGCCGCCTCGCCCCCGCTCGACCCGCCGGGCGTCCGCGCGAGGTCCCAGGGGTTGTTAGTGCGCCCGGTCAGCAGGTTGTCGGTCTCGGTCCAGTAGGAGAACTCGGGCAGGTTGGTCTTGGCCAGCAGGATCGCGCCGGCCTGCCTGAAACGGGCGACGGCGGTCGCGTCCGCCCGCGGGACGCGCCCGGCGAAGACGGGCGAGCCGCGCTGCGTCGCCACGTCGGCGGTGTCGAGACAGTCCTTGACGGTGAACGGCACGCCGTGGAGCGGTCCGAGCTCGGCCCCCGCCATCACGGCGGCTTCCGCGTCCCTGGCGGCGGCCAGCGCCTGCTCGGCGGCCAGCGTGACGATGGCGTTGAGCCTCGGGTTGACCGCCGCGATGCGGTCGAGATGCGCGCGGACGATCTCGACGGGCGAGACGTCCCGCCTCCGCACGCGGGCGGCCAGTTCCGTCGCATCCGCGTCGGTCAGGGGGCTGGCGACCACGGCGACCTCCCTCGCAGGCATGGACCAGGCGTAGCCGCGCGCGCGGGCCCTGTCTATCTACCAGTTGATAGATTGCGCTGTCGCGGAGCGTCGTCAATGTCGCTCGACCGGGCGGTCGGGCCGGAGGCACGGGATGACGGACAGACGAGAGGCGATCCTCGCCGCGGCGCGGGCGGCGGCGCAGGCCCACGGCTACACCGGGCTGAACTTCCGCGACCTCGCGGCGGAGGTCGGGGTCAAGAGCGCCAGCATCCACTATCACTTTCCGACCAAGGCCGCCCTCGGCGCGGCGGTGGCGCGGCGCTACCGGGAGGATTCGAAGGCCCGGCTGGACGCGCTGTGGGCGGAGAGCGGGGACCCGCTGGCCTGTCTCGCCCGCTATCCCGGCCTGTTCCGCAGGGCGCTGGAGGACGGGAACCGGATGTGCCTGTGCGGCTTCATGGCGACCGAGCACGAGGATCTCCCGGACGCGGTCCGGGCCGAGGTCCGCGCCTTCGCGGACGTCCACGTCGCGTGGCTGGCGACGGTCCTGCGCGCCGCGGACGCTGCCGCGGAACCTGCCGCGATCGCGCGCAGAGCCCGGGCCATCTTCGCGGCGATCGGCGGCGCACAGGTGATGGCGCGGTCGCGCGCGGACATCGCCGTCTACGACGACATCGTGGCGGGCTACCGCGCGAGCGGCCTGCTGCCCGCCTGATCGGAGGCAGGCCCGATCGGCCGGTCCATCGGAGCCGGCCCGCGCGACGTCGACCGTCGCGCGGGCGAGGCTTCGGGCCGCGCGGGCAGCCCGAACCCCTCAGCGGGTCGGGACGGCCTCACCCCGCGGAGGCGCGCGGCGAGACCGCGGCGAGGGCCGGGGCGTGCCGCAGGTCGGGCGGGGTCTTGAAGTCCCGCGCCGCGCCGCGGGACGCCGTGACGCCGCGCGGGAAGCCGCTGCGATCCCGGTAGGACCGCTTGCGTCCCGCATCGCGGCCGTGGCGCACCGTGGTGGCCTGGGCGTCGATCAGGTCGACGGCCGTGATGCCGAGCAACAGGGCCAGGGCGACCACGACGTTGTCCCGCTTCGGGTTGCCCGGCCGAAGCGCCGTCATCACGGTCGCGATGTCGAGGCCGTCGCCGGCGACGCGGCTCCAGAGCCCGAGCTTCTTGTCCACCGACAGCGAGAGGATGCCGCTGCCGATCTCGCGGGCCCCGTAGGCCCGCACCAGGGCCTCCTTGCCCTCCATCCCGAGCGCCTGCGTGATGCGCTGGGGCGCCAGGAGCTCGGTGAGACCCAGGGCGAGGCTGAACCAGCCGAGCCCCTGGGCGACGCTGTCCGGCACGCCGCGGGAACTCGGCCCGGTGCGAAGGACCTTCGGATCGCCCTCGGACCGCGCGATGTTCGAGAGGCCGGCGATGCTTGAGATGTTCGTCATGATCTCTCCCTCGTCCTGTCAGGGTTTGAGAACGACCTTGATGCAGCTGTCCTGCTTGTCCCGGAACATCCGGTACATCTGGGGTCCTTGGTCGAGCGGGACCTCGTGCGTGATGACGAAGGAGGGATCGATCTGCTCCTCCTCGATCCGGCGCAGGAGATCGGCGGTCCAGCGCTGGACGTGGGTCTGCCCCATGCGGAAGGTCAGGCCCTTGTTCATCGCCGCACCCATCGGGATCTTGTCGGCCAAGCCCCCGTAGACACCCGGGATCGAGATCAGACCCCCGGGTCGGCACACGTAGATCATCTCACGCAGCACGTGCGGCCGATCGCTCTCGGCCAGGAAGATCTGCTTGGCGCGGTCGTAGACCGTATCCGGCATCGACGGCGTGACGTGGCTCTCCATGCCGATGCAATCGATGCACTTCTCGGGGCCTTCGCCGCCGGTGAGCTCGTTCAGCCGCTCGACCACGCTCTCGTCGTCGAAATTGATGGTGATGGCGCCCGCCGCCTGGGCCATCTCCAGCCGCTCCGGCAGGTGGTCGATGGCGACGACCTGCTCGGCGCCCAGGAGGATGGCCGAGCGGATCGTCATCTGGCCGACCGGCCCGCAGCCCCAGATCGCCACGGTGTCGGTGGGCTGGATGTCGGCCTGCACGGCCGCCTGCCAGCCGGTCGGGAAGATGTCCGACAGGAACAGCAGCTTCTCGTCGGGAATGCCGTCGGGCACCTTCTGGACGGTCGCGTCGGCGAAGGGCACCCGCAGGTACTCGGCCTGGCCGCCCGGATAGCCGCCGGTGAGATGCGTGTAGCCGAACAGGCCCGCGGTGCTGTGGCCGAAGACCTTGTCGGCGAGGTGCTTCTTGCGGTTGCTCCTCTGACAGACGGAGAAGTAGCCGCGCTTGCACTGGTCGCACTCGCCGCAGACGATGGTGAAGGGCACCACGACCCGGTCGCCCTTCTTCAGCTTGCCATTCAGCCCGCGTCCGGTCTCGACGACTTCGCCCATGGTCTCGTGGCCCATGACGTCGCCCGGCAACATGGCGGGAATGAAATTGTGGAACAGATGCAGGTCCGAGCCGCAGATCGCGCAACTCGTGACTTTGACGATGACGTCGCGACCGTCCTCGATCTCCGGATCGGTGACGGTGTCACAACGGATGTCTTCCTTCCCGTGCCAAACCAGGGCTCGCATGACCTTCTTCTCCCGTCGGTTGAGGTGCGGGGGCGGTTTTGGAGCCGGACGGCCGGCGTCCCGGCCGCCTCAGGCGTGAGCCCCCGCGGGATGGTGGTCGGGACCGCAGCGAGCCGAACCGGGCGGAGCGGTGCCCTGTTCCTGCGGACAAATCCCTAGGAAAGGTCCGTTGCGGGCCGATTCTCCAGGTCCGGAAAGGATTTGGCCCGCCGGCGGGCCGGACCGGCATGGGCCCTACGGGGATGCCCGGATCCTCCTCCCCGCGTGCTCCGTCACCGTCGCGTCCGCGAGGGCGGCGCGGCCGTCCGCCGATCGGGAGGACCGCCATGGCCGATGTTCTGTCGGATGCCGAGGCAGAGGACTGCGCGCGCGAAGCCGCCGCGACGATCGAGGGGGTGCTCGGCCGGCGGTGCCCGGAGATGAGGACCGCCTTCTGGACCGCCGTCGACCTGCTCTATCGCGAGGACGTCGAGCCCGGCCGGCCGCCAGCCGCCGCCCCACGGCCGACCCCGGACGCTCGGCCGCCGGCGCCGCCCCGACCGGGACCGTCCTAGGGAAGTCTCCGCGGAACGGGGCCTGGCAGCGGCCGGTTCGCGACCAGAGTGCGCCTGCGGCGCACGGGGCCTCGCGACAGGCAGATCATGGTGTCCGTCCTCGAACGCGCGTCAGGCGCCCTCGTGATGGGGCTCGCCCTCCTCGACGTGTTCCTCACCGTCCTCTACGCCCGCATCGGCACCGGCCTGATCGCCGAGCGCGCCGCACATCTCGCCTGGATCGCCTTCCGCCGCGCGGCCGAGGCGGCCGGCGCGCGACGCGGAACGGTGCTGTCCTTCTGCGGCCCGGTCATCCTCGTCCTCTACGTCCTGCTCTGGGCCGGCGGCCTGACGCTCGGCGCCGGGCTCATCCTTCATCCCGGTCTCGGCACGGGCGTGCAGGCGGGCAACGGCCCCACGCCCACGGACTTCCTCACCGCGCTCTACGCCGGGGGCAGCAGCATGGCGATCGTCGGCGCCAGCGACTTCAAGCCCACGAGCGATGCCTACCGCGTCGTCTACCTCGTGAACTCGCTGATCGGCATGTCGGTGACCTCGCTGGTCCTGACCTACATCATGCAGGTCTACGGCGCCCTGCAGCAGCGCAACGCGCTCGGGCTGCAGTTCCACCTCCTCTCGGGTGGAACCGCGGATGCGGGCGAGCTGCTGGCGCGGCTCGGGCCCCGCGGGCAGTTCAGCGCCGGCTACAGCCACCTCATCAATCTCGCCAACGCGATGACGGCGATGAAGGAGGCCCATCACTTCTACCCGGTACTGTTCTACTTCCGTTTTCGGCAGCCTTACTACTCGGTCTCGGCGCAGGCCCATCTCGCGCTCGACACGGTCTCGCTGATCCGCAGCACGCTCGCGGACGAGGAGGCGGCCTGGCTGAAGGAGGCCGCGGCCGTCGAGGCGCTCTGGCGCGTGGCCCAGATGGTGGTCGTCACGCTCGAAGCGGCGTTCCTGCCGGGCGACCCGGCGGAGGCGGGAGCGGCCGGTCCCGACGAGCGGCGGCGGTGGCGCGCGCAGTGGGAGAAGGCGGCCACCCGGCTCGCCGCGGAGGGGATCGCGGTCGCGCGGGGGGAGGCGGCCGCGCAGGCCTACCTCGCGCAGCGCGCGCAATGGTCTCCCCACATCGCGCGGCTCGCCCCGGCGATGGCCTACGGCCGCAAGGACATCGAGGCACACGGATCGGAGACGTCCTAAGGGACCGGCCGGATGCGCCCGCGCGGCGCCGCGGGAGAATGGGCCACCATTCTGGAGGACGCCTCATGGGGATACTCGCCTCGACCACCCTGACGCAGGCCCCGATGCCCGGAGCGGTCCAAGGACGGCGGCAGCCCGGGACGGCGCCCGAAGCCGATGGTCACGCCTGCGCCCTCACCCGCAGGCTCGCCGGTCTCGCCGCGCTCACGGCGCAGGATCGCGCGGCGCTCGACGGCTTGGCCGGCTACGTCCGACCGGTCGAGCGGCACCGCGTCCTGGCGGAGCAGGAGGGCGTGTCCGACCACGTGCTCATCGTCTTCGCCGGTTTCGCCGGCCGCTCGAAGCGCCGCGCGTCCGGCCGGCGCCAGGTCGTCGCCTATCTGGTGCCCGGCGACCTCTGCGACCGGAGCGCCCTCCACGGCTCCCCGCTCGACCACGCGATCGAGACCTTCACGCCCTGCGAGATCGCCAAGGTTCCGCGCGCGGCTTACCTCGACCTGCTCGGCCGGCATCCCGGCATCGCGCTCGCGCGGCAGCGCGCACGGCTCGTGGAGGAGGCGACGGCGCGCGAGTGGGTGGTCAATCTCGGCATGCGCTCGGGCCTGGAGCGCATGGCGCATCTCCTGTGCGAGCTGATGGAGCGCCTGGGGGCGGTCGGCCAGGTCACGGACGGCGGCCTCGATCTGCCGCTGACGCAGGTGGATCTGGCCGACACGCTCGGCCTGTCGAGCGTGCACGTGAACCGCGTGCTGCAAGACCTGCGGCGGGACGGGCTGATCACGCTGCGGGGGCACCGTCTGCGGATCCTCGCGCCGCGGCGGTTGCGCGACCTCGCGGAGTTCGAGGCCGGGTACCTGCAGGCCGGGCGTCCCTAGAGGCTTTTATGGCCCGCTTCCGGCCGAGCCGCCGGGCTGCCCGGCAGGGCGCACGCCGGCCGCCGTGGCGATCAGGACCGCCTCGGGCAGGGTGCGGGCGCCCAGCGCTTCCATGACCCGGGCGCGGTGGATCTCCACGGTGCGCGGGCTCAGGCCCAGCGTGCGGGCGATGGTCTTGTTGGTGCCGCCCGCGAGCAAACCCTCCAGCACCGCCCGCTCGCGCGCCGACAGGGCCGCGATCCGGTCGTGGGACTCGTCGTGCTCGCGCGTCCGCTCCGCCATGTCGCGGATCTCGGCCTGCGCCGACCTGACCGCGAAGACCAGCGCCTCCGCGCTCCAGGGCGTTTCGAGGAAATCGACGGCCCCCGCCTTCATGGCGCGCACCGCGAACCCGACGTCGCTCCCGCTCGCGCCGATGGCCACCACCGGCAGGTGCGTGCGCGCCGCCTTCAGGGCGCTCGCGACCACCAGGCCGTCGGCCTCCTCCAGGTCGATCACGACGCAGCCCGGCATCAGGGACCCGGCCATGGTGAGGAGGGCCTGACCGCTCGCGAAGGCCTGCACCTCGTACCCGGCGGTCTGCAGGACGCCGGCGAGGCCGTGCCGGGCGTCCTCCCCGGTCGCGACCACGTAGGCGCGCAGGCCGGTATCGGCGGTGACGTCCTGCGCGATCCCGCCCACGAACTGGATGTGGCCGTCGGTCCCGGGGATCGGGAAGAAGGTGTCGCGGATGCAGCGGACCGCGCGGTCGGAGGGGCGCAGGATCCGGTACTCCAGGACCAAGGTCTCGCCCCCGCCGACCCGCTCCAGCGCCCGTGCCGCCCCGTCGCGATCCTCCGGATGGATGCTGGCAAGCCAGCTCGCGACGTCCGACATCTGCTCGGCGGGCATGCCCCAGACCTGCGCGAAGGCGGGGCTGAGGTAGTCGACGCGCCCGCTCTCCAGGTCGGCGAGCCAGAGCACGTTCGCCGAATGCTCGGCGAAGCGCCGGAAGCGCTCCTCGCTCTCGCGCAGGGCCGCCTCGGCGCGCATCTCCCGATCGACGTTCTTCACCACCATGATGGCCTGCCGAATGTTGCCGTCGCGCTCCCGCACCGGAATGGCGCTGACGCGCATCCAGGACTCGTGGCCCTGCCCGGACCGGTGCAGGAAGCTCACGTCCTGCACGACCTCGCCCCGCATCGAGCGCGCGAAGGGATAGTCGTGCGGGCTCAGCATCCGGCCGTCCGTGTCGAAGCCGGTCCAGTCGGGCCGCGCGTCCGGATCGAGGGAAGGGGGCCGGCCGCCGGGAAGGAAGTGTCGACAGAGCGGGTTGGTGAGCAGGGCGCGTCCGTCAGCCCCGAAGAGCCCGGCCGCGAAGGGGAGATGCTCGATCAGGGTGTCGAAGCGCGCCCGCTGCGCCTCGATCTCCCGCAAGGCGGAGCGGAGGTGCTCCTCCATGCGGACCCGCCCGGTGGTCTCGTACACGTGACAGAGCACGCCCTGCACGCTGCCGCTCTCGCCCCGGACCGGCGAGTAGGAGAAGGTCCAGAGGCTCTCCTCCCGAAACCCGTTGCGATCGACCGTGACGGTGTAATCCTCCAGGTAACTCGCCTCACCGCGCAGCGCGCGCTCCGTCACCGGACCGATCTGACTCCATGCCTCGCCCCAGACCTCGCGGAAGGGGCGCCCGAGCGCCTCGGACTTGATGCCGAGGATGGGCCGGTACGCGTCGTTGTAGAAGCTGATGAGGTCGGGCCCCCAGGCGAGGTAGGTCGGAAAGGCCGAGTTGAGCATGCTGCTGAGCGCGTACCGCAAGGCGAGCGGCCACGCCTCGATCGCGCCGAGCGGCGAGGGTCTCCAATCGTGCTCTCGGATGCGGAGAGCCATCTGACCCCCGCCGGTGAGGAAATGTCCTGATTCCATGGCCGCCTCCTTCCGGGTTCGTGTGGAAGAGGCTGATCCACCCAGGGGGCAATTAACTATGTTATTATGGATAGTACAATTGAATTGACGTATCCATAATCGGTATGGAATCTAGTTTCCATGACGTAAGGATAGAACCCAGCATCGAATGGCTGGAAAGCAGATCGTCCGGACGGCGAACATGGATCTGGCGCTTAAAACAGGCGTGCTCAATCCGGATGCGATCGCGAGCCCCGTGCGCATGGCCGGGCGGGCGGGTTCTCGACCCGCAGGCGAGGGAACGCGACTCGTCCGGCCGCCCCTCCCCCCAAAGAGCCGAGCGCCCCGCGCCGCGCCCCGGCCCACCGCCAGGGTGACGCGGGCCGCGACTTGCCATAGTGCTTGCCGGTCGATCCGCCGCCGTCGGAGCCGCCTGGTCCATGTCCCGGCCCCTGTCCCGCACGCCCCAGCCCGACCTGGCCGCTGGCCCGGGAGCGGTGTCCCCTGGAGCCCGCTCCGCGGAAGGAGGCGCGGGCCTCGCCTTCGCGGCCCTGTTCCTCGGCGCGGTGGCGATGGGCGTGTCGCCGATCCTGGTGCGGCTGGTGAGCCCGGAGGTCGGCCCCTTCGCCAGCGCCTTCTGGCGCGTCGCCCTGGCGCTCCCCGCCCTCTACGGCTGGATGCGGGCCGAGGAGGCGGCCCGGCCGCACCTGCGGCGCCCGGCCCTCGCCCCCGCCGTGCTCCTCTCGGGCCTCGCCTTCACGGGCGACCTCGTGTTCTGGCACCGGGCGATCCTCGAGACCACGGTGGCCAACGCCACCTTCTTCGCCACCACCGCCCCGGTCTTCGTGGTGCTGTTCGCCTGGATCGGGCTCGGGCGCCGCCCCGCGCGCGCCACCCTGGCGGGGCTCGCGCTCTGCCTCGCCGGGGGCGCGGCGCTGATCGGCCAGTCCCTGCAGATCGACCCCGCCCGCCTCGCCGGGGACCGGGACGGGGTGCTGACGGCCCTGTTCTTCGGCCTCTACTTCCTCACCGTCGAGCGCGCCCGCGGGCAGGGGATCGGCGCCGCCCGGGTCACCTTTGGGGCCTCCTGCGTGACGGCCGTGCTGCTCCTCGGCGTCGTGCTCGCCGTCGAGACGCGGCCCGTCCTGCCCCAATCCGCGGGGGCGGCCGCGGGCCTCGTCGCCCTGGCGCTCCTGAGCCACGCCGCCGGCCAGGGCCTGCTCTCGGTGGCGCTCGGCCGCCTTCCCGCCGCCTTCTCGTCCCTGGTGATCTTCCTCGAGGCGGTGGCCGCCGCGGCGCTCGGCTGGATCGTGCTGGGCGAGGCGCTGAGCCTGCCCCAGGCACTGGGCGGCGCCCTCATCCTGTTCGGCATCGCGGTCGCCCGCCCGCGGCGCCGCTAGCCCGACTTCCCCCGAAGACACGCGCGAGGATCCGGCCCGTGACCGCCACCCCCTCCCCCGCCGATGCGCGCCGCGCCCTGCTGCTGCGCCTCCTCGACGCGGCCGTGACGGCGGCCCATCCCCGCGGCTGCCTCGTGCCCGAACTGCCGCCGCCGCCGGCCGGGCGGCTGGTGATCCTCGGCGCCGGCAAGGCGGGCGCCAGCATGGCGGCCGTGGCCGAGCGGCACTACCGCGAGGCGCACGGGCTCGGCCCGGACCGCCTCGTCGGGCAGGCGGTGGCGCGTCACGGCTACGGCGAGCCCGCCGGCCTCGTGGCGGTGGTCGAGGCGGGCCACCCGGTCCCCGACCAGGCCGGCATCGATGCGACCCGCCGCAGCCTCGACCTCGCGGCCGCGGCCGGCCCCGACGACCTCGTGCTGGTGCTGCTCTCGGGGGGCGGTTCGGCGAACTGGATCGCGCCGGCCGGCGACCTCACCCTCGCGGAGAAGCAGGGGATCACCAAGGCGCTGCTGCGCTCGGGCGCGCCCATCGACGAGATCAACTGCGTGCGCAAGCACCTGTCGCGGATCAAGGGCGGGCGATTGGCGCTCGCCGCGCGCGGGGCCGGACAGGTTCTGACGCTCGCGATCTCCGACGTGCCCCGGGACGACCCGGCCGTGATCGCGTCCGGGCCGACCGTGCCCGACCCCTCGACGCTCGCCGAGGCCCGCGCCATCTGCGCCAAGCGCGGCATCCCGCTGCCGCCCGCCGCCGAGGCGCTCCTGAACGATCCGGAGAACGAGAGCCCGAAGCCCGGCGACCCGCTCTTCGCCCGCACGGCGTACCGCATCATCGCCCGGCCGATCGACGCCCTGAAGGCCGCCGCCGCGGCGGCGGCGGAGGCCGGCTACGCGCCGGAGATGCTCGGGGCCGACCTGGAGGGCGAGGCCCGGGAGGTCGCCGCCGAGCACGCGGCACTCGCCCGGCAGAGGGCGGCGGAGGGCCGCAAGGTCGCGCTGATCTCGGGCGGCGAACTCACCGTGACGATCCGCGGCGAGGGCCAGGGCGGGCCGAACCAGGAATACATGCTCGCGCTGGCGGTCGCCCTCGACGGGACGCCGGGCATCGCCGGCCTCTCGGCCGACACCGACGGCACCGATGGCGGGCGCGGCGAGGCCACCGACCCGGCCGGGGCGCTCGTCGACGAGACGACGCTCGCCCGTGCGGCGGCGGCGGGGCTGGACCCGCGGGTCAGTCTGTCGGAGAACGATTCCACCTCCTTCTTCGACCGGATCGGCGACCTTGTCCGGCCTGGGCCGACCCGCACCAATGTCAATGATTGCCGCATCATCCTGGTGGGTTAGGGCGACACGCGCGGGGGCTTCGGCGCTCGCCCTGTGGCTCCTCCTCGGCGCGACGCCCGCCCGCGCGGACCTGCGCATGTGCAACCTCACGGGCAGCCGCGTCGGCGTCGCCCTCGGCTACCGGGATTCCGGCGGCTGGGTCACGGAGGGTTGGTGGAACCTCACCGCCAAGGCCTGCGAGACCCTGCTGAAGGGGTCGCTCGCCGCCCGCTACTACTACGTCTTCGCGGTCGATTACGACCGCGGCGGCGAGTGGAGCGGGCGCTCGCTGATGTGCACCCGCGACCGCGAGTTCACCATCCGGGGCGTCGAGGACTGCCTCGCCCGCGGCTACGACCGCAACGGCTTCTTCGAGGTCGATACCGGCGAGCAGAAGAGCTGGACCATCCAGCTCACCGATCCGGGGCGGCCGGCGGCGAGTCCGTGAGGCCGATCTCCGGAGCTGCCTGGGAGAACCGAGGTTCGACCATGACGACGATGCACGACAAGGGCTACGAGGCCCTCGTCGAATTCGACGAGGAGGCCGAGCTGTTTCACGGCGAAGTTCAGGATCTGCGTGACGTGATCACTTTTCAGGGTCGTTCGGTGGATGAACTGAAACAGGCCCTGGCGGACAGCATCGAGGATTACTTCGCTTTCTGTGCCGAGCGCGGTGAGGAGCCGGAAAAGCCTTACTCCGGGCAATTCGTGGTCCGTGTCGAACCCGGGCTGCACCGGGCCGCCGTGTCGGCCGCCCGCCGTGCGGGTCTCAGCCTCAACAAGTGGGTCGCGCGTGAGTTGGAGCGGGCGACCGTCTCTGCTGCCGGTTGAGCCCAGCGCTCGATCGCCCCCCCGGAAGGAAGGGGGGAGTCCCGTCCCGCTGACCTGCTAAGAGCTTGCCGGTTCGCCGGGCTGCGCCCCGCGCGGGATCCTTGAGACCGGCCTTCGCCCATCGCCCCGGACCAGCCCATGAAACGCGCCCGCCGCACCAAGATCGTCGCCACCCTCGGCCCGGCCTCCGAGGAGCCGGAGGTGATCGAGAAGCTGTTCGAGGCCGGGGCCGACGTGTTCCGCATCAACATGAGCCACCTGCCCCGGGAGCGGCTGTCCGAGCGGGTGGCGGTGATCCGCTCGATCGAGCAGCGCCTGCGCCGGCCGATCGCGATCCTCCTCGACCTGCAGGGGCCGAAGCTGCGGGTCGGAAAGTTCGTTGGGGACGCCGCGATCCTGGAGAACGGCCAGGGCTTCGTCCTCGACGGGGACGAGGCGCCGGGGGATTCCGCCCGGGTCCACCTGCCCCATCCGGAGATCCTCTCCTCCCTGGAGCCCGGCCACGCGGTGCTGATCGACGACGGCAAGCTGCGCCTGCAGGTCGTCGAGGTCGGGCCGCGCCGGGTCGTCACCCGGGTGCTGGTCGGCGGGCGGATCTCGAACCGCAAGGGCGTCTCGCTGCCCGACACCGTGATCCCGGTCGCCGCCATGACCGAGAAGGACCATCTCGACCTGGAGGCCGGCCTCGCCGCCGGCGTCGACTGGATCGCCGTCTCCTTCGTCCAGCGCCCGGAGGACGTGGCCGAGGTCAAGGCGATCGCGGGCAACCGCGCCCTGGTCATGGCCAAGATCGAGAAGCCGCAGGCGCTCGCCTGCCTCGACGCGATCATGGAGGTCTCCGACGGCCTGATGGTCGCCCGCGGCGATCTCGGCGTCGAGATGCCGCTGGAGCAGGTGCCCGGGGTGCAGAAGCGCATCACCCGCGGGGCGCGGCGCCTGGGCAAGCCCGTGGTGGTGGCGACCCAGATGCTCGAATCGATGATCGCCGCGCCGGTGCCGACCCGGGCCGAGGTCTCGGACGTGGCGACCGCCGTCTACGAGGGCGCCGACGCCGTGATGCTCTCGGCCGAGAGCGCCTCGGGCGGCTTCCCGGTCGAGGCGGTGGCCACCATGAACCGCATCGCCGAGCAGGTGGAGCGCGACGGGATCTACTGGTCGATCATCGCCGCCCAGCGCACGCCGCCGGAGGCCACCGCCTCGGACGCGATCGCGCTCTCCGCCCACCAGATCGTCGACACGCTCGGCCTCGACGCGATCATGGCCTGGACCGCTTCCGGCTCGACGGCCCTGCGCCTCGCCCGCGCGCGCCCGAACGCCTCGGTGATCGCGCTGACGCCCAAGCGCGAGACCGCGCGGCGCCTCGCGCTCGCCTGGGGCACGCACCCGATCGTCACCAACGACGCCAGCGACATCGACGACATGTCGTTCCGGGCCTGCAAGTTCGCGGTGCGCGAGCGCTTCGCCAAGGTGGGGGACCGGGTGATCGTGGTGGCGGGCCTGCCCTTCGGCACGCCCGGCGCGACGAACCTGATCCGCATCGCGCAGGTCACCCGCGAGCACGCCGCGAAGGCGTGAGGGGCGGGCCTTGGTCTCCAGAAAGCGCTCATTCAACATCAAACTACATTAGTCCAGCGCGCTCCGGATCCCCTCTCCCGGGTGGGAGAGGGGTAGGGGTGAGGGTGGCTCGGCCTCAGGGTTGAACTCCGAAGGTCGAGCTGCCAGCGGCATCGTTCAGGATACTTGCTGAATCCGAGCCACCCTCACGCGGGATCTTCGATCCCCCGGCCCCTCTCCCACTCGGGAGAGGGGAGACGTGCCTCACATTCTCCCCAGACAACCATGCCGCAGCGGCGGAATGTTGGCCGGCGACCCTTCATCGGACGCCTCACTCCGAGCCGACGCTCTGGCGCGCCGCCACCGCCTCCACCTCCGCCACCACCGCGTCGGTCGCCGTGTAGTGCAGCATGTGGCCGACGCCCGGCAGCACCACGAGGCGCGCGCCCGGCACCGCCCGCGCCATCGGCTCGGCATGAACCGGCGTGCGCACGACCGGGTCCGCGTCGCCCGCCACGATCGTGGTCGGCACCGCGATCCGCCCGTAGCGCGGGCTCTGCTCGGCCAGGAAACCGTAGAGCCCGTCGAGGTCCTGGAGATTCGCCGCGAAGGTCGCGGGGCGCAGCACCAGGGGCACCCGCGCCGCGTCGAGGTAGTCCGCCGGCAGGGGCTCGGGGCGGAACACCGCGGCGGCGAACCGGTCGAGATAGGCGAGGCCGAGCGGCGCCGCGACCGTGTGCGTGGCGAGCCACAGGAGGGCGCGGCCGAACACGGAGCGGTACCAGCCCGCGTAGCCCGGCACCGCGCCGCCCGGCCAGGGATAGAGGGCCGGCGCCAGCAGGACGAGGCCGGAGACCCGCTCGGGATGGTCGAGGGCGAGACGGGCCGCGAGCGCGCCCGACCAGGAATGGCCCACGATCGTCGCTGGCCCGATCCCGAGGGTGTCGAGGGCCCGCGCGATCAGATCCGCCTGCACGGCCGGGGAGGCCGCCGCGCTTCCGCCGATCCGGTCGCTCCAGCCGAAGCCCGGCCGGTCGAAGGCCAGGACCCGGAACCCGTCGCCCGCGAGCCGCCGGCCGAAGGCCTGCATCGGATCCATGCCGTTGGCGGAGGCTCCGTGCAGAAGCACCACCGTGCCGCGGCTCGGGCGGCCCTCCCCCGGCCCGGCCTCCAGCACCGCGAGCTGCCCGCCCGGCACGCTCACGCGCCGGCCGGCCGGCGGGTAGCGCGCCTCGACCTGCGCGGTGATGATCCAGGTCGCCGCGAGCCCCAGCGCGAGGAGCAGCGCCACGAGGCCGAGCAGCCCGCCCGCGAGCCAGGTCAGCACGCGCCGCCCGCCCGGCAGCCGGTCATGATCGGGGCGTTCCTGGCCGCGCCGCATGCGCCGGGACACGCCTCACAGGTCGCGTCCGTCGATGTCGGGGGCGAGCCGCTCGATCGTCTCGCGCAGCTTGCCCATGCGGGGATAGATCTCCTGGGCCTTGCGGAACGCCGCCAGCGCCCGGGCCTTGTCGTCATCCGCCATGTACAGATGGGCGAGCGCCGCCCAGGCCTCGAAGTGCCGCGGCTCCAGCTGCAGGGCCCGGTGCAGGTCGGCGAGCGCGCTCGCCTTGTCGTCGAGGAGGTAGAAGGCCGTGGCGCGGCGGCTCCAGCCCTCGGCCCAGTCCGGCTCGAGGGTCGTGACGCGGTCGAGGAGTTCGACCGCGAGCGCGGCGTCCTTGTCCTTGAGGGCGTCGCCGGCGCGGCTCGCCAGCAGGTCGACCGTGGCGCTGCCGGAGCGGTCGAGGCGGCGCTCGATCAGCGCCGCGACGCCGCGCGCCTCCGCGTCGTCCCGGGCGACCTTGAGCCGGCCGAACAGGTCGTCGAGAGTGGGCGGCGGCCGGGGCGCCTCCTTGGCCGGAGCGCCGTCCCGCACGGGGGAGGCGGATTGGGCCAGGGCCTGCGTCCCGACGGAGCCGGCGAGCAGGAGCCCGAGGAGGCAGGGCGCGAGAGCGGGGCGAACCATGCCGCATGCTCCGGCGCCCGTGCCGGCCGGTCAACGCGATGGCTTGCCGCGGGTCCTGCGGACCCGGGCACGGATCCCTCGGACCCGGCGCAGCGGGCTCCCGGGGGAGCCCGGCCGCGGAGCCTCAGCCCTGGCGGGCCTTGTACCGCTTCTGGGTCTTGTTGATGACGTAGACGCGGCCCTTGCGGCGCACGAGCTGGTTGTCGCGATGCCGGCCGCGCAGCGACTTCAGCGAATTGCGGATCTTCATCGGTCTGGTCTCACGTCGGCGCGCCGGCGCCGGCCGGTCGCGGTGTCGAGGGTTGAACGGATTCGCGGCGCGGCCTGAGACCAAACGCCAAGGCCGGGCGGTGCAGGGCGCCGTCCGTGCGGAGGCCGTGTGTGTACAGCGAGGGTCGGAAAAGTCAATCCGTCACGCGGCGCGGGCCGTGTCGAGGGCGCCGACGGTGTCGCTGCGCCGCCGGGCGAGCGGCTGGTCGAGGGTGTCGCGGGTCCGCGACCTCCCCGGGCGGCCTCGATCCCGGCGTGGAGTGTCGGCGGGCATGGATGGCGGTGATGGTCTGCGGCGGGATCGTCAGCCCTCCCCCGCGGCGACGTCGAACCGGGATGCGGCCCTTGGGGCGTGAGGGCGGCGCCCGGACCCGGAGGCCGCTTCCCCCCTCCGCCTCCGCCCTCGCCAGCGCCGCAATCCTGTGCTGAAAGGGCGGCGACCGTGTCGTGACCAGGTTCTCCGATCGATGCTCCGCCGCCTCTACGAGTGGATCCTCGCGCTCGCCGGGCGCCCCTCGGCGCCCTATGCGCTGGGCGCCGTCTCCTTCGCGGAGAGCTCGTTCTTCCCGATCCCGCCGGACGTGATGCTGGTGCCGATGGTGGTGAGCCGGCCCGACCGGGCTTGGTTCTACGCCCTCGTGGCGACGCTCAGCTCGGTGATCGGCGGCCTCACCGGCTACGCGATCGGGGCGCTGCTCTACGATTCCCTCGGCCAGTGGCTGTTCGGCCTCTACGGGCTGTCGCAGGGGGCCGAGAAGTTCCGGGAGGGCTACGCCCATTACGGTCACTGGGTCATCCTGCTGAAGGGCCTGACGCCGATCCCCTACAAGCTCGTCACGATCACGTCGGGCTTCGCCGGCTACGACCTGTTCTGGTTCACGCTGCTGTCGCTGATCACCCGCGGGGCGCGGTTCTTCATCCTGGCGGGGCTGGTGAGCCGCTACGGCGTCGGCATCCGCACCGCCCTCGACCGCCACCTCAACGCGATCGCGGCCGGCGTCGTGGCGGTGGGCGTGATCGGCTTCGTCGGCTTCCGCTACCTGTTCTGAGGCCCCCGGCATGACGGCCATCACGCTCACGGCGCCGCGCCCGGCGGCCCTCCTCGTGCTCCTCGGGGCGGCGGCCACGGTCGGGGGCGCGCTGATCTTCCAGCATGGCCTCGGCTACGTGCCCTGCAAGCTCTGCCTGACGGAGCGCCAGCCCTACTACCTCGCCCTGCCGCTGGCGGCGGCGGCGGCACTGCTGCCCCCGCGCCTTGGCCGCTGGATCCTGGCGGCCCTGGCGCTGCTGTTCCTGGCGAGCGCCGGGCTCGGCGCCTACCACGCGGGGGCGGAGTGGGGCTTCTGGCCGGGCCCGAGCGATTGCGGCGGCGGCTCCGGCAAGGGCCCGGCCGACGTCAACGACTTCCTCAAGAGCCTGGACTCGATCCGGGTCGTGAGCTGCACGGATGCGGCGTGGCGCTTCCTCGGCGTGTCGCTCGCCGGCTGGAGCGCGCTGATCTCGCTCGCGCTCGCCGCCCTCGCGGGCGCGGCGGCGGTGGGGTCCGCGCGCCGCTGATCCCCTCATGCGATGTCCCGTTGATTGCTTCGCAATGCGGAAATCGGCTTCGCTCATTCGCCGCGCAGGCTTGCTGAGACGCCCTCCGCTTTGATCAAGCGGAGGGCGTCTCAGTTCCGCTCCTCCGGGAGCAGCGGCAGGGGCTGGACCGCGATCCCCTCCTCCAGGAGCGCCTGGGCCTCCTGGAGGCTCGCCTCCCCGTGGATCGCCCGCTGCTCGGCCTCGCCGTAATGCATCCGCCGCGCCTCCTCGGCGAAGCGGGGGCCGACATGGTCGGAGGTGCGGGCGACGTGCTCGTGGAGCGCCCGGATCATCGCGCGCAGCTGCATCTCGGGCTCCGCCAGCAGCCGCACCGGCTCGGCCGGGGCGGCCGGGGCCGGGGCCGCCGCGGCGGCCGGCTCGGCGGGGACCGGCGGGGCGCCCTTGTTGCCGCGCCGGCCGAGGGCGGGGGCCATCAGCTGCTTGGCGACCTTGGGGCTGCCGCAGACCGGGCAGGCGACGAGGCCGCGCCCCGCCTGATCGTCGTAGGAGTCGCTCGACGGGAACCAGCTCTCGAAAGCGTGGCCGGACTCGCAGGACAGGGCGTAGCGGATCATGCTCGGGATATCGGGATGGTGCGGCGCGCGTGCGAGGGGCGACGCGCGGGACGCGCGGCCCTCCCGGCGGCTCTGAGGCGAATTCGGGGTTCGTCAGCCGCGGCGCGCGGTCGCGGCCTCGATCGTGAAGGGCCGGGCGTGGCGCAGGGCCGGGATGCGCGCGCGGGCCTCCGCCACCTGGGCGAGGTCGATCTCGGCCAGGATCACGCCCGGCTCGGCGCCCTCCGCCTCGGCCAGGATCCGGCCCCAGGGATCCACGATCAGGGAATGGCCGTAGGTCTCGCGGCCGTCCTCGTGGCGCCCGCCCTGGGCGGCCGAGATCATGAAGGAGCCGGTCTCGATGGCGCGCGCGCGCTGGAGCACGTGCCAATGCGCCTCGCCGGTCTGACGCGTGAAGGCGGCGGGCGCGGTCAGGATCTCGGCCCCGGCCTCGGCCAGCGCCCGGTAGAGCGCGGGGAAGCGCAGATCGTAGCAGATCGCGATGCCGAGCCGCGCCCAGGGCAGGTCCGCCACCACCGCGCAGGTCCCGCCCGTGTAGGTCGCCGATTCCCGCCAGCTCTCCCCGTTCGGCAGGTCGACGTCGTAGAGGTGGAGCTTGTCGTAAGAGGCCAGGATCTCGCCCTCGGGCCCGATCAGGAAGGCCCGGTTCGCGACCTTGTCGCCGTTGCGCACGGCGAGCGAGCCGACCTGGATCACCACCCCGTGCGACCGCGCCGCCTCGCGCAGCCCCGCCAGCGTCGGGTCCTCCTCCGGCACCGTGATCTTGGCGAACAGGCTCGGGCGGTCGCGCTCGAGGAGCGAGGTCATCTCGGGCGTCTGCACGAAATGCGCGCCGCGCTCCGCGGCCTCGCGCACGCCCGCCACCGCCGCGTCGCGGTTGCGGGCCGGGTCGCGGCCCGAGCGCATCTGGACGCAGGCGGCGACGAAGCGGGAGGTACTCATGCGGGATCCCCGGGCGGCAGAGCCCGCGACCCTAAAGGATCCGCGGGCGGCCGGGCAATCCGGAAGCGGTCAGCCGGCGAGCAGCGGGTCGAGTTTGCCGGCCCGGTCGAGGGCGTAGAGGTCGTCGCAGCCGCCCACATGGGTCTCGCCGACGAAGATCTGCGGCACGCTGGTGCGTCCGCCCGCCCGGTCCACCATCTCGCGGCGGGCCCCGGCCCTCGCCTCCACGTCGATCTCCGTGAAGGCGACGCCCTTCTCGCGCAGGAGGGACTTCGCCGCCGAGCAATAGGGGCACCAGCTCGTGGTGTAGATCGTGACGGGCTGCATCCGGCGGCTCTCGGGCTCTCTCGAGCGCCCGATATAGGGTTTCCGCGCGCCGCGGAAGCCGGCCGCGTCAGGCCGCCATCAGTTTCTCGACCTCGTTGACGAGTTCGCGCAGGTGGAAGGGCTTCGAGAGCACCTTGGCATCCTTGGGCGCCTTGGAATCCGGGTTGAGCGCGACCGCCGCGAAGCCCGTGATGAACATGACCTTGATGTCCGGGTCGAGCTCGGTGGCGCGGCGGGCGAGTTCGATTCCGTCCATCTCCGGCATCACGATGTCGGTGAGGAGCAGCTCGAACGGCTCCTCGCGCAGCCGGTTGTAGGCGGACAGGCCGTTGTCGAACGAGGCCACGTCGTAGCCGGCGTTCTGGAGGGCCTTGGCGAGGAAGCGACGCATGTCGTTGTCGTCTTCCGCGAGGAGGATCTTCATCGAGCGGGGTCCCGGCTGTCGATTCGACGGCGTTCTTTCCATAAAGCGGCGCCTTGGTAAACACTTGGTTGATGCGCCGGCCGGGCCGGCGGTCGGGAGCGGGGCAGCGTCGTGGAGGAACAACAGGCCGTGCTCGCCGGGATCGTGGCCTACCATCCCGATCCCGAGGGTCTGCGCCGCCTCGCCGCCCGCGTGGCCCCGGGCCTGCGGGCGCTCGCCGTGGTGGCCAATTCCCCGCTCGATCCGGCGACCGAGGCGGAGCTGCGCCGCGCCGCGGCGCCGACGCCGCTCCTCGTCCTGCGGCCCGACGGCAACGAGGGCGTCGGCGCGGCCTACAACCGGCTCCTCGCCGCCGCGGAGGCGGAGGGCGACGCCTTCGTGTTCCTCCTCGACCAGGACAGCCTTCCGGCCCCAGGGGCAGTTCCGGCGCTCGCGGCGCGCTGGCGGATGCTGGTGGAGGCCGGCGAGCGGCCCGCCATCGTGGCGGCCCAGCCGGTCGGGCCGGACGGCGCCCCCCTCGGGGGCGCGCGGGCCGCCGATCCGCGCTGGCCCGGGCGGCCGCTGCGCCGGGCGGGCTTCGCCTTCTCGTCGGGCTCCCTCGTCGGGTGCGCGGCCGCGCGGGCGATCGGGCCCTTCCGGGCCGACTTCTTCATCGACGCGATCGACGTCGAGTGGGGCATGCGGGCGGCGGCACGGGGCTACTCGGTCTGGGTGGCGCCGGACGTCCCCATGGCGCACGACCTCGGGCGCGGGGTGATCCGGGTCCTCGGCCTCACCCTCACGGACCAGCCGCCCCGGCGCCTCTACACCTTCCTGCGCAACCAGCTCGCCATGCTGCGCCTGCCCCACGTACCGGCCGCCCACAAGGCGCGGACGCTTCTCCTGATGCCGGCCCGGATCGGGATCTATCTCTGGCACAACCGCTTCTCGCCGGAGGTGCGCCGCGCCGTGCGGCGCGGCCTCCTCGACGGGGCGCGCCAGCGGCTCGGGCCGCCGGAGGCCGTCTGGGGCGATCGCCGTACGGGGGAGTGATCCTTCCGGCCCGCCCCGCCATCCCCCGTCGGCCCTCCCGCCGCAGTGGACAGGCTCGACCCTCAGCGTCACATTAGCCCGATGAGGTCGCGCTTCCCCTCCCCTCCCTCGGCACGAACCCGGATGGCCGGATGAGCGGCACAGGTCCCGAGAGCCTGTTCGCGCCGCCCTTCGTCGTCGACGAGCCGGAGCGGCAGCGCCTGCCCTTCGTGTTCAACACCGGGCATTCCGGCGCGGTCTACCCGCCCTCCTTCGTCGCCGCCTCCCGGCTCGACGCGGTGGCCCTGCGCCGCTCCGAGGACGCCTTCGTGGACCGGCTCTTCGCGCCGGTGGTGGGGCTCGGCGCCCCCCTGATGCGGGCCTGCTTCCCGCGGGCCTATCTCGACGTGAACCGCGAGCCCTACGAGCTCGATCCGCGCATGTTCGACGGGCGGCTGCCGCCCTTCGCCAACGTGCGCTCGATGCGGGTGGCCGGGGGGCTCGGCACCGTCCCGCGGGTGGTGGCGGACGGCCAGGAGATCTATCGCGGCCGCCTGCCAGTCGAGGAGGCCACCGCCCGCATCGAGGCGCTCTACAAGCCCTATCACCGGATCCTGCGGGGGCTGCTCGCGCGCACCACCGCCGCCTTCGGGCACGTGGTGCTGATCGACTGCCACTCGATGCCCTCGACCAGCCTCGGCCGCGAGGAGGGGCCGCGGGTCGACGTGGTGCTCGGCGACCGCTTCGGCACCGCCTGCGCCCACGTCCTCACGGAGGCCGTCGAGGCGGCCTTCCACGCGCGCGGCTTCCGGGTGGTGCGCAATCGGCCCTACGCGGGGGGCTTCATCACCGAGCATTACGGCGAGCCGGCCCTCGGGCGCCACGCGCTCCAGGTCGAGATCAACCGCGGCCTCTACATGGACGAGCGCACGCTCACCCCGAAGCCCGGCTTCGACGCCCTCGTGGCGAGCCTCGCTGGGGTGGTCCGGTCGGTGGCGGCCCTGCCTCTCGACCTCGGTCCCGCCCGGATGGCCGCCGAGTAGCCCGCCCTCCTGTGCGCCGCAGCATTTTCGGCTAGGCTGGCGCGAAACGAGGAGGAAACCCCACGATGACCGATCTCCGCCTGCGCCGCAGCGTGCTCTACATGCCGGGCTCGAACGCGCGCGCCCTGGAGAAGGCCCGGGTCCTGCCGGCCGACGCGCTGATCCTCGACCTGGAGGACGCGGTCGCGCCCGACGCCAAGGACGTGGCGCGCGAGCAGGTCTGCGCGGCGGTGCGCAGCCGCGCCTATGGCGACCGCGAGCTGATCGTGCGCGTGAACGCGCCCCAGACCCCCTGGGGCGAGGCGGACCTGAAGGCCGCCATCGAGGCCGGGCCGGACGCGATCCTGATGCCGAAGGTCTCCTCGCCCGCGGTGCTGGAGAACATCGCCGACCGGCTGGAGGCCCTCGACGCCCCCGCCCACCTCAAGGTCTGGGCGATGATCGAGACCCCCGCCGCCATCCTCAACATCCAGGCGATCGCCGCGGCGCGCCGCAATCCCGGCACCCGGCTCGCCTGCTTCGTGCTCGGCACCAACGACCTCGCCAAGGACACCTGGACGCAGATCGTGCCGGGCCGTGCCCCGATGCTGCCCTGGCTGATGATGGCGCTGGCCGCCGCCCGCGCCGAGGGCCTGTCCATCCTGGACGGCGTCTACAACGACTTCGCCAATGTCGAGGGCCTGCGCGAGGAGTGCCGCCAGGCGCGCATCCTCGGCTTCGACGGGAAGACGCTGATCCACCCCAACCAGGTCGCCCCCGCCAACGACGCCTTCACGCCGACGGAGTCCGAGGTCGAGATCGCCCGCAGCGTGATCGCCGCCTTCGAGCGGCCCGAGAACGCCAAGCGCGGCGCCATCCAGATCAACGGCCGCATGTTCGAGCGCCAGCACATCGGGATGGCGCGCCGCTCCGTCGCCTGGGCCGACGCCATCGCGGCCAAGGGGCGGTGACGCCGGCCGACCGGCGCCTTATACCAACGGTCCAGGATGCTGACGCATCGATTCGATCTCGGGCAGGCCCGAGATCGACGGGGCCGTTGACCATCTCGAATTTTCGATGCCAAGCCAGAGGCTTGACGAAAATTCGAGAACGGAACCAGCGGTCATTAAAAATGACCGCTGGTCTTACCGGGCCGGCTTCTTCCCGGACTCGGCCGCCGGGAGGCTGCCGGTCTGGGTGACCTTGTCGCGAGCCTGATCCAGGCGCTTGGTCAGGGCGACGAGGTCCCGCTGGGTGGCGGTGAATTGCTGCTTGGCCTTCTCGCGGGCCGCCGTCACCTGGGCGACCTCCTCGCGGGCCGCCGCGACCTTGCCCTGCACGTCGCGCAGGGCCGCCTCGGTGTCCTTGAACTGCCGCTGCCAGGCCTGCAGCGCGTCCCGCTCGCTCTCCGCCTGCGCCAGGCGCGCTTCCAGGCCGCGCTGGCCCGAGGCGGTGACGCCGAACGCCCCCCAGCCGAACAGGGCGAGGCCGCCGAGGACGATCGCCGCGAGGGCGGCGGGAGAGGGACGGAAACGCAGAACGGACATCGGATCCTCGTCGGGAGCGAGGCTCGGGCCGCGGGAACCGGGGCGTCCCGGTCGGCGGTCGGAGACCTCGGCAACGATGGAGAAATGTCCTTAACGCGACGTTGACGGCACGACCGAGTCGACGCCGCAGCGGCGACCGATTCGGCCGCCGCTCAGTACGGCGTGCCCTCCGCCCGCCGCGCCCGCAGCGCCTCGGCGTACCACGCGAGTTCGTCGAGGAAGCGCCCTGCCGCGGCCTCGAACCAGGGCTGGAGCGGCGCGCCTTCGGGATCGAGCACCTTGTGCAGCTCCGGGATCGGCAGCAGCGAGGGAATGCTCGGCGTGCCCAGTTCGGCCAGCATGGCGCGCAGCTGCATCGCCGCCCGCACGCCGCCGTAGCGGCCGGCCGAGTAGCAGACGATCCCGGAGGGCCGCCAGAAATACTCCTCCAGGAAGTGATCGAGGGTGTTCGACAGGGCTGGCGGGATGCTGTGGTTGTACTCCCCCGACACGACCACGAAGGCATCGGCCCGGCGGTAGGTGGCGGCGAGGTCCTCCAGCACCGGCGGCGCCTCGCCCCGCGGGTATTCCTTGTACATCCGGTCGAGGAGCGGCAGGCCGAGGGCGGCGGGGTCGATCAGCGGCGCCTCGTGGCCGCGGGCGGCGAGCGCCCCGACGAGGGCGCGGGCGGCGCGAAGGCCGATGCGGTCCTGCCGGACCGAGCCGAGGATGACCGGGACGACGAGGGCCATGGCGCGCTCCGGGCCTGCGGCGCCCGCGGGGCGCCGTTGTCCGAGGATAAGCCAGGGTGCGGATGGCGGGAACCCGTCGCGGACGGCGCGGCGCGGGCGGTCAGGCGGCCCGCATCGCGCCCACGAGGTGGCGGACCTCGCCGTCGAGCCGCTCGGCCTGCCGCGACAGGTCGGAGGCGGCGGAGAGCACCCGGTCGGCCGCGCCGCCGGTCTCGCCCGCCGTCCCGGCGACGCCCCCGATGGTCTGCGTGACGGAGGCGGTGCCGGCGGCGGCCTGGCTCACCGTGCGGACGATCTCCCGGGTGGCCGCGTCCTGCTCCTCCACGGCCGCCGCGATCGCCGTGGCGACGGTGCTGATCTCGCGGATGCGGCCCGCGATCCCGCCGATCGCCGTGACCGTCTCGCCGGTGGCCGCCTGGATGCGGGCGATCTGGCTGCCGATCTCGTCCGTGGCCTTGGCGGTCTGGGAGGCGAGTTCCTTGACCTCGGCGGCGACGACCGCGAAGCCCCGGCCCGCCTCCCCGGCCCGGGCCGCCTCGATGGTGGCGTTCAGCGCCAGCAGGTTCGTCTGGGCGGCGATCGAGGCGATCAGGCCGACCACGTCGCCGATCCGCGTCGCGGCCTCGCTCAGTTCGCGCACCTGGGCGGCGGTGCGGTCCGTCTCGCCGACCGCCGCCTGGGCGAGCGCGGCCGAGCCGGAGACCTGCCGCCCGATCTCCTGGACCGAGACCCCGAGTTCCTCGGCGGCCGCCGCGACCATGCCGACATGGCCGGACGCCTCCGTGGCGGCGGACACCACCGAGGCCGATTGCGCCGCGGTCCGGTCGGCCGCCTCGGAGAGGCCGCTCGCCGTGGCGCGCAGGGATTCGGCCGCTGCCGAGACCTCGCCGACGATGCCGCCGATCCGGGTCTCGACGCTGTCCGCGAGGTGGAGGGCTTCGGCCCGGCGGGCCTCGTCGGCCTCTGCGCGAACCACCCGGCCCTCGCTCTCCAGCGCCTCCAGGCGCTGCGCGTGCGCCTCCGCCTCCTCCTGCGCCTGCGCGGATTCGGCGAAGGCCCAGGTGACGGTCCGGGCGACCCACGCGAGCACGGCGGCCTCGATCGTCACGATGCCGGCGTGCAGGACGATCCGCCCGAGGATCGCGTCCGCGCTGCCGGGGAAGACCAGCCCCGGCAGTGCGAGGCCGAGCGCGAGGTGGTGCAGGGCGATCACGGCCGACGCCGTCAGGATCACCCGCCCGTCGCACCAGCCGATCAGCACCGCGAGGCAGGCGAAGAAGTACATGTGCAGGTCGGCCTGCCAGGGATAGCCGGCGGCGAGTGCCACGAGGAGGGCCGCCATCCCGATCAGCGCCGCGCCCGAGGCGATCCGCGTCGCCGCACCGATCGGATCGCGCCACCACAGCAGCGTCACGGCGCCCGCCAGCAGCGCGGCCCCGAGGATCGGCCCGCCGGTGAGGCCGCGCGTGAGCGCCTCGGCGCCCGCCAGCAGCGGCAGGTGCAGCCAGAGGACCGGGATGAGGATCCGCGCGAAGCCGCGGCGGAGCGTGTCGAGTTTCGTCATCGCGGCGTCAGTCCTTGCGCGAGGGGGCGTCGGAGCCCGGATCCGGCCCGCAGCCGACGGCGAGCCGCGGGTCGAGGACGAGCCACGCGCCGGCCGCGTAGAGGCGGCGCGCGAAACCCGGCGCGTCGGACACGGCCACCAGGAGATTGCCGAAGCGGCCTTGCGCGAGGATCGCGCCGCCCGCCGCCGCGACGATGCGCGCGACGGCCGGCAGCCCGTCTCCCGGCGGGCCCACGACCGCGACCGGACCCCGCGCTGGGGGCACCGCGAGGGGCGCAGCGAGCCCGAGGGCGAGCGCCGCGCCGGCCGCACCCTTGACCCAGATGTCCGCCCCGTCCCGATGCACCGCGTGATCCGCCTCCGCGTGGGAGACAGAAAACGACGGGTTTGGCTTACAAAACCTTAACAGCGGGCGATCGTCTTCGCGTCGCGGCGTCGAGCGGGGACGCCATCGGCCGTGACCCAGCGTCCTCCGGCGCGCCGGACGGCGCTCACATCATGCCGAGCAGCCGCGGCAACCACAGGGAGAGGGCCGGCACGTAGGTCACCACCACGAGGAAGACCAGCATCGTCAGCAGCCAGGGCCAGACCGCGACGGTGAGTTCGGTGATCCCCATCCGGGTGATGCCGGAGGCCACGTAGAGGTTCAGTCCCACCGGCGGGTGGCACATCCCGACCTCCATGTTCACGACGATCAGGATGCCGAAATGGACCGGGTCGATGCCGAGCTTGGCGGCGATCGGGAACAGGATCGGCGCCATGATCAGCACGATGGAGGAGGGCTCCATCACGTTGCCGGCGATGAGCAGCAGCAGGTTGACGATGAGCAGGAACGCGACCGGGCCGAGGCCCGCCCCGGTGATCCAGCCCGCCATGGCCTGCGGGATCTGCTCGCTGGTCATCAGGAACGAGAACAGGACCGCGTTGGTGATGATGTAGAGGAGCATCGCGCTCATGTTGGCGGAGTCGAGCAGCACCCGCGGCACGTCGCGCCAGGTGAGGTCGCGGTAGACGAAGACCGCGATCACGAAGGCGTAGACGGCGCTCACCGCCGCCGCCTCGGTGGGCGTGAAGGCGCCCGTATAGATGCCCCCCAGCACCAGCACGATGAGGAGCAGCCCCCACAGGGACTTGCGGAACGCGACCCAGCGCTGCCGCCAGGAGGCGCGGGGCAGGCGCGGGTAGCCGAAGCGGCGGGCGCGCCACCACGTCGTGAAGCCGAGGAAGCCCGCCAGCATCAGGCCGGGCACGATCCCGGCCACGAACAGGGTCGAGATCGAGGCCGACGAGACCCTCTTGCCGTCCGGCCCGACCACCACGGCGCCGCTCGTCGCCACCGCGTACATCACCATCACGATCGAGGGCGGGATCAGGATGCCGAGCGCCCCCGAGGTGGTGATCACGCCCGCCCCGAAGCGCTTGGGGAAGCCCTGCGCCACCATGGCGGGCAGGATGATCGACCCGATGGCGACGACGGTGGCCGGGCTCGATCCCGAGATCGCCGCGAACAGCGCGCAGGCCATCACGCCCGCGAGCCCGAGGCCCCCGTGCCAGTGGCCGATCATCGCGGTGGCGAAGTTGATCATCCGCCGGGCGACGCCGCCATGGGTGAGGAAGTTGCCCGACAGGATGAAGAACGGGATCGCCATGATCTCGAAGTTCTCGATCCCGGTGAACAGCTTGAGCGCCACCGCCTCGATCGGCACGCTCGTCATCACGAACAGGAAGGTGAGAACCGACAGGCCGAGCGCGATCGAGATTGGCATGCCGGTGAGCATCAGGGCGACGAGGAGCCCGAAGATGACGGCGCCGTTCATCGCGCGCGCTCCTCGGCGGCGAGGTCGCGGGCGGCCTGCGGGCTCTCGACCACGCCCTCGACGTGGCCCGGATCGTGGTGCGGGAGCGCGCCGGTGCGCCCGAAGCGCCAGGCGACCTGCAGGAAGCGGAAGCACATCAGGGCCGAGCCGAGCGGGATGGCGAGGTAGACGATCCAGCTCGGGATCTCCAGGTCGGGCGAGGTCTGGTCGGTGTCGACGAGGCCGAGCACGAACTTCGCCCCCATCGCGGCGATGGTGGCGGTGAACAGCGCCCCGCACAGGAGGCCGAACAGGATCACGCCGCGGCGGAGGCGCGGATCGAGGCGGTTGACCAGCACGTCGACGCCGACGTGGATCCCGGTGCGCACCCCGTAGGCGGCGCCGAACTTCGCCATCCACACGAACATGTAGATGCAGAGTTCCTGCGCCCAGGACAGGTGGATGGCGGCGGTGACCGGGTAGAGGACCGGGATGCCGGAGGCGTAGCGATGGACGACGGCGACGAAGATCAGCAGCGTCGCGCCGGCCATCAGCGCGCCGATCAGGATCTCTTCGAGGCGGTCGAGGAGGCGCAGGAGGATCATGCGGGGCGGACCGGAGATGTGTTCGGAACAGGGAAAAGGCACCAGACGTCTGGGCCTCCGTCCCCTTTTCCGGACGACTGAAACGAAGTGGAAGGAGATCCGGAAACCAGCACAGGAAGCCGCGGAGCGTCCGTGTATCGGCGACGTTGCTGAAATCCGGAGCCGCTTCGCGGCAACTCCTCAGGCTGGTTTCCGGATCTCTTTCCGCTGGCGCTTCAGTCGTCCGGAAAAGGGGGCGATGGGGACGGTGTCCCTACTGCGTGCGCGCCTCGCGCTGGAACTCCTCGATCACGTCCTTGCCGATGCGCTTCGTCATCTCGGCCGCGACCGGGTCCAGCGCCGTGCGCCAGGCGGCCTTCTCCTCGTCGGTGAGCGTGATGAAGGTGATCCGCCCCGATTGCCGCATGGCCTCGAGGGCATCGGCATTGTCCTTGGTCGCCGCCTCGTTGGCGAAGGCCGTGGCCTCCGCCATCGCCTTCTCGAGCGGGGGCCGCACGTCGGCCGGCAAGCCGTCCCAGAACTTCTTGTTGGTGATCACCGCGTAGCCGATATAGCCGTGATCCGACAGGGTCGCGTATTTCTGCACCTCGTGGTGCTTCTGCGTAACCATGTTCGAGGGCGTGTTCTCCGAGCCGTCGACGACGCCGGTCTGCATGCCCTGGTAGACTTCCGAGAAGGCCATCACCTGCGGGATGGCGCCGAGCGCCCGGAACTGCGCCTCCAGCACCTTCGAGGACTGGATGCGCATCTTGAGGCCGCGGAAATCCGCCGGCATCCGCAGCGGCTTGTTGGCGCTCATGAGCTTGAAGCCGTTGTCCCAGTAGGCGAGGCCGGTGATGCCCTTGGATTCGAGCTTCTCGAACAGCCGCTTGCCGAGCGGGCCCTCGGTCACGCGGCGCAGGGCCGTCTTGTCGGGCAGGATGTAGGGCAGGTCGAAGACCTCGAACTCCTTGGCGCCGAGCGGCCCGAACTTCGCCAGCGATGGCGCCAGCATCTGCACGGCGCCGAGCTGGAGCGCCTCGACCTCCTCCTTGTCCTTGAACAGCTGCGAGTTCGGGTAGACCTCCACCTTTACGCGGCCGTTCGTATATTTTTCGGCGAGTTCCTTGAACTTGTCGGCGCCGCGGCCCTTCGGGGTGTCGGGGGCGACGACGTGGCTGAACTTGATGACGATCGGGCTCTGCGCGAGGGCGGCGCCGCCCAGGAGGAGGAGCGCGGCGGCCGCCGCGGCGGCGCGGCGGGTCAGCGGCGCGAGGCCGGCGGGGCGGGTCATGGCGTCTCCTCCCGGGTCGGCCGTTCCGGCCGTTTATGGTCGCGAGCTTGGCAGGTGAGGCGGACGGGCGCAAGGCGACGATCGCGCGATGTCACGGGGGCAGGCCGCGCGGGTCCCCATGTCGGCTTCGCGGGCGACAGTGGAGCGAGGGATCGAGCGTCAGGTGTCAGGCCGAGGCCTCCATGCACAGCGCGTCCCCGGCATCCGCCGTGAAGCCGGAGAACCCCCCCGCCTCCCGTCGGCCCGCGACCCGGAAGGTCCCGCCCGCGATCAGCGGCGACACCCCGCGGTAGCGGAACCGCTCCGGGACCCGCCCGAGCAGCACCGCCGCGAGGTTGAGCAGGAGGCTCGCCTGCAGCGGCCCGTGCACGACGAGGCCCGGATAGCCCTCGACCTGGGTCGCGTAGGGGTGGTCGTAGTGGAAGCGGTGGCCGTTGAAGGTCATGGCCGAGTAGCGGAACAGCAGCACCGGCGTGGCCGGGACGGTCCAGGCGGCCTCGGCGGGCGGGCTCTCGGGCGCCGGCGGCGGTGCCGCGGCCGGCGCCCCCGGCCGGGCGGCCTCCCGGTAGACGATGTCCTGGCGCTCGCGGATGGCGAGGCCGCGCGCCGTCTCGTACGCGTGGCGCACCGTCACGAAGCACAGGGTGCCGGTGCGGCCCTCCTTCGCGGCGACGTCCGCCACGGTCTCGCGGCGGGCCACCCGGTCGCCGAGGCGCAAAGGCTGCAGGATCTCGATCTCGCCCCCGGCCCACATCCGGCGCGGCAGCGGCACCGGCGGCAGGAAGCCGCCCTTCGCCGCGTGGCCGTCCGGCCCGAGCGTCTCGGCGGCGGGGGTCTCGGGGGCGAGGCACCAGTGCAGGGCGAGGGGCGCCTCCCCCTCCCCCACCGGGGCGAGGTGCGGCGCGAAGGTCGCCCGGTACTCCGCCGCGAGGCGGGGCGTGACGACGTCCTCCACGATGCGGCTGCGGCCGATCCAGCCGCGCAGGTGGTCGAGGTCGAGAGCGGTCATCACAGGCTCGAAGCGAGGGCGGGGGCGAATTCGGCCCGGATCGCGGCGCTCTGGGCGCCGATCCCCGGCACCGGCCCGAGCGGGCGGCCGCGCCCGTCGATCAGCGCCGGCGGCGCCACGATCACGGCCGGGCCCGCCGGCGTCTCGACGGCGACGCGGCGCAGGGCCGGATGGGTGACGAGGTCGGCGACCGCGTTGACGAAGCCGTAGGCGGTGCCGCTCGCGGTGAGCCGGGCGGCGGCCTCGTCCCGGGTGAGGGCCGCGAAGGCGGTGGCGACCCGCGCGTCCACCGCGGCCCGGTTCGCGACCCGGGCGGTGTTCGAGCCGTAGCCCTCGCGGGACGGCAGGTCGGGCTCGCCCAGGACGCCGGCGCAGAAGGCGGCCCATTCGCGCTCGTTCTGGATCGAGATCAGCACCAGGCTGTCGTCGGCGGTGCGGAACGCCCCGTAGGGGCAGATCGACGGGTGGGCGAGGCCGACCCGCTCCGGGGCGCGGCCGGTCCCCTCGAAGTACAGGAGCGGCACAGTCATCCAATCCGCCATGCCGTCGAACAGGCTGACGTCGAGCCGCGCGCCCTCCCCGGTGCGCTCGCGCCCGATCAGCGCCTCCAGCACGGCGGCGTGGGCGGCCATCCCGCAGGCGATGTCGCAGACCGAGACGCCGACCCGGCCCGGCCCGGCCGGGTGCCCGGTGATCGCCGCGAGCCCGCTCTCGGCCTGGACCAGGAGGTCGTAGGCCTTCATCGGCGCGTAGGCGTGGCCGCTGCCGTAGCCGGTGATGTCGACGGTGATGAGCCGCCGGTGGCGCGCCCGCAGGGCCTCGGCGCCGAACCCGGCCCGGGCGGCCGCGCCGGGCGCGAGGTTCTGGATGAACACGTCCGCGTCGGAGAGGATCGCGTGCAGCAGGGCCGCGTCGGCCGGGTCCTTGATGTCGGCGACGAGGCTCTCCTTGCCCCGGTTCAGCCAGACGAAGTAGGTCGAGAGCCCGTTCACGGCGGCGTCGTAGCCCCGCGCGAAGTCGCCCTCCGGCCGCTCGACCTTGATCACCCGCGCGCCCGCATCGGCGAGCCGCGACGAGCAGTAGGGCGCCGCCACCGCCTGTTCGAGCGCCAGCACCGTGAGACCGCCGAGCGGCCGCGCGTCCGTTCCGCTCCCCGACATCGCGCCTCCCGCCGCCTCGTCGCCGGACCATGCGACGGCGCGGGGCGTCTGTCCAATGCGCGCGGCCGGTCAGCGGGCGAGGGACGTGCCGCGGGCGGGGCCGGCGCCTCCGGGGATGCCGTGGGCGGCGGAGTAGCCGATCGCCAGCGCGAGGAGCGCCAGGGCCGCGAGCCAGCCGAGCCGGAACAGGAACAGAGCGGGGGGCATGACACGTCTCCCGGTCGAGGGGGCGGGCGTCGATCGCGCCCCCGGGCCCGCTCCGCGCGCGGAGATGGTCGTGGCGTTCCCTCCCGGCCGTCTCGGGCCCGCCGGCTCGCTGCCGCGCGGCGCGCCCCGGTGCCGGCCGCGAGGATGGCGGGCCGCGCGCGGCGCGGCGCCCCCCGAATGGAGGAGGCGTCCCGCGCCATCCCGCCGCGCCCGGAAACCTGCCTGGACCCCGGCCCGGCCCGGTGCTTAACTCCCCGGTCAAGTGCTCACCGAGAGGGCACGCACACGAGGAGGCGTCACGTGGCTGGGCAGACCCGGTGCATCGCGATCGTCGGACCTTTCCAGAGCGGCAAGACCGCCCTCCTGGAAGCCATCCTCCACCGCACGGGCGCGATCGACCGCCCCGGCCGCGCGGCCTCGGGCAACCGGGTCGGCGACACCTCCGCGGAGGCCAAGGCCCACGGCATGAGCGTGGAGCCGGCCGTCGCCACCGTGAGCTTCCTGGGCGACAGCTTCACCTTCGTCGACTGTCCGGGCTCGGTGGAGTTCGCGCACGACGTGCGGGCGGTGCTGCCGGTCTGCGACGCCGCGATCGTCGTCTGCGAGGCGGATGAGCGCAAGCGGCCGGCCCTCGAACTCTGCCTGCGCGACCTGGAGGCCGCCGGTCTCCCCCGCCTCCTGTTCATCAACAAGGCGGACGCCGCGGCGGGCTCGCTGCGCGACGCGCTCGCCCTGCTCCAGCCCGCATCGTCCGTGCCGCTCCTGCTGCGCCAGATCCCGCTCTGGCAGGGGGAGGCGGCGGTCGGCTTCATCGACCTCGCCCTGGAGCGGGCCTTCGTCTACCGCGAGCAGGCCCCGAGCGAGGTGGTGGACCTGCCGGAGGGCGAGTGGCCGCGGGAGAAGGCCGAGCGCTTCACCATGCTGGAGCGGCTCGCCGACCACGACGACGCGCTGATGGAGGACCTGATCTCGGAGGTCGAGCCGGCCCGCGACCGGGTCTTCTCGGACCTCGCCCGGGAGCTGCGCGAGGGGCAGGTGGTCTCGGTGCTGTTCGGGTCGGCCGAGCACGGACACGGCGTCACGCGGCTCCTCAAGGCCCTGCGGCACGAGGCGCCCGGCCTGCCCGAGACCTGCGCGCGCCTCGGCGTCGCGCCGGAGGGGCCGGCGCTGGCCCAGGTGGTCAAGACCCTGCACTCGGGATTCGGCGGCAAGCTCTCGGTGGCGCGGGTGCTGCGCGGGACCCTGCGCGAGGGCGAGGCGGTCGCCGGCAGCGGCGGCGGGGGCGGGCGCATCGCCGGCCTCGCCGCGCTCACGGGCGCGGGCGGCGCGCGCGTCCCGGAGGCCCGGGCGGGCGAGGTGGCGGGCCTCGCCAAGCTCGACGGCATCGCCACGGGCGAGACGCTCCAGGCCGGGAGCGAGGCCCCGGCCGCGCTCGCGGACCTGCCCCGCCCCGAGCCGGTCCACGCCGTGTCCCTGCGCATCCGCGACCGCAAGGACGACGTGCGCCTCGCCGGCGCGCTGGCCAAGGTGCTGGAGGAGGATCCGGCCCTGGCCCTGGAGCAGCACGCGGACCTCGGCGAGATGCGCCTCACCGGCCAGGGCGAGATGCACCTGCGGGTGGCGGTGGAGCGACTCGCCTCCCGGTTCGGCATCGGGGTCGAGACCGACCGCGCCAAGGTCGGCTACCGGGAGACGATCCGGGGCGCGGCCTCGGCGCGGGCGCGCCACAAGAAGCAGACCGGCGGCCACGGCCAGTTCGCCGACGTGGCGCTCTCGGTGCGGCCGCTGCCGCGGGGCGAGGGCTTCCTGTTCGAGGACGAGGTGGTGGGCGGGGCGGTGCCGCGCCAGTATATCGGCTCGGTGGAGGCGGGCGCCCGCGCCTGCATGGCCCGCGGGCCGCTCGGCTTCCCGGTGGTCGACGTCGCCGTGACCCTGACGGACGGGGCCGCCCACGCGGTCGATTCCTCCGACGCCGCCTTCCAGGCCGCGACCCGGCTCGCCCTGGAGGAGGCCCTGCCCAAGGCCGGGCCGGTGCTGCTGGAGCCGATCCTGGCGGTGTCGCTGGCGGTGCCGTCCGCCGCCACCGCCCGCGCCACCGGCCTCGTCACGGCGCGCCGCGGCCAGATCCTGGGCTTCGACGCGCGGCCCGGCTGGCCGGGCTGGGATCGCGTCGAGGCGCTGATCCCGGAGGCGGAGATGAGCGGCCTGATCGTGGAGCTGCGCTCGATCACCGCGGGCGTCGGCAGCTACACGGCCCGGTTCGACCATCGCGCCGAACTGACCGGCCGCCCGGCCGACGCGGTCCTCGCCGCGCAGCCCGTGCGCCGGGCCGGCTGAGCCGCGATCGATCGTGTCGATCGCCGCGATCGATCGCCAGCGATCCAGGGGATTGCCCGCGATCCACAGGGATCCACCGCGATTGCGTCGATTGCCGCGGATCCGGGCGACGCGCCCTTAAGCCTTCCTCCTCCATCGTCGCGCCGGGACGAGGAGAGCACCATGCGCAGAGTTCTTGCGATCGCCGCCCTGGCGGCCGCCCTGCCGGCCGCCGCTCGGGCCGAGGGCCGGTTCGGGGGCGTCGGCATCCAGCACGTCGATGCCCGATTCGCGCCGCGGCCCGTGCGGACGGCCTCGGCGGAGACCGAGGGGCCCGTGCCGACCACCACCGGCTCGACGGCCGCCTCCCCTCCGGCGGCGGCCAAGCCCGGGCCCGCCAAGCCCTCCCGCCCCTGGTGCGAGGGCGGGCGCGTGTTCGGCAGCGGCAGCGGCTTCTGCGAGATCAACTGAGGGCGAAGTCGTCGGGCCGCGCTCAGTCCCGCGCGGCGGCGTTCCCGCTCAGGCGATCGGCATTCGCCCGCACGTGCTCGCGGTAGCGCGCGATCACGGCGTCGGGCGTGCCGCCGGTCAGCAGCGTGTCGGCCGCCTCGACGGCGGCGCCGATCTTCTCGGTGATCATCCGCTCCGCCTCCGCGCGGGCGGAGGCGCCGCCCGCCGCCAGGGCGACGAGGCGCAAAGCGATCACGGTCTGCGACTCGATGGCGAGCATCGCCGCCGCGTGCCACGGTGGAAGCATCGATGGTCCTTCAGGAGACGGGCGGCGGAGAGCGGCGCGGGCCGCCCGGATCGGGAGGTCGGCCCCGCGCCGGCCTGCGACGCGGGGCCGCCCCCACCCTCACGCCTTGTCGGTCGAGGCCTTGCCGGCCTCCTCGGTGAGGGTGGTGAACTCCTTCGCCTGCGTCTGCAGCGCGGCGATCTGGTTGCGCATGTACTCGCCCTGGAGGTCCATCGCCTCCTTGAGGTTCTTCGACCGGACCAGCTTCTCGGCCAGGTCGAAGGTCGCCGCGAGGTGCTGCTCCGTGTAGTCGAAGCCCTTGGTCACGGCGGTGCCGGCCTTGGTCTGTGCCGTCTCGCTCGACGTCTGGACCGATTCGGCGACCTTGCGGGCCGTCCCGAGCAGGTTGCCCAGGGCCGACTTGGCCTGCTGAAGGCCCTTCTCGGCGGTCTCCCGCATCTCGTTGGGGATCTCGAAACCCTTGTTGCTCATGGTCGCTTCCCCGAAGGATCCGGCGGCACCGTCGGCCGTGCTGCGGTGCGGCAGGATTTTGTTGCAGTGCAGCGCAAGTGTCAACCGGCGGGCGGACGGCGCCGCGGGCGAGGTCCGCCCGGCCCCGACGCTAGATCAGGACCCGGGCGCATGGCAACCGGCTCTCGATGAGGCCTTTGTTTTCGCAGCATTTTCCGCGACGGGACGGGTCCCGCCTCAGGGCCCCGCAGGGTCGGCCAGGGCCTCGCGGGCCGGGCGGGCGCTCGGGCCCTTCGCCGTGCGGGCGGCCGCGGCGGCGGTGTGCGGCAGCGACAGGGCCAGGTAGCCGCCCAGGCCGACATTGACCGCGAGCAGCAGGACGATGGCGGCGAGGAGGCCGGCGATGATCGCCTGCCCGCGGGACTCGAACAGCGGCGCCGCCGGGATCCGGGGCGGCGGGGGAGGTGCGACCGGGAAGAGGTTCGCCACGGGCGGCGGGGGCGGGGCGTCCTCGCAGACCTCGAAGACCGGGCGGTAGCCGCCGACCGGGACGCTGATGCGCACCGGGCGCGCCGCCCCCTCCTGCGCCTCCTCCAGCGCCCGGCGCAGGCGTCCGGCCTCGACCCGGACGCTGGGGTCGTTGGCCGGATCGAAGCTCGTCGCCCGGTTCAGGGCGCGGGTGGCGATCGTGTAGGCCTTGATCGCGTCGCCGCGCCCGCCGAGTTCCTCCTCGACGATGAAGGTCAGGAAGGCCGCGAGCTTCGGCGAGCGCCGGAAGGTCGGGGATTGCAGGCACTCGGCCAGGGCCTGGCGGATCTCGGCCTCGGTCGCACCGGGCCGGGTCTCCATCACGGCATCGATCATCGCCCCTCGCCACCGACGTGGTGCAGCCTGGGGCTGCCATAATAATGTATTCGATATACCGCTAGGATCGCCGCAGCGTCAAGTCCTGCCGCAGCAGGAGTAATGGAGTGCGGCGGGAAACAAGACAAGGCCGGTGTTTTCTTCGCCGGCTGCGGCCGAGGCGCGCGCCTCGGCGGGCCGTGAGCGGAGCAAGAACTGGCGTCATGCCGGGGCCGAAACTGCGATCGCGTGCGATTCGACCGCGCGTGGCGGGCCAAAACGGGACGTTACCGGGCTCGGGCCGGTGCCGGACATTGGTTCTCAGTTCGCCAAAGAGTTGCACTCCAGCATGGTCAACAATTGGGGCGATCACGGGGCGTGGGACTCCGCCGGCCTGATTAATCCTTCGCTAACCCTGTCGGCGGATCGTCGCCTCCTCGACATGCCGGAGGTGGCCCGTGGCTCACAATCAGGTTCGGCCGATGCCCAAGGCCTTCGCCCAGTACCCGATCCCCCTCGAATTGCTGGCCGCCCTGCACCGCGCGGGCGACGGGGAGGTGGAGGCGATGGTCGCCCGGGTGCCGCAGACCGGGCGGGCCCGGCTGGCCGCCTACTGCACCGACAAGGACCACCTGCACCGGCTGGGCCTGCGCATCGCCGGCACCTGCGACGAGGCCAGCCTGATGCGGGTGGTGGGCACCGATGCGGGCGCGAACCTCTACGCGCAGTCCCGTCCGCGGGCGTCGATGCCGCTCTAGACCATTGTCCGACCAAATGGACACCGGTTCGTCGCAGAAAATGCGGCAAAAACAAAAACCTAGAGCAGGGTGCGGCCAGACTGAAGCGTGGCGCCTGCCTGAGGTCTTCGATTGTGCCGCACGTCCGACGCTGAACCGGCACCCACGTCAGTGGGATAGGCTCGAGCCGGGGCGGAGCCGGGCGCGACCGTCGGCCGTTGTCCCGGCACAGGGGCCGCGGCGGATCGTCCCGGCCCGACGCCCGGTGGTGCCATGTCGACCCGTACGCCCGAGGAAGCCCGCGCGCAGCTCGCCTTCGTCCTGACGGCGAAGCGCGAATCTCTCCGCGCCGCCCGCCACGCCGCCGAGGCCCTGCCCGGCGACCCTGCCGCGCGGCGCGCCCTCGACCGTCTCCAGGAGGAAATCGGGCGCCTGGAGATCAGGCTGCGCGGGATCGAGACCTGAGGCCGGGCGCGCGGTCAGGGCGGCGCGTCGCGTTCCAGCGCGTCGAGGGCCGTGAGCGCCTCCGCGCAGGAGGCGGGCGGCAGCGCGGCGGCGAGGCTCGCCGCATCGTTGAAGGCCGGCAGGAACCGGTCCTGCCAGGGGCTTGGCCCGGCCAGGCGGCGCATCCGCTCGGACGCGGCGCGCGCGGCCGCCTGCGTGCGCGCCTCAGGGGCGCCGCAGGCGATGGCCCGGCCCAGGATGGTGCCCTGGCGCTCGCCCTCCACATGCGGCAGGACGAGGGACCGCTCCTGGCCCGAGGCCCCGCCCGCCGCGCCGAGGAGCGCGCCGGCCGCCAGCAGACGGGTCGTGCGGCAGGGCCCGCGACGGGGCCTCATGCGCGCGGCGGTCCCTTGAGGTAGCCCTTCAGGCGCAGGTAGTCGGCCAGGATGGCGCAGATCGCCTCGCCGCGGCTGAGCTGCTCGACGGCGGCGAACTCGGTGAGGGCGGCCGCGACCTCGTCGGGGATCTGGAAGGCCTCCTCCCGGCTCATCTCCTCGGCGGGTTCGGGATCGGGCATCGCGTGTCTCCTCGGGCGGCGCTGGCCTGTGAGCGCCGGACCCGGTTCGGCCGCGGCGGGCGCGGCCCTCACGGCGTCGACGGGTCGCACCGTCCCGGGGCCGCGACGGCGGCCCCTTCGGCGCGACCCCGTGCGCCTACTCGCAGACGCGGACCCGGCGGATCACCACGTCCCCGTAGGGGTCGATGGCGCGGCGGCGCTCGAAATGGCACACCACCGCGTCGTCCTCGACGTAGACGGGCGCCGGCGCGCGGTAGACGGGCCTGCCCGGGTAGTAGCCGTTATTGGCCGAGGCGATGGCGCCGCCGACGGCGAGGCCGCCCAGCACGCCGAGCGCCGCCGCGCCGCCGGGCCCGATGCCGTCGCGGGCCTGCGCCTGCGGAAGGCCGGTCCCGGCCAGGGCCCCGGCGACGAGCGCCGCGGACAGGATCCTCTTCATCTCTCTTCCCCTGCATGTCGAGCGGATGGACCGCAGCAGACAATCCGGGCTTTGCGGCGATTCTGCGCCAAGGCTGGTCGCGCCGGGGGCTTAACCCCTCGTTGACCGCGCTGCCCGACTCTGCCCGGCGACGGCAACGAAGGAGCAACCATGAGCGAGACGGCAGGCATTCCGGGCGATCGCATCCGCACCATCATCGAGCGCGTCGAGCGCCTGGAAGAGGAGATCAAGGATCTCAACGAGGCCAAGAAGGAGATCTTCCTGGAGGCCAAGAGCGACGGGCTCGACGTGAAGATCCTCAAGGAGATCATCAAGCTGCGCAAGCTCGACAAGGACGAGCGCGACGAGCACGAGACGCTCCTCGACGTCTACCTGCGGGCTATGGACGCGCCCCAGCCCGTCCCGAGCGCGGTCGCCGCCTGAGGCGCCGCGACCGGCCGCGCCCCGGCCGCGGCCCTGCGCCGCCGTCGGCGGCGCAGCGCGATCCGCGCACCCGGGCGGGACGGCCGGATGGGGCGCGGGGACACGTGCACCTCTCCTCCCCCTTCCGACCGCGTGGAGCGTCGGCGGAACGCGGCGCAAGGCGCCGCCACGCGGCTGATCCCCCGTCCCGATCCTGTCATCCGCAGCCGCGTCGCGGCGATCCATGATCCGGTTTGCGGATCTCCATCCGCCGCCGCGGCGGCCGCCCGGACAAGACGGCGCCTGCGGCAGACCGGGTGTCCCTCGAGGTGATCGGCCGGAATCCGCATCGGCATGCGCGTTCGGCGCACGGAGCCGATGGACCGGCCCATCGCGGGTCCGGAGCGGCGGGCCGCCAATCCTCAGGCGATCTTCCGGTCGATCCGGTTAAATCGAAGGAGCTAAGTCCCTCCTGCTGCCGCGAGCGCGAAGTTTCATGATAGTTCAAGACTGACATCGCCTGCTCCGGGCCGGAGACGCTGTGGTCGATGACCGATCGGAGAGTTCATGGTCTTTCAACGACCGCGCCCGTTGTCCTATTCGATCGCCGCGCTGGCGCTGTTGCTGCTGATCCCCAGCCTCCTGGTCTCGGCACTGCTCGCCCAGCGCTGGGTCGCGGCCGAGCAGGAGCGGCTGGAGAGCCGCATCGTCGCCCTCGACGCCCACGCGACGGATGCCGTCGATGCCTTCCTGACCGGGCAGATCGCGATGCTGCAGGCGCTCTCGACCTCGCCGGCCCTGGACATGCAGGACCTGCGCCGTTTCGACGCGCAGGCCCGCGAGCTGTTCACCCTGCAGGGCGTGATCATCATCCTCAGCCACTCCGGCGGGCAGCAGGTCGTCAACACCCGGCTCCCCTTCGGCGCCGGACTGCCCCGGACCGAGCGTCCCGTCGATGCGGCCGTGCTCGCGACCGGCCGGCCCGCCGTGTCCGACCTCTTCACCGGCGCGGTGACCGGCCGGCCGATGGTCCGGGTCGCGGTCCCGGTGATGCGCGCCGGCCGGCCCGTGGCCAGCCTCAGCGCGAGCTACGACCCGGCGGTGTTCGGCCACCTGCTCGCCGCGGCCGGCATCGCCGCGCCCTATTCCGGCTCGCTCACCGACCGGACCGGCACGATCATCGGCCGCTCGGACAACGGCGAGACCACGACGGGCAAGCCCCTGCCCGGCTTCGCCTCCATCGCGGGGGAGCGCGGCACGTGGTCGGGCCGCAACATTCTCGGGGTGCCGGTCTTCGCGACGTACCAGCGCTCCGCCCTGGCCGGCTGGACGGTCAGCGTCGGCATCGAGCGCGCGGCCCTGCAGGCGCCGCTCACCCGATCCCTGCGGGTGGTCCTGCCCGCCCTCCTCGGGTTGATGCTGGTGGCGCTCGCCGCCTCGGCGACGGTCGGGCGCCGCATCGTCGCCGCCCAGCGCCGGCTCGCCGCCGCCGCGCAGGGGCTCGGCGGGCGCGCGGTCGCCGCGGTGGCGGCCACGCCGTTCCGGGAGGTGAACGAGGTCGGCGCCGCGCTCGCGGCGGCGGCGGAGCGGCTGCACGAGCAGGCGGACGCCCTGCGCGCCGCGAACCGGGACCTGGAGGAGCGGGTCGCCGCCCGCACGCGGGAACTCGCCGCGCAGCGCGCCCTCCTCGAAGCCACCCTCGACGCCATGGACCAGGGGCTGGTGGTCACCGACGCCGCCGGCCTCGTCGCGGTCTGGAACCGGCGGGCGGGCGAACTGCTCGGCCTCGTGGCGGACGGGCCGTCCCGGCACCTCTCCCCGGCCGCCCTGCCGGCGGAGGCGCCCGGCGATCCCGCCCGCGAATGCGTCCGCCCGGACGGGCGCGTGCTGGAGATCCGCAGCACCGGGCTGCCGGACGGGAGCGTCGTGCGCACCTACACGGACGTCACCGCCCGCCGCCGGGCCGAGGCGGCCCTGCGCGACAAGACCGCGCTCCTCGACGCGACCCTCGCCCACATGGACCAGGGCGTGCTCGTCGTCGACGCGGAGGGGATCGTCCAGCTCTGCAACGGGCGGGCGCTGGCGCTGCTCGACCTGCCCGCGCGCTTCTCCCACGAGCGGCTGCCCTTCGCGGACCTCGTCGCGCACCAGGAGCGGGCGGGCGAATTCGCCGGCGCGGCGGCGGGGCGGGACGCGTGGCTGAAGCTGCGGGGGGACCTCCTGGCGGCGCCGAAGGTCTACGAGCGCGCGCGCCCGGACGGCACCGTGCTGGAGGTCCGCACCGTGCGGCTGGCGGAGGGCGGCGCGATCCGCACCTTCTCGGACGTCACCGCCCACCGGCAGCGCGAGCAGGCGATCGCGCTGAGCGAGGCGCGCTACCGCGCGCTGGCCGAGGCGCTGCCGCAGCTGGTCTGGACCCTGCGGCCCGACACGCGCGAGGCGATCTACCGGAACGCGCAGTTCGACCGCTTCTACGGTCCGATCTCGAACGCGCTCGGCGACCGCCTCGCCCACAACCACCCGGCCGACCGGGACCGCATGGCGCAGGCCTGGGCGCGCGCCGAGGCGGCGGGCTTGCCCCTCACCGTCGAGGGCCGCCTGCGCCGCCGCGACGGGGCCTACCGCTGGCACCGGCTCGTGATGGTGCCGCTCACCGCGAACGGGACGGTGAGCGAGTGGCTGGGAACCGCCCTCGACATCGACGACATCATCGCGGCCAAGGAGCGGATCCGCGAGGCGAACGATCTGCTGCAGATGGCCCAGAACGCCGCGGGCGCCGGCGTCTGGGAGTGGGACCTGCGGACCGGGCGGATGGTCCTGTCGCGGGCGAGCGCCCTGCGGCTCGGCCTCGCCCCGGGCCCCGCCGAAACCGGGGCGGCACTCCCGTTCGTGGAGTGGATCGCGCGGATCCATCCGGAGGATGCGGGGCGGGTCGCGGAGGTCACCGGGGCGGCCGTTGCGGCGCGGGGACCCTACGCCATCGCCTTCCGGGCGGCCGAGGCCGCGGGCGATGGGGCGGAGTGCTGGATCGAGAGCCACGGGCGGGTCGTCTGCGACGAGACCGGCGCGCCGCTGCGCGTCGTCGGGCTCGACCTCGACATCACGCCGCGGATGCGCACCGAGCGCGCCCTTAAGGAGGCGACGCGCCTCGCCGAGACCGCCCGCGCGGCCGCGGAGGCGGCGAGCCGGGCCAAGTCCGAGTTCCTGGCGATGATCAGCCACGAGATCCGCACCCCGCTCCACGGCATCCTGGGCTACGCGGACCTGCTGCTCGCGCGCGGGAGCCTCGCCCCCGACGAGCAGCGCCAGGTCGAGACGATCGGCCGGACCGGGCGGGCGCTGCTGCGGATCGTGAACGACGTCCTCGACCTCTCGGCGATCGAGGCGGGGCGGGTCGGGCTGCAGCCGCGGCCCTTCGCCCTGCGCGGCCTCGTCGAGGAGGTCGCGGCGATCGTGCGCGAGCCGGCGACCCGCAAGGGGCTGGCGCTGGCCGTGACGGTCGATCCCGCCCTTCCCGACCGCCTCGTCGGCGACCCGGACCGGCTGCGCCAAGTGCTCCTCAACCTCGCGGCGAACGCCCAGAAGTTCTGCCACCAGGGCACCATCGGCGTGTCGGTGACCCGCGGGGCGGATGCCGCCGGGGGCGACGTCGCGCTCCGCTTCGCGGTGAGCGACACCGGCATCGGCATCCCGGAATCCTCGCTCGGCCGGCTGTTCCAGCGCTTCAGCCAGGCGGACGGCTCGATCCGCCGCGAATTCGGCGGCACCGGCCTGGGGCTCGCGATCTCGAAGGCCCTGGTCGAGGCGATGGGCGGCCGGATCGGCGTCGAGAGCGCGCCGGGATCCGGCTCGACCTTCTGGTTCACCCTCGCGCTCCCGGCCGCCGATCCCGCCGGGCGCTGCGCGCCGGATCCCCTGCCACCGCCGAGCCGGCCGGCCGCGCGGCCCGCCCGGGTGCTCCTGGCCGACGACGGCGAGATCAACCGCGACATCGCCCGCCGGATGCTCGAGGCCGCCGGCCACGCGGTGGTCGCGGTGGAGACCGGCGAGGAGGCGGTCCGGGCGGTCGAGGCCCAGCCCTTCGACCTGGTGCTGATGGATGTCCAGATGCCGCAGGTCGACGGCCTCACGGCGACCCGGCGCATCCGCGCCCTGGCGTCTCCGGCCCGGTCCCTGCCGATCATCGCCATGACGGCGAACGTGCTGCCCGCGCAGGTGGCGGAGTTCCGCGCCGCCGGCATGGACGACCATGTCGGCAAGCCCTTCGGGCGCGAGGCCCTGCTCGCGGTAGTGCGGCGCTGGACGCGCGACGGAGAGGGCGGGGCCGGCCCCGCGGACGGGACCCGCCCGGCCGCGCCGGCGCCCGGCCCGACCGCCACCGAGGGCGAGGCCGCCTGAGCATCATCCGCTGAGACGGTCACCGGTTCGACGGCGACAAGGATGCAGGAACAAGCATCTCAGCAGAGTTGCGCAACGCAGCGCCGCTGAGGCGTTCGGCGCCGTGGTCCGGGCGCACCCCGCCGACGCTGCGCTGCCGATGTCATCTCGCCAGGCGACGGTGAGCCGCAGTATCATACCAGCGGTCCAGGATGCTGACTCATCGATTCGATCTCGGGCAGGCCCGAGATCGACGGGGCCGTTGACCCTCTCGAATTTTCGATGCCAAGCCCAAGGTTCAGGGTTCCGGGCTTGACGAAAATTCGAGAACTGAACCAGCGGTCATTAAAAAATGACCCCTGGTATCAGACCCGGCCGATGGCCACGAACCCAAACCCCTCATGCTGCGCAACCATCATCATAGTTGCGCAGCATGAGGGGTGTTGAGCCGTTCAGCTGAAGAGCTGGCGGCAGAGATGGGTGCACACGGTAGGGCCGACGCCCGGGGGCCCTGCGGGCGCAGGCCCGTCGCCCTCCGCGCGATCCCTCGGCGATGACGGGTGCGCCGCAGCGTCTTCGATGACCCAGCGTGCGAGGTGATTCCGGCCGCTGATCCGCGATGAGGCAGGCGGGCCTGCGCGATGTCGAGCTCTCATTCCAATTTAAGGGATCCGGGGGACATTGCGCGAATGAGGCGCGACAGCATCGACGTCGAGGGATTTTCATCGTGCTTGCCTGTCTGATGGCGGAGACCGGGATCCATGCCATTGCGTCCGGTATCGATGCGACCCTGCCCGAGGCCCGCGATGCCTGATCCGGTGCGCATCCCCCGCGGTCGGACCCGCGCGGTTGCCGAGAGGCTGGCCGGGTCGGCCGGCACCTTCCTCAGCGGTGTGCGGGTCGACGCGGCGCACGGGCAGATGGCGGTGCGCCAGCTCACCGAACTGCGCAAGCAGGTCCTGTCGCTCTACGCGCTGCTCTGCGTGAATGCCTGCGCGCTCGCCGCCACCCACCTGACGCTCGCCCCGGCCTGGCTGACCTTCGGCGTGCCCGTTCCCCTCGTGGTCCTGTGCGCGGTCCGCGCCGTGCACTGGAGCCGCCTGCGCCCCCAGGACCACACGGAGGTTCAGGCCGTGCGCTGCCTCCGGCGCGTCTCCGCGATCACCGCACTCCTGTCGGTGTGCTTCGTGACCTGGGCGATGCTGCTGAACGCCTACGGGGGCCCTTTCGAGCACGGGCACGTCGCGATCTTCGTCGCCATCACGGTGGTGGCCTGCATCTTCTGCCTCACCCACCTGCCGCTCGCCGCCTTCACGGCCACGGCCATCGTGCTCGGCGTGTTCCTGATCCACCACCTCGCGACTGGAAACCACATCCAGGTGGCCATCGCCCTCAACGTCGGCTTCGTGACGATCGTGATGGTGCGCGTCCTCGCCAACAACTTCCTGGTCTTCACCCAACTCGTCGTCTCGCAGGCGCGGGCCGAGCGGCTCGGCGAGGAGAATGCGCGCCTCGCCCACACCGACAGCCTGACCGGGTTGCCGAACCGGCGCTACTTCTTCCAGCGGCTGGACGCGCTCATCGCGGCGGCCGAGCGGCAGGGGGCGCCCTTCGCGCTCGCGATCTTCGACCTCGACCGCTTCAAGCCGGTCAACGACACCTACGGCCACACGGCCGGCGACCGCGTCCTCGCCGAGGTCGGAGCGCGCCTCTCGGCCTTCGCCGACGAGGCGGTGTCGGTCGCCCGGCTCGGCGGCGACGAGTTCGGGATGCTCATCCGCGCTCCCGCCAACGCCGCGGAGGCCATCGCGCTCTGCGACCGGCTGTGCCGGACGCTGCAGGCCCCGATCCGTGTCGGGGAGGCGCAGGTCGTCACCGGCTGCTCGGGCGGGCTCGCGCTCTATCCAAGCGCCGGCCGCCGGGCCGACGCGCTGTTCGACCGCGCCGACTACGCCCTCTACCACTCCAAGCAGGGCCGCCGCGGCGTCACGACCCTGTTCTCGCAGGAGCACGAGGACGCGATCCGGGCCGAGCGGGCCGTGGAGTCCGCTCTCGGCAGCGCCGACCTCGCCGCCGAGATGGCGGTGCATTACCAGCCCATCCTCGATACGGCGACGGGCAGGGTCGCGCTGGTCGAGGGGCTGGCGCGCTGGACCAGCCCGACGCTGGGCCCGGTGCCGCCGGACCGCTTCATCGCGGCCGCCGAGCGCTGCGGCATCATCCACGCGCTGACGCTCCTGCTCATGCGCAAGGCCCTGGCCGAGGCGGCCCGGCTGCCACCCGGGATCGGCCTGTCCTTCAACCTCTCCGCGCACGACCTCGCCTCCCCCGAGACGGTGATCGGGATCGTGGCGGCGGTGCGGGAGAGCGGGTTCGACCCGCACCGCCTCACCCTCGAACTGACCGAGACGGCGCTGATGCGCGACTTCGCCCGCGCCGAGGCGGCCCTGCGGACCCTGCGGGCGCTCGGGATCACCATCGCGCTGGACGATTTCGGCACCGGCTATTCCAGCCTGGGCTACGTCCACCGCCTGCCGCTCGACAAGATCAAGACCGACCGCAGCTTCATGGCCGATATCGGGTCGGATCGCGGCTCGGGCATCGTCACGACGATCGTGCATCTCTGCCGCACCCTCGGTCTCGACAGCATCGCCGAGGGGGTCGAGACGGCGGACCACCTCGCCGCGGTGCGCCAGCACGGCTTCCGCTACGCGCAGGGCTACCTGATCGGCCGGCCGGTCCCGATCGAGGTCCTGCTGGCGCAGCTGCCGGAGGACGGGGCGGCGCCCGAGGCGCTCTGTGCGTGAGGCCCAGCTCGGAACCGCCTCGACCGGCCGCCGGTTGGTGGGCCACGACGCCAACGAGGGTCCGCATGTCCCGCCGCCATCTCGCGCTGCTGCCGCTCCTCGCCGCGCTGGCCGGCCCCGCCGCCGCGCAGACGACGCCCGGCGAGATCAAGGGCCAGGACGTGATGGGCGACAGGAGCCGCAGCACCGAGGACGGCTACGTGCAGGCCCCGATCCCGCGCGAGACCTCCCCGGCCAAGGACGCCCCGAACCCGGGCGGCACCTCGACGCTGCAGAACGCCCAGCGCAACGTCCCCGACGCCCCGACCTCCTACCCGCCCGGCGCCGACCCGCAGGCCCCGATGCCCAACCGCACGCCGGGCCCGTCGGGACAGAACCCGGCCGCCCCGTCCCGGTGAGGCGCTCGGCCGCGCGCAATGGCATCGTGCGCGCAGATGCCGCCGCCCGCTGATTGGAACGCGTCCAAATCACTCTTGAACCCGCTCCCCCGAGGGGTGTTAATGGGGCGCGGCATCAGCGACGGGGTTGCGGGATGACGGTTCAGGTTTCTCGGCGCGGCTTGCTCAAGGGGCTCGGCGCGGGCCTGGCGGGGGGATCGCTCGGCGCCCTCGGCTTCGGCGCCCTGGAGCCCGCCCTGGCGGCTTCGGTTCGGCCCTTCAAGCTCGCGCAGATGCGCGAGACCCGCAACACCTGCCCGTACTGCTCGGTGGCCTGCGGGGTCATCCTGTACAGCCTCGGGGACCGGTCCAAGAACGCCCGCTCGGCGGTGATGCACGTCGAGGGCGACCCGGACCACCCGGTCAACCGCGGCACGCTCTGCCCGAAGGGCGCGAGCCTCCTCGACTTCGTGCGCTCCGAGACCCGGACCAAGTACCCGATGCACCGCGCGCCGGGCTCGTCCGAGTTCAAGCGCGTGACCTGGGACTTCGCCCTCGACCGGATCGCCACCCTCCTCAAGGAGGACCGCGACCGGAACTTCGTGGCGAAGAACGGCGACCTCACGGTCAACCGCTGGATCACCACCGGCTTCCTCGGCGCCTCGGCCTCGACGAACGAGACCGCGTGGCTCACCTACCGGACGGTCCGAAGCATGGGGGCCCTGGTCTTCGACAACCAGGCCAGGGTCTGACACGGCCCATCGGTCGCCAGTTTGGCGCCCTCCTTCGGCCGCGGTGCGATGACCAACCTCTGGATGGACATCAAGCACGCGGACGTCATCACGGTGATGGGCGGCAACGCCGCCGAGGCGCACCCCTGCGGGTTCAAGTGGGTGGTGGAGGCCAAGGCGCACAACAACGCCAAGCTCATCGTCGTCGATCCGCGCTTCACCCGCACCGCCTCGGTGGCGGACCTCTACTGCCCGATCCGGCAGGGCACCGACATCGCGTTCCTGTCCGGCCTGACCAAGTACCTGCTCGACACCGACAAGATCCAGCACCGCTACGTCGCCGCCTACAGCAACGCCGGCTACATCGTGCGCGAGGGCTACGCCTTCGAGGAGGGCCTGTTCACCGGCTACGACCCGGAAACGCGCGACTACGACAAGACCACCTGGGACTACGAGATCGGCCCCGACGGCTACGCGGTGGTCGACGAGACGATGCAGCACCCGCGCTGCGTGATGCAGCTGCTGAAGAAGCACGTCGCGATCTACACGCCCGAGATGGTCGAGCGGATCTGCGGCTCGCCCAAGGAGACGGTGCTCAAGGTCTACGAGCTGATCGCCACCACCTCCAGCCCGGAGCGGACCATGGCGTCGCTCTACGCGCTCGGCTGGACGCACCATTCCAAGGGCTCGCAGAACATCCGCGCGATGACCATCGTGCAGACGCTGCTCGGCAATATCGGCATGCTCGGCGGCGGCATGCAGGCCCTGCGCGGCCACTCCAACATCCAGGGCCTCACCGATATGGGGCTCATGAGCAACCTGATCCCCGGCTACCTCAACCTGCCGATCGAGAAGGAGCCGACCTTCACCGAATACATGTCGCGCCGGCAGTTCAAGCCGCTGCGGCCCGGCCAGGTCAGCTACTGGCAGAACTACGGCAAGTTCTTCGTCTCCTTCCAGAAGGCGATGTGGGGCGACAAGGCCACCAAGGAGAACGACTGGGCCTACGACTACCTGCCCAAGCTCGACCTGCCGCTCTACGACGTGATCCGCGGCTTCGAGCTGGCCAAGCAGGGCAAGATGACCGGCTACGTCATCCAGGGCTTCAACCCCCTGCTGACGTTCCCCAACCGCGCCAAGATGACCGAGGCGCTCTCGAACCTGAAGTTCCTGGTCGTGATGGACCCGCTTCAGACCGAGACGGCCCGGTTCTGGCAGAATCACGGCGAGTACAACGACGTCGATCCCTCGAAGATCCAGACCGAGGTGTTCGAGCTGCCGACGACGTTGTTCGCCGAGGAGGAGGGCTCGCTCTCCAATTCGAGCCGCTGGCTGCAATGGCACTGGCAGGCGCAGGACGCGCCCGGCGAGTGCCGCTCCGACATCGAGATCATGTCGGGCCTGTTCCTGCGCCTGCGCGAGCGCTACGCCAAGGAGGGCGGCGCCTATCCGGACCCGATCCTCAACCTGACTTGGCGCTACGCCATCGCCGAATCCCCGACGCCGGACGAGCTCGCCCGCGAGATCAACGGCTACGCGGTCGCCCCGATCCAGGGCGCGAACGGTCAGGCGATCGCGGCCGGGCGGCAGGTCGACGGCTTCGCCGACCTCAAGGACGACGGCAGCACGGCCTGCGCCTGCTGGGTCTACTCGGGCTGCTACACCGAGAAGGGCAACATCATGGCCCGCCGGGACAACACCGATCCCGGCAACCGCGGCATCGCGCCGAACTGGGCCTTCGCCTGGCCGGCCAACCGCCGCGTCCTCTACAACCGCGCCTCCTGCGACCCCGAGGGGCGGCCCTGGTCGGAGAAGAAGAAGCTCATCGAGTGGAACGGCAAGCAGTGGGTCGGCTTCGACGTGCCCGATTTCGGGGTCACGACGCCGCCCGACAAGGGCGTGGGACCGTTCATCCTCAACCAGGAGGGCGTCGCGCGCCTCTGGACCCGCAGCCTGATGCGCGACGGGCCCTTCCCGGTCCATTACGAGCCCTTCGAGTCGCCGGTCGCCAACGTGGTCTTCCCGAAGATCAAGGGCGCGCCCGCGGCCCGGATCTTCAAGGACGACCTCGCGGATCTCGGCACCTCGGCGGAGTTCCCCTACGCGGCGACGAGCTACCGGCTCACCGAGCACTTCCACGGCTGGACCAAGCACGCGCGCATCAACGCGATCCTGCAGCCGGAGGCCTTCGTGGAGATCTCGGAGGAGCTCGCCCGCGAGAAGGGCATCGCCAAGGGCTCCTGGGTGCGGGTGTGGTCGAAGCGCGGCTCGCTCAAGGCCAAGGCGGTGGTGACGAAGCGCATCAAGCCGCTCCTCTGCGACGGCAAGCCCGTCCACGTGGTCGGCATCCCGCAGCACTGGGGCTTCATGGGGCTGACCCGCAAGGGCTGGCACCCGAACTCGCTCACCCCGGTGGTGGGCGACGCCAACACGGAGACGCCCGAGTTCAAGGCCTGGCTCGTCAACATCGAGCCGACCACCCCGCCCTCGGATGCGGTGGCGTGAGGAGCTGAGAGATGGCCGATTACAGCTCCCTCGACATCCGCCAGCGCTCCGCCTCCACCGAGCAGCCGCCGGCCATCCGGCGGCACGAGGAGGTGGCCAAGCTCATCGACGTCTCGAAATGCATCGGCTGCAAGGCCTGCCAGGCGGCCTGCGAGGAATGGAACGACCTGCGCGACGGGATCGGCGAGAACACCGGCGTCTACGACAACCCGCACGACCTCACGCCGCGGACATGGACCCTGATGCGGTTCATGGAATACGAGAACCCGCAGACCAACCACCTCGAATGGCTGATCCGCAAGGATGGCTGCATGCACTGCACCGATCCGGGCTGCCTCAAGGCCTGCCCGTCACCGGGCGCGATCGTGCAGTACTCGAACGGCATCGTCGACTTCGTCGAGGAGAACTGCATCGGCTGCGGCTACTGCATCAAGGGCTGCCCGTTCAACATCCCGCGCGTGTCCCAGGTCGACCACAAGGCCTACAAGTGCACGCTGTGCTCGGACCGCGTCGCGGTCGGTCAGGCCCCGGCCTGCGCCAAGACCTGCCCGACCGGCGCGATCATGTTCGGCACCAAGGAGGCGATGATCGAGCAGGCCCACGACCGGGTCGAGGACCTGAAGTCGCGGGGCTTCGACAAGGCCGGCCTCTACGACCCGCAGGGGGTGGGCGGCACCCACGTGATGTACGTGCTCCACCACGCCGACCAGCCGACCCTCTACAACGGATTGCCGGAGAACCCGCGGATCTCCCCGCTCGTTCAGTTCTGGAAGGGCGGCGCCAAGGTGATCGGCCTCGCCACGATGGGCCTCGCGGCGATCGGGGGCTTCTTCCACTACATCACGGCCGGCCCCAACGAGGTCGTGCCGGAGGAGGAGGAGGAGGCGGTCGCGGTCGAGCGGGGCGGCCGGGACGGCGACGCGGCGCGGCCGCAGTGACGGACGGGTCGGGCGGCCGAGAGGCCGCGGCGGCCCGAAGGGACGGGTGAGCCTGATGACGATCCATTCCGACATCCGGGACGGCGAGCCGCGCCCCCTGCGGGAGGTGAGGTCCGGGGCGCCCGAGATCCTCTACGTGCCGCGCTACACGGGCCTGCAGCGGGTGAACCACTGGATCACCGCGATCCTGTTCAGCCTGCTGACCCTGTCGGGGCTCGCCATGTTCACGCCCTTCCTGTTCTTCCTGAGCGGGCTGTTCGGCGGCGGGCCGGCGACCCGGGCGATCCATCCCTGGTTCGGCGTCGCGCTGGTGGTCAGCTTCGCGTTCCTGTTCGTGCGCTTCTGGCGGCTCAACATTCCCAACCGCGACGACGTCGCCTGGTCGATGAAGATCGGCGACGTGCTCACCAACCGCGAGGACCGGCTGCCCGAGCTCGGCAAGTACAATGCCGGCCAGAAGGGCGTGTTCTGGGGCCAGACCGCGCTCATCCTGATCATGTTCGTGACCGGGCTGGTGATCTGGGACCAGTACTTCTACGAGTACACGGTGATCGAGACGAAGCGCTGGGCGGTGCTGGCGCACTCGCTGGCGGCGGTGGTCGCCATCGCGATCATCTTCGTCCACATCTACGCGGGCATCTGGGTGCGCGGCACCGGCCGGGCGATGGTGCGCGGCACGGTGACGGGCGGCTGGGCCTACCGCCACCATCGCAAGTGGCTGCGCCAGATCGTGGGCGTCAAGCGGGTCGAGCGCGGCTCGGTCGACAAGCGGGGTTCCTGAGGCGTGGCGCGCTTCTTCCGCCGCGGCCCGCGCACCGACGCGGCGCCCGAGGCGTCCCCCTCCCCGCGCGAGGCAGCGTCCGCGCCCCGCGACCTGAAGCCGGACCCCGACCGCATCGGCATCGCGGGCTCCGTGCCCTTCGCGCGCCTGCCCGCGCCCGGCAGCCTGTTCGGGGACCGGGCGAAGCGCCTGCGGGCAGTGGCGCCCGGTCACCCGCTCGAAGGCTACCTCCTGTTCCTCGCCGAACTCGCCGCCGCCCAGGACCGGGTGCAGGCGCGGCGCAGGGAGGCCGGTGTCGGCGCGTCGCTCCCGCCGAGTTCCCTGGAGCGCGCCGCCCACGGCATGCCGCCGCTGGGGCGCGACCTCGTGGAGCACGATCCCGCCCTGCTCACCCTCCTCGCCGCCCTGCTCGCCGCGATCGACGTCGCCGGGGCGCCGGAGCCCGTGCGGGCCGCGCGCGAGCGCCTGCTCGCCGCCCCGCCCGAGGAGACGCGCGACCTCGCGCTGCAGGTCTTCGAGGGCGCCATCCCGCTGGAGCGGCTCGCCGAATGCACCTTCGCGGCGGCGGCTCTGCAGCTGTTCCTCGCGGAATGCACGACCGGCCTCGACGCGCGCGCCCTGAACCCGGTGGCCGACGGGGTCTGCCCCTGCTGCGGCGGGGCGCCCGTGGCGAGCCTGATCGTCGGCTGGACGCCCGCCGACAAGGCCCGCTACCTCGCCTGCGGGCTCTGCGGCACGCAGTGGAACCACGTCCGCATCCGCTGCACCGCCTGCGGCTCGGGCGAGGGGATCAGCTATTACGGGCTCGACGAGGTCTCGAAGGACGTCCAGGTCGAGACCTGCACCGCCTGCCATTCCTCGCTCAAGCACCTCCACCAGGACCGCGCGCCCGGTCTCGACCCGATCGCCGACGACGTCGCCACCTATGGCCTCGACCTCAAGGTGGCCGAGGAGGGCTTCCACCGCGCCGGGCTCAACCCGCTGTTCGTCGCCTGAGCGGGAACGGTCGCCCCGTCCGGATCCTTGGTCTCGCCGGAGGCGCCGCGCCGGCCCCGGCGCGCGCCCGGATGGAGGCTCGCGCGTTGAGACGTCTCAGGATCGCCCTCGCCACCACCGCCCTCGTCGCGACTGCCCTCCTGGCGGGCGGGCTCGCCGTCGCGCAGGAGAGCGTGTCGTCCAGCAGCAAGGCGGACAGCCCGAATTCCCGCGGGCTCGGGCCCGGTCATTCCGCCCAGGCGCCGCATACCGGCGGCACCGGCGACGCCGCATCGACCGGTAAGAGCAGCCCCGGCGATTCCCGCGACACCGCGCCGAAGGACGCGCTGTCGGGATCGGCCCTCGGCCGCACGCCCGACGCGGTCACGAAGGGCGGCAAGCAGGGACCCTGAGCGGGTCCCCGCGGCGGCCGGCCGGTCCCGACCGCGATCCTGCTGACGCACCTGTCGGGCGGCTGGACGGTGCCGGAGGCGCTGCGCGCGCGACACCATCGGCCCAGGATGCCAACGCAGCGAGGGCGGCGGGCGGGACCAGACGCCCACCCACGCAACACCCCGAGTCGAGCCCGGCAGCCATCGGGACGACACGGCCGCGATCGTCTCGCCGATCACAATTGACAAAGATCGAGGCATGCCTCCTCATGCGGCAATCCGCTGTAGCGGCCAGACGTCCGCTATAAGGGACATGCGGGATTGGGGGATGGCAATGGATGGGAAAGCTCTGGTGCTGGGTCTCGCGGCGGCCGCGTCCGTCGCCCTCCTCCCGGATGACGCGGCGGCCGGGAAGCTCGAGAGCGTGCTCTCGCGTGGAACGCTGATCGTCGGCACCGGATCGACCAACGCCCCCTGGCATTTCAAGGATGCCAGCGACACGCTCCAGGGTTTCGACATCGACATCGCGAAGATCATCGCCAAAGCTCTGTTCGGAAATCCGGACAAAGTGAAGTTCGTCAACCAATCGTCAGACGCGCGCATCCCGAATATCACGACCGGCAAGGTCGATATCACCTGCCAGTTCATGACCGTCACGGGAGAGCGCGCGCAGCAGGTCAACTTCACCGTTCCCTACTATCGCGAGGGTGTCGGCCTGATGCTGAAGGAAGGCGGCAAATACGGGGATTACGCGGCGCTCAAGGCGGCCGGCTCCTCCGCCACGGTCGCGGTGCTCCAGAACGTCTATGCCGAGGCGCTGGTGCGCAAGGCGCTGCCCAAGGCGACGGTCGACCAGTACGAGTCGCAGGATCTGCTCTATCAGGCGCTGCAATCGGGCCGGGCGGACGCGGCGGCCACCGACCAGTCCTCCATTGCCTGGTACGTCACGCAGAATCCCGGGCAGTACAAGGATGCCGGCTACGGCTGGAGCCCGCAGACCTATGCCTGCGCCGTCGCCAAGGGCGACCAGGACTGGTTGAACTTCGTCAACACGGCGCTGCACGAGGCGATGACGGGCGTCGAGTTCGATACCTACGCCGCCTCGTACAAGACGTGGTTCGGCAAGGACCTGCCCCCGCCGGCGATCGGCTTTCCCGTCGAGTTCAAGTAGGCGCCCGGGCGGCCCGGGTGCCTCGTCCGGGCCGCCGCCCCGATCCCTGCCGCCGCGCGAGCGATCCCGATGGGATACACCCTGAATTTCGACGCCGTCTGGCGGAATGTCGGCGACCTGCTGTGGGGGCTTGGCCTCAGCCTCGTCCTCGCCTTCGTCGCGATCGGCATCGGCGCGCTTCTCGGTCTCGTCCTCGCCTTCTGCCGGATCAGCCGCTCCAGGCTCCTGTCCGTGCCGGCGGGCGCCTACGTCACGCTCCTGCGCAACCTGCCGCTCCTCGTCCTGGTGCTCTTCTCCTTCTTCGCGCTGCCCCAGTTGGGCTTGCGCCTGTCGAAGCAGAATTCCTTCGTGCTGGCCCTCGCGCTCTACGCGGCCGCCTACCTCGCGGAGGTCTTCCGCGGCGGGCTTCTCGGCGTGCCCAGGGGCCTGCGCGAGGCGGGCCTCGCCATCGGCCTGACCGAAGGCCAGATCCGCCGGCACATCGTCCTGCCGGTCATGATCCGTGCCGTCCTGCCCGCGCTCGGCAGCACCTTCATCGGCCTGTTCAAGGACACCTCGCTCGCCGCGGCGATCGCCGTGCCCGAACTCACCTTCGAAGCGCGCAAGATCAACGTCGAGACCTTCCGGGTCGTCGAGACCTGGATCGTGGCGAGCGGCCTGTACGTCGCGACCTGCTCGATCCTGGCTGCCCTCCTGCGCCGCGTCGAAGCGCGGCTCGCCGCGTCGAGGTAAGCCCGTGACCACGCCTCCGTCCTTCCTCGCCATCGTCTGGCTCGCGCGCTGGCCGCTCCTCTACGGGCTCGGCACCACGGTTGCCGTCTCTCTGCTCGCCATCCTCGGCGGCACGGTGCTCGGCACGGGGCTCGGCCTCGCGCTCACCTACGGCAACCGGGGCGTGCGGCTGCTCGCCCGGATCTACACCGACATCGTGCGCGGCACGCCGGTCCTCGTGCTGATCCTGGCCAGCTTCTATAGCCTCGGCACCGTCGGGCTCGACCTCTCGGCCTTTCAGGCGGGCGTCCTCGCGCTCACCCTCTTTTGTGCCTCGCATGTCGGCGAGATCACGCGCGGCGCGCTCCAGACCCTGCCCCAGGGGCAGACGGAAGCGGCCAAGGCGATCGGCCTCACCTTCGGCCAGACCTTCCGCCACGTCCTGGGGCCGCAGGCGCTGCGCCTCGCGCTGCCGCCGCTCGTAAACACGGCGGCCGAGATGGTGAAGGCCTCGACGCTCCTCTCCGTCATCGGCGTGTCGGAACTCCTCCTGCGCACGCAGGAGGTCATTTCCCGCGCCTTCCACAGCCTCGAATTCTACCTTCTGGCCGGCTGTCTCTACTTCATCGTCAACGTCGCCATCGAGCGACTCGGCCGCATGGTCGAGCGCCGCGTGAGCATCGCGTGAAAGGCGCTTCCGTGACCGCGAACCTTCTGGAAATCCGGGGCCTGCGCAAGAGCTACGGTTCGGTGGAGGTGCTCAAGGGCGTCGATTGCGACGTGCGGGCCGGGGAGGTGATCTCCATCATCGGCGCGTCCGGCTCCGGCAAGACCACGATGCTGCGCTGCGTCAACATGCTGGAGGAGTTCGAGGGCGGCACGATCCGCATCGACGGCGAGGAGATCGGCTTCACGACCAGCGGCGGCCAGCGCCGGCGCAAGAGCGACAAGGACATCGCCCGCCAGCGCGCGCTGACCGGCATGGCCTTCCAGCAGTTCAACCTCTTCCCGCACATGACGGCGCTCGAGAACGTCACGCTCGGCCTCGTCCTGGTCCGCAAGATGGGGCGCGACGCGGCACGGGCGCTGGGCGAGACCTGGCTCGACCGGGTCGGCCTCCTGTCGCGCAAGGACGTCTACCCGTCCAAGCTCTCGGGTGGCCAGCAGCAGCGCGTCGCGATCGCCCGCGCCATCGCCATGAGCCCGCGCCTGATGCTCTTCGACGAGGTGACCTCGGCGCTCGACCCGGAGCTGGTCGCCGAGGTGCTCCAGGTCGTGCGTGCGCTCGCCGAGGACGGCATGACCATGCTTCTCGTCACCCACGAGATGCGCTTCGCCTACGAGGTGTCGAGCCGCGTCATCTTCATGAATGGCGGCCGCATCGGCGAGGAGGGGAACCCGCGCGAGATGTTCGCGGCCCCCAAGACCGAGCGCCTGGCCGCCTTCCTCCAATCCTACCGCTTCGCCTGAGACAGGAGGACCGCGACGCATGACCCGCGACCGCGATGGGGCTGGCGAGACCGGAGCCGGCGGCGGGCCGCGGCCCTTCGCCCGGGCGGTGGGGGCCGACGGCTGACCCTTCGTCTCCGGCCGGGGGACCATGGAGAACGGCGAGGATTTCTGAAGCTTCGATGGCATCCACGCCCAGTCTTTCGACAATCATTCTCCGGCCCGCGCCTGCGTGTACGCCTCCATGAGGGCCGATCGCACGGTCGAGATTGACGGCGTGGCCGACACGCGGAATCAAGCCGGGAGGCGACGGAGCCGGGACGGGATGGGCCAGCGCGTGGACGACACCGCCAACCGGCGGGCTCGCGGGATCGACCGCGCCTTCGACATCCTGGATGCGCTGCGCGCGGCGGGCCGTCCCCTGCGCCCCAACGAGATCGCATCCGCCCTGTCGGCGCCGCGATCCACCGTCTACGAGGTCGTCGCGGCGCTCCTGAAGCTCGACGTGCTGGAAGCGGCGGACGCGGAGGGCCGCGTCTTCCTCGGCCGCCGCCTCTTTCTCTACGGTCAAGCCTACGGCCACCACTCCGACCTGCCGCGCCGCGTCGCCGCCGTCCTCGAGCGTCTGACGGAGGAGACGCGCGAAACCGCCCAGTTCTGCCTGCTCGACGGCCCCAAATACACGGTCGCGATGATGCGCGAGAGCCCGCGGCCCTTCCGCATCTCGTCCAGCGTCGGCGAGCGCACGCCGATCCCCTGGACGGCGTCGGGCCGGCTTCTGCTCGGTCATCTCAGCGAGGCGGACATCCGCGCTTTCGTGCCGCCGGAGGATTTCCGGCTGCCCTCCGGCCAATGGCTCGACCCCTCCGACTTCGCCGCCCAGGGACGCCGAGCGGTGGCGGACGGCTATTTCACCTTCGACTCCATCGTCGACAGCTACACGCATTGCTTCGCCGTCCCGGTCAACCGACCCGACGGCACGGCCGCCGCGACGCTCTGCCTCGTCGCCCCCAAGGCCGACGCGCGGCGCAACCACGCGGATTACCTCGCGAGACTTCGCTCCGCCGCGGCCTCCCTGGAGCCGTCCTTCGGTGGCGCCGCGACGTGACGCGGCGCCCGGTCGCCGCCGACGTGGCGGCCCGGGTCCCTCAGCCCCGCCACGGCGAGTGGCGGATGACGCGGCAGAAGTCGCCCCGGTGGAAGTGAGGGTCCTTGTCGGCGAGGACGTCGGCCTTGACGTTGCCGAAGGTCGTCGCCGGCTTGTGCCGGATCCCGTCGTAGAAGGCCTGGATGATGGCCTCCTTGAAATGCGGCGGGCGGGGGAAGTCGGCCACGACCGCCTCGCGCTCCGCATCCGAGTAATCGCGGTAGGTCAGGCCGAGCACGTCCATCTCGACGCCCGCCGTGACCAGGGCGACGACCGGATGCATGTGGACCGGGATGCCGGGCGTGGTGTGGAGCGCGATGGCCGTCCACACCGTCGTGATCTCCTCCTCCGGGACGCCATGCGACCTCAGGAAGGCGCGGGCGGCGTCGGCCCCGTCGACCTCGAAGCGCTCCCCCGCGCTGCTGTAGCCCGGCATCAGGCCGAGATCGTGGAACATTGCCCCTGCGTAGAGCAGTTTGCGGTCGAAGGTCAGGCCGCGGTGGAGGCCGGCCAGGGCACCGAACCGGTAGACCCGGCTCGAATGGTTGAACAGCAGCTCGGTCTCGTTGTCGCGGATGAACTCGGTGATGGCCCGGGCCAGGCGGCTGTCGGGGATGGCGGTCTGCGATGCATCGGTCATGGCGGAACCTCGGTTGCGGATGGCGCCGCGACGGGGTACGCCCGGGCTGCTACGGCAGCAATCGTCTGTTTCCGACGATTTCTGCCATCATGCAGGTTTGGACGGACATGCCGAAGATGCGGGAGGATGGCCCAACGGAACTGAGCGTGGCGGTTCTGGCCCTGCCGGGGGTGCAACTTCTCGATGTCGCGGGTCCGCTCGACGTGTTCGCCGAGGCGAATGCTCAGGCCGGGCGGACGGTCTACCACCTCGCCGTCGTCGGCATGCGCGCGGGCCCGGTCGAGACCTCCTCCGGACGGCGGCTCGTCGCCGACCTCGCGGCGGGCGCGGAGGAGGCGATGGACTTCGACACCCTCCTGGTGGCGGGGGCGCCCCGCATGCACGCGGTCGCGATGCCGGCGCCGCTCCTCGACTGGCTCGCCGCGGCGGCGGCGAAGGCCCGGCGCTACGGCTCGGTCTGCAGCGGAGCCTTCCTGCTCGGACAAGCGGGCCTGCTGAAGGGGCGCCGCGTCACCACGCACTGGGCGGTGGCGGAGGAACTGGCTCGCCGCCATCCCGAGGCGGCGATCGAGGGCGACGCGATCTGCGTCTTCGACGGTCCGCTGCGGACATCGGCCGGTGTGACCGCGGGGCTCGACCTTGCGCTGGCCCTGGTGGAGGAGGACCTGGGTGCCGAACTGGCGCGCCGGGTCGCGGCGCAGCTTGTCATGTACTTCAGGCGCGGCGGTCAGATGCAGTTCAGCCGCCGGGGCGTCGGCGCGCCGGCCGGGCGCTCCGCCCTGCAGGAGGTCCAGCGCTTCGTGGCGGCCCACCCTGAGGCCGAGCACGACGTCGTCACCCTGGCCGCTCGGGCCCGCATCAGCCCGCGCCATTTCGCGCGCCTGTTCCGGGCGGAGACCGGCCTGACGCCGGCGGCCTTCGTGGAGAATGTCCGCATCGATGCGGCCCGTCGGCTCCTGGAGGGCGGAGCGGCCGCCAAGCAGGTGGCCGGCGCCTGCGGGTTCCATGACACCGACACGCTGCGACGCGCCTTCGTCCGACGCCTCGGCCTCACACCGGCGGAATACCGGCAGCGCCACGCCGCGGCGAGACGCTGACCGCCCCGAGCGCTGCGCGAGAGGAGCCTGCACCGCCGCTCACGGGCAGGCTCGCCGTCAGCCGCGCGGCGATCTCCTCGCTCGTCGCGACGCCCTCCGGCGTGAGCGCGATCAGCAGCACCAGGAGCAGCGCGGCCGCGACCGCGAGCAGCACCACGCCGACGCGCTCCGCATCGAAGCGGCGGGTGTGCAGCAGCGTGCAGCCGAGGGTGAACGCCGCCGCCTCGGTGAGGGGCACGACACTGGTCAGTCCCACGGAGATCTCCCCGATGCGCGCGGCCGGCCGCGGCGCCTATTCCTGCGCGACGCCCGCCCTCGGCTCGACCGCCCCGAGGGCGGAAGCGGCCGCCCTCAGGTCGCGCCGCGCCTGCGCCACGGCGGCGGACCTCGCGTCGCTCTGCGCCGCCAGGGCCTCCAGGAAGGCCGTCCAATCGGCGCGCGCCGAGGCCGGGATCTCGCCGTCGAGCTTCTGCCGCAGCTGCGCCACCCGCCCGTCGGGCGTCGTCTCGGCGGGCCCGGCCGTGTCCGCATCGTAGACGCCGACCGCGCAGGTCTGGTCTCCCGCCTTCGTGTAGTAGGTGGTCTTGGGCTCCTCGACGGTGCTGCCGGGCTTCGGGAACAGGTAGTGGATCTCCGAGACCTGCCCGGCCCGGGCGGTCTGCAGCATCGTGCGGATGAAGTAGTTGCCGGTCCGGTCGTGAAGGTCGCGCACGTCGTGCCCGCGCAGGATCGGGTTGGGGTGGGCGCTCATCACGCCGTCCGCGCCGATGCAGAACACGTAGGTGTCGGCGGTGCGGAAGCCGTCGCTGCCCTTCGTGAACTTGTCGAGGGCGACCGTCCGGTCGGCCTGCACGGCGCTCGTCACGCGCTGGAGCATCCACTTCGCCCCCGCCTCCTGGCCGGTCTCGCCGCAGGGCGTCGGCGCCTCCCCGTCCCCGCAGGCGAGCGCGGGCAGCGGCGCCACGATCCCGATCAGCAGAACGGCCGTGGTCAGCGAGCGGCGTGCCATCGTGAAGCCCCTTCCTCACCGGGTTCCGGAGATGCTCGCCGGCATCTGACTGCAAACGCTCCGATTCGACAAGCGGCGTCGGAAGTCATCCGGCCATGATGCGCCGAGGGACACTGCCTTTCGAAGTGGATCCGAGGCCGTTTCCTGTGCACGTCGACCACGACTTGCCTCGCTTCGGACGGCTGGACAGAACAGGCAACGATCTCCCGGGCGGATCGCCCGGTGTGCCCATGTGTTTGAGGCGGCGGCGAAATCGCGCTTCGCTTGCGGACAGGTGCGTGATGCGAAGCCGTCTTCCGAAATCACCCGCTGTGTCGTTGGGAACCGGCTGGTGCGGAAGCGCACCGACCGTGTCGCGGGGATGGGCGTGCCGCGGTGCGCTGGGTCGCCCGAACGGTGCATCGCACGGGGCTGCCCCGCGCGGCGTCGGCAGATCGGATGGGGTTTCGCGGGAATGTCAGGTGGTACCGCCACCCCGGCTCGAACGGGGGACCTCTAGATCCACAATCTAGCGCTCTAACCAACTGAGCTATGGCGGCCGACGTGGGGCGCTGTGTAATCCCCGCGCGGCCCGCTGACAAGCGGTCGGGCCGCGATACCGGGGAGAATCGGTGGAGCCGGTGGTCGCAGGCGGCGGTGGGCGGCGAAAATCCATCGACCCCGGCGCCGCGCCCCCCTAAACAGCCGGTGCCGCCCGGGTCCGGTCCCGGGCGGACGTTCCGCGCTCCCTCCGCGCTCCCTTGCCCCGATGACGGCGAAGCCCGAGACGATCCGACGCTCCCTCACCGACGCTCCCGTGGTCCAGGCGCCCGGGGGCTTGCGCGCCCTGGTCCGCGGCAGCGAGATCGGACTCGTCGGTCTCGCTCTCCTGATCGGGCTCGTCTCGGGCCTCGCCGTCAGCGGCATGGCCTGGACCACGCAGGGCCTGCACCGGCTGTTCTACGGCATCCAGGCCGACGGCCGCCTCAGCGCCGTGCCGATGCTCCCTCCCCTGCTGGCGCTCACCGTCCCGACCCTCGCGGGCGTGGCCCTCGCCCTCGCGGTGCGCTTCGGCAACCGCCTGCGCCGCGCGCCCGGCCGCCCGGTCGTCGATCCGATCGAGGCCAACGCCCTCCACGGCGGGCGGCTCTCCCTGCGCGACTCGGTCCTCGTGGCGGTGCAGAACCTGATCTCCAACGGCGGCGGCGCCTCGGTCGGGCTGGAGGCCGGCTACACCCAGATCTCGGCGGGGATCGCCTCGCGGATCGGCCTCGGCTTCGAACTCCGGCGCACCGACATGCGGGTGCTCGTCGGCTGCGGGGCCGCCGCCGCCATCGCGGCCGCCTTCGACGCGCCGCTCACCGGCGCCTTCTACGCCTTCGAATTGATCATCGGCACCTACGCCATCGCCTCGCTCACGCCGGTCGTGGCGGCGGCCCTGGCCGGCGCGCTCGTGTCCCGCTCCATCCTGCCCCACCCGGCGGCGATCGCCCTCGATCCCACCCCGCCGGTCGGCGCCGCCGATTACCTGCCGACGATCGGGCTCGGCCTCGTCTGCGCGGGTCTCGGCATCCTGATCATGCAGGGCGTCACCCTGGTCGAGGCGAGCGTGCGCCGCAGCGGCGTGCCCGCCCTCGCCCGCCCGGCGCTGGGCGGCTTCCTGGTCGGGCTGCTGGCGCTCCTCGCCTCGCCGCAGGTGCTCTCGGCCGGGCACGGGGCGCTCCACCTCAACCTCACGCAGGACGGGCCGGTGCTCGGGGCGGGCGCCCTCGTCGGCCTGTTCTGCGCCAAGGCGCTCGCCTCCGCGATCTCGATCGGCACGGGCTTCCGGGGCGGCCTGTTCTTCGCCTCGCTGTTCCTCGGCGCCATCGCCGGCAAGGTCTACGCGATCGTGATGCCGCCCCTCATCGCCACCGCCCTGCCGCCCACCACCTACGCCATCGTCGGCATGAGCGCGCTCGCGGTGGCGGTGATCGGCGGGCCCCTCACCATGACCTTCCTGGCGCTCGAGACGACGGGCGACTTCCCGGTCACGGTGCTGGTGCTGGTCGCGGTGATCGCCTCCTCGCTCACCGTGCGCAAGACGTTCGGCTACTCCTTCGCGACCTGGCGCTTCCACCTGCGCGGCGAGTCGATCCGCTCGGCCCACGACATCGGCTGGATCCGCAGCCTCACGGTCGGCCAGATGATGCGGCGCGACGTGCGGACGGTCCGGGCCGACACCACGCTCTCCGCCTTCCGGCGCGCCTTCCCGCTCGGCTCGGCGAGCCAGGTCGTGGCCACCGACGAGGCCGGGCTCTATGCCGGGATCGTGCTGGTGCCCGAGGCCCACGCCGCCCCGATCGACGAGAAGGCCGACACCATGCGGGTCGCCGACATCCTGCGCTGCCGGGGCGAGGTGCTGCTGCCGCAGATGAACGCCAAGGAGGCCGCGGCCCTGTTCGACCGCTCCGAGAGCGAGGCGCTCGCGGTCGTCGAGAGCCGCCAGTCCGCCCGGGTGATCGGGCTCCTCACCGAGAAGCACACGCTGCGCCGCTACAGCGAGGAACTCGACCGCCAGCGGGCCGCGAGCGTGGGCGAGGTGCGGTAGGAAGCGGTCGCGCCGGGCCAGCGGGACAAGGTCGCCGAGGCCCGGGGAGCGATCCCGGAGACGGGCCGGCGCCGCAAGCCCTCGGTTGACCGGCGTCCCCGGATGCGCGAGCGATGGCGCGCGACACCAATACCGGGAGAAACGCCATGGCCTCACCCTCGCGCCGCTACCGCATCGCCGTGATCCCCGGGGACGGGATCGGCAAGGAGACGGTGCCGGAGGGCGTCCGGGTGCTGGAGCAGGCCGCCAAGCGCCACGGCTTCACCCTCGAGCAGAACTGGTTCGACTTCTCGTCCTACGACTACTACGCCAAGCACGGCCGCATGATGCCGGAGGATTGGCGCCAGCAGGTCGAGGGCCACGACGCCATCTTCTTCGGCGCGGTCGGCTGGCCGGAGAAGATCCCGGATCACGTCTCGCTCTGGGGCTCGCTGATCCTGTTCCGCCGCGACTTCGACCAGTACGTGAACCTGCGCCCGGTGCGGCTGATGCCCGGCGTCCCCTGCCCGCTCGCGGGCCGCAAGCCCGGCGACATCGACTTCTGGGTCGTGCGCGAGAACACCGAGGGCGAGTATTCCAACGCGGGCGGGCGGATGTTCGCCGGCACCGAGCGGGAATTCGCCGTCCAGGAATCGATCTTCACCCGTCACGGCACCGACCGGGTGCTGCGCTTCGCCTTCGACCTCGCGCAGAGCCGCCCGAAGAAGCACCTGACCTCGGCCACGAAGTCGAACGGCATCTCGATCACCATGCCGTACTGGGACGAGCGGGTGGAGGCGATGGCCGCGCACTACCCCGAGGTGCGCTGGGACAAGTACCACATCGACATCCTGACCGCGCATTTCGTGCTGAACCCGGACCGGTTCGACGTCGTGGTGGCCTCGAACCTGTTCGGCGACATCCTGTCGGATCTCGGCCCAGCCTGCACCGGCACGATCGGCATCGCGCCCTCGGGCAACATCAACCCGGACCGCAGCTTCCCCTCGCTGTTCGAGCCCGTGCACGGCTCGGCCCCGGACATCGCCGGCCAGGGCATCGCCAACCCGATCGGCCAGATCTGGTCGGGGGCGATGATGCTGGAGCATCTCGGCGAGCACGCGGCCGCCGCCGAGATCGTGGCGGGGATCGAGCGGGTGCTGGCCGAGCGCACCCTGCGCACCCGGGATCTGGGGGGCAATGCCGACACCACGGCCTGCGGCGAGGCCGTGGCGGACGCGCTGGGCTAGGGCCCCTGCCGGGCGCGGGCGGGGAGCCCCCGCCCTACACGGCCATCGTGGTCTTCACCGTCTCGACGAGCTGCTTCAGGCTGAAGGGCTTGGGCAGGAAGTTGAATTCCTCGCCCTCGGGCAGGTTCTTCTGGAAGGCGTCCTCGGCGTAGCCCGAGACGAAGATCACCTTCAGGGTCGGGTGCAGCTTGCGCAGCTCGCGCAGGAGGGTCGGGCCATCCATCTCGGGCATCACCACGTCCGAGACCACGAGGTCCACCGGCGCCTCGCGCTCGCCCATGATGGCGAGCGCCTCCAGGCCCGAGGCGGCCTCCAGCACCGTGTAGCCGCGCGCCGCCAGCGCCCGCGCGTTCACGGCCCGCACCGGGTCCTCGTCCTCCACGAGCAGGATGGTGCCGCGGCCGGTGAGGTCCGGGGCCGGGGCCTTCTTGGCCGGCTCGCCGGCGGCGGACGCGGGCGCCGCCGCGGAGGCGGCCGGCGCGGCGGGCTCGGGCGCGGGCGCCTCCTCGGGCACCGGCACGTGCCGCGGCAGGTAGATGCCGAAGACCGTCCCCTCCCCGAGCTTCGACTTCACGTCGATGTAGCCGCCCGACTGCTTGACGATGCCGAACACCGTGGAGAGGCCGAGCCCCGTGCCCTTGTTCACCTCCTTGGTGGTGAAGAAGGGCTCGAAGATCTTCTCCATGATCTCGGGCGTCATGCCGGTGCCGGTATCGGCCACCTCGACCAGGACGTAGTCGGCCGCCGGCAGCCCGGTGAGCTGGAGCGCGCCCGCCGCCTCGGCGGCCACGTTCGCGGTGCGGATGGCGAGGCGGCCCCCCTCCGGCATCGCGTCGCGGGCGTTCACCGCGAGGTTCACGACCACCTGCTCGAACTGGTTCACGTCCGCCTTGACCGGCCAGAGGTCGCGTCCGTGCTTGAGGTCGAGTTCCACCCGCTCGCCGAGCAGGCGCTTGAGGAGCAGCGTCAGGTCCGAGAGCGCGTCCCCGAGATGGATCACCTCCGGCCGCAGGGTCTGGCGGCGCGAGAAGGCGAGCAGCTGGCGCACCAGGCTCGCGGCCCGGTTCGCGTTCTGCTTGATCTGCATGATGTCCTGGAAGGCCGGGTCCACCGGGCGGTGGCTGGCGAGCAGCAGGTCCGAGTAGCCGATGATCGCCTGCAGCACGTTGTTGAAGTCGTGGGCGATGCCGCCCGCGAGCTGGCCCACCATCTCCATCTTCTGGGCTTGGTTGATCTGCTGCTGGAGCTGGAGCTGCGCCGTGGTGTCGAGGGCGTAGAGGATCACCGCCTCGCGCCCGCCCTCCTCGTCCGGGCCTTCCGTGGCGCGCGCCTCGGGGCTGAGCCAGATCCGGGCCGAGCGGTTGCCGGGCGCCGCGACGCCGACCTCCACGGGCGCCACGTCGCCCCGTCCCTCGGCGGCGAGCCGGAAGGCGCCGTCGAAGCCCTGGCGGTCGCGCTCGGCGATGCACTCGTGGGCCGAGGGGCCGATCTCGCCGCCCTCGCCGCCCTCGCCGGTCCGCGGCAGGGTGCCGAACAGCCGCGCGAAGGAGGCGTTCGCCCGCACGAGGCGCCCCTGCGGATCGAGGGTCGCCACCGCGATCGGGCTGGTGTTGAAGAAGCGGGCGAAGCGCACCTCGGCGGCGCGCTGCGGCTCGTCGGTGGCCTCGCCGGCGGAGCGGTTGAGGACCAGGGTGCGCGAATCGCCCGGCTTGCCGTCCTGCCCGTAGGCGACCCGGTGGTAGATCCGCACCGGCAGCGGGTGGCCGTTGCGGCGCCGCAGGTCGAGGTCGAACACGTCGGTGCGCACCTCGCCGGGCTGGGCGTTGCCGGCCACCAGCACGTCGCCCACCGTGGCGGGCAGGATCTCGCCGAGGCGCAGGCCCCCGGAGCCGACCTGGGCGAGGTCGTGCCCGAGCCAGGCGGCGAGCGTCGCGTTCATGTAGACGATGCCCCCGCGCGGATCGACCGACAGGAAGCCGGCCGGCGCGTGGTCCAGGAAGGCGATCGTGTGCTGGAGGACCTGGAAGACGTTCTCCTGGCGCTCGCGCTCGTGGGTGATGTCGGTGACGCTCCACAGCGCCACCGGCCGGCGGGGCAGCGGCAGGGGCCGCACGGCGATCCGGTACCACGCGAAGTCCCGCCCGCCCCCGCCCGGCGGCGGCGCCATGCGGATCTCCTCCGCGAGGCTGCGGCCCTCGCGGGCGGCCTGGGCGAGGCGGTAGACCGCCTCCGACACGTCCGGGCTGCCGACGAAGACCCGCTCGACGAGGCGCAGGTCCGAGAAGCTGTCGCTGCCGGCCAGCGCCAGGTAGGCGGCGTTGGCGTAGATCGGCCGCGTGCCGTCCTCGACGGCGATCATACCCTCGGGGGCCGCATCCACCACCGCCTTGGTGACGTCGTTGCGGGTGCCCTGGCCGGTGAGCTGGAGCGCCCCGATCGCCAGCGCGAAGAGCGAGAACACGCCCGCCATGGCGAGGATCGCCAGCAGCCCGAGGATGAGCGGCTGGGCCTGCTCGCTCGCCACGAAGCTCAGGCCCACCGCCGCCCCGACGAGGAGGCCCGCGAGGAGCAGGAGCAGGCTGACCCGGCCCGGGCGCTCCGAGCGGTCGAGCGCGGCCGCCTCCGGCAAGGGGGGGGGACTCAACTCGGGCATGACGCCGCCATCCATCCTGTCCAGCCGGTCCGACGCCCGCGACGCCCCATCTTGCCGGACAAGGCTTGCGCGGAGGTTGAGACGGGCCCCCTGCGCGTTATGCCCGAGCGGTTGAGTCCGGCAAGTGCGGCAGACGAGGAAGTGCGGCAGACCAGGAAGTGCGGCAGACCGGCGGGTCGCGGCGGCGTGACCTCCGGCAGCGGGCTCAGCGGCGGCGCTGGCGCAGCACGAAGCCGATCACCTCGGCCACCGCTTTGTAATGCTCGGCCGGGATCGGCGCGTCGATCTCCACGGTAGCGTGGAGCGCCCGGGCGAGGGGCGGGTTCTCCACCACCGGCACGCGGTTCTCCGCGGCGACCTCGCGGATCTTGAGGGCGAGGGCGTCGACGCCCTTGGCGACGCAGACCGGGGCGGCCATGCCGGTCTCGTAGAGCAGCGCCACCGCGAAGTGGGTCGGGTTGGCGACGATGACGGTGGCGCCCGGCACCGCCGCCATCATGCGCTTCTTGGCGCGCGACAGGCGGATGCGGCGCAGGCGGCCCTTCACCTCCGGGCTGCCCTCGCTCTCCTTCATCTCCTCCTTGATCTCGGCCTTGGTCATGCGCAGGCGCGCCCGCCAGCGCACCCGCTGGTAGACGGCGTCGCCGAGCGCCAGCGCGACGTAGGCGGCCAGGATGCCGGCCATCAGGCGGAGCGCCAGCACCAGGGTGGCGGGCAGGAGCGAGGCCGGCTCCAGCCGCGCCAGGGCGTCGAGCCGGTCCCGGTCGCCCCACAGCACGAGCCCCGCCACCGTGCCGACGAGGGCGACCTTCACCACGCCCTTGCCGAACTGGAACCACGCCTCGGGGCCGAACAGGCGGCGCAGGCCCGCGGCGGGGGAGACGCGCTCCCACTTCGCGCCGAGGGTCTCGGTGGTCCAGACGAAGCGATGCTGGAGGAGCCCGCCCGCGAGGCCCGCCGCGAGGGCGGCGCCCACCGGGGCGGCGAGCGCGAGGGCGAGGGCCGAGAGGGCGCGGCGCGCGACCGCCGCGTAGCCCGCCGCGTCGGGCGGGACCTGGTGGAGGCCGCCGAGGAGGGCGCGCAGCTCAGCCGTGAGCTGCTGCGCGATGGCGCCCGCGCCCGCGAGCAGCACCAGGGTGAAGCCGCCGAGCACCAGCAGCGTGTTGATCTCCGTGCTGGTGGCGACGTCGCCCCGCCGGATCGCGTCGTCGAGGCGCTTCTGCGTCGGCTCCTCGGTGCGGTCCTCCTGCTCGCTCTCGCCGGCCACGGCTCAGACCCTCCCGAAGGCGCCGAGCCAGCGCCCGAGATCGTCCACGAACACGCCCATGACCACGCCCAGCGTCGCCAGCAGCACCGCCATGCCGATCAGGATCGCCGCCGGCGTGGCGACGAAGAACACCTGCATCTGCGGCATCAGGCGCGAGAGCACCCCGAGGCCGAGATTGAACAGGATGCCGAAGGCGATGAAGGGCGCGGAGATCCGCACGGCGAGCGAGAAGCCGCGGGCCACGGCCCGGATGGCGAGGTCCGCCGCGTCGCCGGTCGCCGGCACGCCCACGGGGGGCATCAGCGCGTAGCTGTCGCGGATGCCCGCGATGGCGAGGTGGTGCAGGTCGGTGGCCAGCACGAGGGTGATGCCCAGCAGCGTCAGGAAGGTGCCGAGCGTCGCCTGCTGGCCCGCGGTGGTCGGGTCGACGGTCATCGCGTAGGCGAGGCCGAGCTGCTGGGCGATGACCGTTCCGGCGGTCTGGAGCGCCGCGAGCACGGCGCGGACCGCGAGGCCCAGCACCAGCCCGACCGCGATCTCGCCGATCAGCGTGCCGATGAGATCGGGCCCGGTTCCGCCCTGTTGCGGCAGCAGCGGCCGCACGACCGGGAACAGCACCAGGGCGACGAGGAGCGCGAAGGCGAGCCGCAGGCGCGGCGACACGACGGTCTCGCCGATCCCCGGCATCAGCATCACGAGCGTGCCGACCCGCGCGAAGACCAGCAGGTAGGCGGCGGCGATGCCGGGGAGGAGGAGGTTCACGGGGCGAATCGTCCGGGCTCACCCGCCCGCGGCGATCCGGGCGGCGATCCGGGTCATGTAGCCCGAGAGCGCGTCGCCCATGAAGGGCAGCATCAGCAGCAGGGCGGCGAAGACCGCGACGATCTTGGGCACGTAGATCAGGGTCTGCTCCTGGATCTGGGTCAGGGCCTGGAGCAGCGACACGGCGAGGCCGACCAGCAGGGCCACCACCATCAGGGGCCCGGCCACCTTCAGGAAGGTGAGGATGCCGTCGCGGGCGATGTCGAGGATGGCGAGGCCGGTCATGGGGAGGTCATCTGAGGGGTGAGGGCGTTCGGATGGCACCGCACGGGGACCCTTCCTTCCGCTGCGGGCCGACGGTTCGCACCGTTCGGCATGGGCTGACGGTCTGAAAAGGGGCGCAGGATCCCCTCTCCCAATTGGGCTAGCGTGTTCACACTTCGCCTCCCGGCATCAAAAAAGCGCTTCTTTCGCAGTCGTTTGAACGGAACCGAGGAGACCCGCGGGATCCCCTCTCCCGTGCGGGAGAGGGGTTCCCCGCGCCACATCCGGGAACCATCGTGTGTCGACGCAAGTATCTGCCCTGTTTTTATTTTTCGCGTTCTGTGAATCCGCTAGCCCAATTGGGAGAGGGGTCAGGGGATCGAAGATCCCGCGTGAGGGTGGCTCGGCTTCAGGATTGAACGCCGAAGGTCGAGCCGGCGGCGGTACGGCTGCGTCTTCTTGCTGAAGCGTCCGGCCCTCACCCCTCCCCCTCTCCCACCCGGGAGAGGGGATCCCGCGCCCCCGCGTCGAACCGGGGCGTGTGGATGCGTCGAGGCGTGTGGGACGGATCCTCAGATCTGCATCCGCATGATGTCCTCGTAGGCGGAGATCACCCGGTCGCGCACGGCCACCAGGGTCTGGAGGGCGGTCTCGCTCTCGGCCACCGCCGTCACCACGTCGACGACGTTGGCCTTGCCGGCGCCCACCGCCATCATCTGCTGCTCCGACTTCTTCCCGGCCGCCTCGACGCCGTCGAGGGTCGAGGCGAGGAACTGGCCGAACCCGGCCTGCGGCGCGGCGGGCTTGGCCGCGGCGTCGGGCCGCCCGAGACTCTGGATCGCCGCGTAGGCACCGGCCGCGAAGGCGTTCGTGGGCATGGGTCAGGCCTTCAGGATGTCGATGGTGCGGGAGATCATCCGGCGGGCCGCCGTGACCATGTTGAGGTTCGCCTCGTAGCTGCGCTGGGCCTCGCGCATGTCGACGGTCTCGACCAGCAGGTTGACGTTCGGCAGCTGCACGTCGCCGTTGGCGTCCGCGACCGGGTTGCCGGGGTCGTGCTTGGTGCGGAAGGGGCTCTGGTCGCGGCGCACCCGGGCGAGCTCGACCACGCTCGCGTCGAGGTCGCGGTCGAGGTGGTTGGTGAAGCTCGGGACCTTGCGGCGGTAGGGCGAGGCCCCCGCCCGCAGCGGCTCGGAATCCGCGTTGGCGATGTTCTCCGAGATCACCCGCATCCGTCCGGACTGCACCCGCAAGCCCGAGGCCGCGATGCCGATCGCCTTCATGAAGTCCACGGCGCGCCCCTTCCCTACTTGCCGACGGCGGTGCGCAGCATCTGCAGGCTCTTCTGGTAGAGAGAGGCGGCGAGCTGGTAGTCGGCCTGGTTGTCGGCGGACTTGATCATCTCGTCCTCGAGGCTCACGGCGTTGCCGCTGGGCACCGCGTCGAAGCGGGTGCGCGCGCGGTCCTCGGACGTCTCCGCCGAGGCGGTCCCGGCGAGGTGCAGCGGGCTCGTGCGCTCGACCGGCACGCCCTGCGACTGCGAGGCCGCGAGGCTGCCGTCCGGCCGGAAGACCGGCGCCCGCAGGTCGCGGGCCCGGAAGCCCGGCGTGTTGGCGTTGGCGACGTTCTCGGCCAGGACCTTCTGACGCGTCTGGTGCCACTGCATGCGGTTGCGCAGCATGCTGACGAGCGGGAGATCGGCGACTGGCACGGGCGGCCCCGGTTTCGGCCGGACCGGAGGGTGCGGCCGGCAAAATCTGCCGGGTTCATGGTTAAGGGGCGGTTAACCGATCCGCGGGCACACCGCACCGACCTGCCGCCGGGTCGCCAACCCCTTCATGAAGTTGTTAAGACGTCTTAACGCGGCCTGCGCGGGAATGGCGGCCTCGTGTTAGAAACCCCTCGTATCGCGTCGGTGCTCCGGCACCTCACCTGTGAGAGATCGTGCATTGCTCTCGTCGATTCTCGGGACGGACGGTTCGCCCCTGATCTCCTACCTGATCGTGTTCCTGATCATGGTGGTGCTCCTCAGCGCCTTCGCGTTCGGCGCGAAGCGCCTCGCCCGCGGGCGCCTGAGCCTGGGCAACGGCGGCGGGCAGCGGGGCCGCCAGCCGCGCCTGGGGATCGTCGACATCTACGAACTCGACCGGCAGCGGCAGCTGATCCTGCTGCGCCGCGACAACGTCGAGCACCTCCTGCTGGTGGGCGGCCCCAACGACGTGGTGGTGGAGCGCAACATCGTGCGGGTGGCGGGCGCGCGCCTGCCGGCCGACCTCGCCGAGCGCTCGGAGCCCCAGCCCGAGCCGCCCCTGTCCCTGCCGGCGGAGCCGGAGCGCACGTCGCTTCCCCCACCCCTGCCGCCCTTCCCGGAGCCGCCCCTCTCCGCACCGCCCTTCGCGGTCGAGGAGACCCGTCCCGAGCCGGCGCTCGCCGAACCGGACGCGGCGGCTTTCGCCCCCGCGGCGGCGGCCTTCACGCCCGTGGCCGTGCCGCCGGCCGAGCCCGCCGCCCCGCCGCCGGAGCCGCCGGCCCGGCCCGTGATGCCGCCGCGCCCGACCGCGCGCTTCGGCGCGGCGCGCCGGGCCGAGCCGCCGAGCCCGCGCGGGGCCCGGCAGACGCCCCCGCCCCTCGACATCCCGTCCCGCCCGCCGGAAGCCCCGGTCGGCCCCGTGCCGGCGCCGGCGGGGGCCCGCGGGAGCGAGCCGCGGGCGGTCGACGCCGCCATCCTCAACGATATGGCGCGCCAGCTGGAGGAGGCCCTGCGCCGGCCCGCCTCGGCCGTGGCTCCCTCCCGCCCGACCGTGCCGGTCCGGGAGCGGCCGCCCGAGCCCGTGACGCCGCCGCCCGCCCCGGAGGCTGTCGCCCCGCCCGTCGCCCCCCTGCCCGAGCCGGTGCCCCTGCCGGAACCCGAGCCCGAGCCGGTCTTCGAGCCGGAGCCCGCACCGGTGCGCGTGCCTGAGTCGGAGCACCGGCCGGAGCCGCCCGCGGCCAAGCGGCCGCCCGAGCCGCCTCAGCCCATCGCGGCGCCGCCACCACCGGCCCCGGTGGAGCCCGTCCCGGCGCCGGCCGCGCCGGAGCCGGCTGTCCCGCCGCCGCCCACCCCGGAGCCGGTGCATCTGCCGGAGCCGCCGGCCCCGGTGGCGGCCCCCGCGCCCGAGCCGCCCCCGCCGCCGCCTCCCCTGCCCGAGCCGGAGCCGGAGCCCAAGAAGCCGGCCTCCGCGCCCAATCCGTTCTCCGTGGAGGAGATCGAGGCGGAGTTCGCGCGGCTGCTCGGGCGTCCCCTCGACCGCCGCTGAGGCGCCCGCCTGTTGCACGCCCGCCGCGAGGACGCAGAAGCGCGCGGCGGGGGCGGGCCGCGCCCTTGCGCCGGATGCGGGCCGGGCGCCAGGGTGCGCGCATGGCCCGCGCGACCCGATCCGCCCGGAGCCGGTGCGCCGCGGCGCTCGCCGGGCTCCTCCTCCTCGTCTCCGCGACCGGGGCGCTCGCCCAGAGCGTGACGGTCGATCTCGGGCCGAATGGCGGGGTGACCGAGCGGGCGCTCCAGCTCGTCGCGCTCATCACCGTCCTGGCGCTGGCGCCCTCGGTGCTGGTGATGGCGACCGCCTTCACCCGCATCGTGGTGGTGCTCTCGATCCTGCGCTCGGCGCTGGGAACGCAGACGGCGCCGCCGAACGCGGTGATCGTGAGCCTCGCCCTGTTCCTCACCGCCTTCGTGATGGCGCCCACCGCCCGCGAGGCCTACCGGGCCGGGATCGAGCCGCTGGTGGCCGGGCAGATCCAGCAATCCCAGGCCTTCGAGCGGGCCTCGGCGCCGTTCAAGACCTTCATGCTGCGCTCGGTGCGCGAGAAGGACCTGCGCCTGTTCCTCGACCTCGCGGGGGGCGCCCGGCCGGCGACGCCGGAGGCGGTGGGGCTCGAGATCCTCACCCCGGCCTTCATGATCTCGGAGCTGCGCCGCGCCTTCGAGATCGGCTTCCTGCTGTTCATCCCCTTCCTGATCATCGACCTCGTGGTCGCCTCGGTGCTGATGTCGGTCGGCATGATGATGCTGCCGCCCGCCACCGTGGCGCTGCCGTTCAAGCTGATCTTCTTCGTGCTGGTCGACGGCTGGACGCTGGTGGCGGGCTCGCTGGTGCAGAGCTACGGGGGCTGACGCGGGATCCGCCCGATCAGGCGCGGAGGGCGCATCCGGCGCGTCGGCGGCGTCGCCGTTCCGTGCGGACGAACAGGTGTTCTGATGGGCGGCACCGACCGTCCAACATCGATGCGGCGCTTCGGGACGGGTCGCTTCGCAACGCAGGCGAACTATAGATTTGCCGGAAAAAATAGAACTAAGAGTTGTAGAATTCAGTTTATTGAGTTAACGTGCACAGACACACCGATTTTGAATTGAGCGCAGGAGATATCCGATGGCGCATCATTCACATGCGATCAAAAATCCGGTGTTCCATGAGCCTGTCTTCTCCGAGTCGAAGCAGAGCGCCGATCCATTCGGGTTCGAAGTCAGGCATGCCTCCGATAACGAGACGTACAAACAGATCGAGGATCTGCTGAAGTCGCAAGTCGTCTCGTTTCCGAAATCGCGTCTGGCCGACGACGACGTGGTGTCTCTCTCTCAGATCTACGGCGCGCGCGGATCCGACGTCGAGGCCGCGATCCGCAAGGCCGGGCGGCTGGTGTTCCACGCGGTCGGTGACACCGGCTCCTCGGACGTGCGGAAGTACCGCAACGAGCTTCGGGTCGCCGACCAACTCGCCCTCGATTGCCGCACCGCCGAGGCGAACAACCGTCCGGCCTTCTTCTTCCATCTCGGGGACGTCGTCTACAGCTTCGGGGAATCCGCCTACTACTACGACCAGTTCTACGAGCCCTACCGGGATTACCCGGCCCCGATCCTGGCGATCCCGGGCAACCACGATTCCTTCGTGCTGCCCGGGACGCCGCAGGGCGAGGAGCCGCTGACGACCTTCGCGCGGAATTTCTGCGCGGCGGCGCCGGCCATCACCCGCGAGGCGGGCTCGCTCCACCGCACCGCCAGCACGCAACCCGGCGTTTACTTCGCCCTGGACGCTCCCTTCGCGCGCGTCATCGGCCTGTTCAGCAACGCCCTGGAGGATCCCGGTGTCATCTCGAGCGAGCGCGGCCGCTGGCCGGGCGTCCCGGATCACCAGCTGGCCTTCCTGCGCGCCCAGTGCCAGCGCATCAAGCGGGAGGGGTACAGGGGCGCGGTGATCATCGCCACGCATCATCCGCCCTTCACCTACGAGCCGCGCCACACCGGCGCGACCGCGGGCGGCCACCACGGAGGCTCGCCGAACCTGCTGCACGACGTCGACGCGATCTGCGCCGCGGAGGGGGTCTACCCGCACGCGTGGCTCTCCGCGCACGCGCACAATTACCAGCGGTTCACCCGGACGGTGACGCTGGGCGGCGCCGTCCGGCAGGTGCCCTTCATCGTCTGCGGCAACGGGGGGCACAACGTGAACCCGCTCGTGCGCGGCTCGCGCCACGGCCCGGCCGAGGAGCCCGAGAACGGGACGGACGTCACCTACCTCGACGCGAAGTCGGACGTCGCGGCGACCGGTCTGCGCTTCGACAAGTACGACGACCACACTTACGGCTACCTGCGCGTGACCGCCGATGCCGAGCACCTGCGGATCGCCTACCATCAGGCCGGCGTGCGCAGCATCCTTCAGTCGCGCTACGACCTCGCGACGGTCGACCTCGCCCGGCACGTGCTCGTGGCGAATTGACGGGCGGCCTCACCCCGGCGGCGGCCCGCCGGCCCGGCGCGCCTCCGCCCCCGGCTCGGCGGCGGGCGGGGTCTCGGGCGGCGGCGCCTTCGGCCGCTCGGGCACCGCGCTCTCGGGGTAGCGCGCCCGGTAGGCGGAGAGGAAGGCCGCCAGGGTGTCGGCGCTGATGGCGCGGCCGGCGACCTCCCGGAAGGCGGCCGTGCGGGTGGCGTTCGGGGCCGCGATCAGCGCGAAGGTGCGCGCATCCGGGCTCTCGGCCATCTTCGGGGTGAACTTCGCCCGCAGCCGGTCGAGGCTCATGCCCTCCTCCGCCAGGGCGTAGGCGATGGCCGCCCGCATCACGTCCGCCCGCTCCGCGTCGGTGAGCGGGCCGGGCTCGCGCCAGCGGCTGCCGGCCAGCGCCTCGTGGGCCTCGCCGGCCTCGCGCCAGCGCCGGGCCGACCACAGGATGTCGGCGCGCAGCCGCGCCGCGTCCGCCCCCTCCGCCCCCTCCAGCAGTTCCAGGGCGAGGTCGGTCCGCGACAGGTCCGACAGGGCGCGCGCCTCCAGCAGGGTGCGGGCCTCGCGCACCCGCTCGGGCAGTTCCGGCAGGCGGGTGGCCTGCAGCACCTGCAGGGCCTGGAGGGGCTTGTCGTCCATCAGGCGGATGCTGGCGAGGCGGGCGGCGACGCTCGCCCGCGCGGCGCCGGTGAGCCGCTTGTCGACCTGGTGCTGGAGCAGGTCGGCGGCGGCGTCGAGGAGGTCGAGGGAGACGAGGCGGTCGGCGAGCCCGCGCACGATCTCGTCGCCCCGCCGCCCCAGCGGCGTGAACTCCTTGAAGTCGTAGAACAGCGCCAGCGCCTCGACCCGCCCGAGGCTCGCCCCCCGGTCGGTCAGGAACAGGTCGGCGAAGAGCGCCACCGTGTCCTGGTGCAGGCCGCGCGTCGCCGGGTGCTCGGGGAAGAGCCGGTTGGCCTTGCGGGCGGTCGCGAAGGCGTGCCGCCAGCGCCCGGCCTCCCCGTAGGCCCGGCTCAGGCGCGCGAGCGTCTCGGCCTCGACATCCCCCCCGTGCCAGACCAGGGCGAGGCGCTCCAGCCGGGTCAGGAGGTCGTCCCGGGGCACGGTCCCGGCCGCGCGGGCGAGGTCGATGAAGCGCAGGGCCGCCTCCGCGGCGACCGGCGGCTCGGCGGCGTCGATGAGCCGCTGGTAATCCCGCCGCGCCAGCGCCTCCTGGCCGAGCTGCTCGGTCAGCCGCGCGCGCAGCAGCGCCACCTCGTCGTGGGCCAGGGGCGTCGCGGCGATCGCCCCGGCCGCCGTGATCATCCGCTGCGCGAAGGTGAGGTCGCGGGCGTCGAGGCCGAGCGCGGCCGCCGCCGTCAGGAAGGGCAGCCGCAGGTCCTCCGGATAGGCCTCCACCACCGGCAGCGCCGCCCGCAGGGCGGCCAGCGCCACCGGGCCGGCGATCCGGCGGGCGCGCGCGTCGAGCAGGGCGCGCCACAGGCGCGCCTCCGGGTCGCGCGCGAGCTTGACGTCGCCGCCGAGGAACTCGGCCGCGCGGGAGTCCCGCCGCATCCGGGTCGCGGCGATGGCCGAGAGGATGCGGGCGGTGCGGTCGATGGCGAGGACCGGGTCCTCCTTGGCGGCGAAGGCCAGCACGCCGCTCGCCTCCGCGTCGAGGCCGTTGGCGAGGTAGAGGCGGGCGAGGTCGAGGCGCGCCGGCGCGCGCCCGGCCCGGTCCGCCGTGGCCGCCGCACGCTCGGCCTCGCGGATGCGGGCGCGCACGTCGCCGCTGCGGTCCGCCCGCCAGCGGTCGGGCTGCACCGCGAGTCCGTCGGGCGAGAGCGGCGCCCCCTCCTCGCTCCCCTCGGCCACGACCGGGCTCACCGCCAGGCCGCCCGGCCGGCTGATCGCCACGTCGGCGAGGCCCGGCCGCACCACGAGGTCGTCGGCGAGCGCCAGGACGGCGACGCCCTGGCGGCTCGCCAGCAATTCGAACTCCACGAAGCGCGCCCGCTTGGGCACGCCCGCGAGGCCGGGCCCGCGGGCGGTGACGACGGCGATCCGCTCGCCGTCCTGCTTCAGCCACACCGCGGTGGCGGCCCGGGCGAGCGCCAGCGTGACCGCGGGCCGGCCGGCGGCGTCGGCCGCCCGCTGGGGGGCGAGGAGGTCGCCGGGCGGCAGGCTTCCGTCCCCGAGGACGAGCGTCCAGCCGCCGCCCTCGGCGGCGAGCTGCGGGATGGTGCCGCGGTCGAGGGCGAAGCGCAGCACCGCCACCGGCCCCTCGCTCCGCGGCGGCTCGGCGAGTCGCACGGGGGCGCTGGCGGACAGGGCGGCGGGATCGAGGCGCACCGGGGCCGGGGTCTCGAAGACCAGGGTGGCGACGCCGCCGCGCTCGAACAGGGCGGCGGGCGGGCGGGCGGCGAACGGAAAGGCGATGCGGAGGGCCGTCCCGGCCCGGGTCACCCGGCCCTCGACGGGGCCGGCGGGCGGCGCCCCGGGGGCCGGCGGCGGATCCTCGGCCGGCGGCGGGTCGGGGGCGCGCGCCTCCCGCACCGGCGGGACCGTAGCCCCGGCGGCCGGCGGCGGTTTCGCCGCCTCGCCCCGGGAGGGAGCGGCCGGCAGGTCCGGCACCGGCGGGGCCGCGCGATCGCCGGCCTTGCGGATGTCGATCGTGTAGCCGTCCTCCTCCCGGTAGCCCTCCGCCTCGTAGCCCTCCGCGAGGGTCAGGGCGATGCGGGCCCGCTCGGGGCCGGCCTCGGCCGAGAGGGCCTCCACGGCGGGCCGCAGCCGGGTGCGGGCGTCGCCGGGCTGCACCGCGTAGGCGCCGTCGAGGGCGAGGCGGAGCGTGCGGTCGCTGCGCTCCAGCACGGCCGGCGCGCCTGCGGGCAGGCGCACCGTCAGCCGCGACAGGGTCGGCAGCGCGGCGGTCTCGAGGCGCAGCGGCTGGGGCGGGTGGGCGCGGGCGGCCTCGCGGCGCAGGCGCGCCTCGGCCTCCTCGGCGCGCCGCGCGAGCTCCGCCACCACCTCGGGCGGCAGGCCCGGCGGCAGGCCGGTCCAGGTCTCGGGCAGGAGGTCGACGAAGACCTTCTCGGCCGCCTCCAGCACGTTGACCGTGACGGGGCGCTGCAGGGCGAGGCGCAGGCCGCTCCCGTCGGGGTCGCGGCGCACCTGCGCCACGTAGTCCGGCATCTCGGCGGCGAGCCGGTCGCGCAAGAGGCCCCCCGCCGGCTCGCGGAAGCGCAGCACCAGGACGCTGCCGGAGAGCTTGGCGGTGACCTTGACGCTCTGGTCGAAGGTGAGCGCGATCCGCCCGAAGCCGCGCGGCTGCGTCCCCGTCACCGACACGAGCGCCGCCGCCGCCGCTCCGGCCGTGCCGAGGAGCAGCGCCGCGAGGGCGATGAGGAGCCGCGCTCCGCACCGGCCTGTGCCCGTACGACCCATCCGCACACCGCTTCCCGACCGGGACGCGAGTCTGGCAGAGCAGGGCTAACGGGGGCTTAACCTCGGGGCAGGCGGGGAGCAGCCGCGGGGGAGAGCCGCCTCACTCCCCCACCGCGATCCGCGCCTCGACGCCGATCAGGCGGCCGAGGCCGCGCAGGCGGTTCGACAGGCGGTCGCTCGCCAGCGCCCGCAGCTCCGCGGGCAGGTGCAGCACCAGGGCGCCGTCCCGCAGCAGGAGCGGCGTGCGCGGCAGCACCCCCTCCATGGCGACCGAGATCGGGAAGGCGACCCGCAGGGCCGTGCCGAGGAGCCGCGCCAGTTCGAACAGCCGCCCGCCCGCGAGCTGGCGGAGCGTCGGGCTGACCTTGTCGGGCGCCACGCCCTCGTGGCGGAAGAACACCGCCACCGCCAGGTAGGCCCGGCCCGGATGGTCGATCCCCACGAAGGCGCCGTGGGCGATCAGGTTCAGGCTCTGCTCGCCCCGATAATCGGGATGGGTCCGCCAGCCGATATCGGCGAGCAGGCAGGCCGCGTGGCGCAGGCGCCGCTCGTCGGCGGTCTCGGGCCGGTCGAGGCTCGCCATGAGGGCGTCGGTCCAGGCCTGGAGCTCGGCACCGTGACCCGGACAGCGCGAGCGCAGGCGGTTCAGTTCATCGGCCGCGACCAGGAGCGGGTCGAGATTGCGCCCCGCCGGGTCGAGCAGCTCGTAGAGCAGCCCCTCGCGCACGCCCGTGGCGGAGATCGCGATCTCGCGCGGGCGCCCGCTGCGGATGATCTCCTCCAGCACCACCGCCCCGTAGGCGAGCAGCGGCCGGCGCGCCTCCGAGACGCTCTCCACCGCGGCGAGCGTCGCCGCGTCGACGCGCTCCACCACCTCCAGGAAGGAGAGTTCGTCGTCCGGCTCGATCGTGTGGCCGTGCATCACGTGCAGCGGATAGCCGCGGGCGGCCTGGTGCAGCCGGGCGAGCGCCCGCCACGTCCCGCCCACCGCGTAGAAGGTGCGCCCGCGCAGGGTCTCGAGCTGGGGCGCGGCCTTCTTGAGCGTGTCGGCGGCGATCTTGCGCGCCTTCTTCAGGGAGCCGCCGCTGAGATCCTGGAGCGCCAGCCCGCCGAGCGGCGTGGTCACGCCCTGCCCCACCGCCGCGCCGCGCACGTCCACGAGTTCGAGGGAGCCGCCGCCGAGATCGCCCACCACCCCGTCCGGGGCGTAGAAGCCGGCGATCACCCCGTAGGCCGAGAGTTCCGCCTCGCGCCGGCCCGACAGGAGCTCGATCGGCTGGCCGCAGGCTTCCTCGGCGGCGCGCAGGAAGTCGGGGCCGTTCTCCGCGTCGCGGGCCGCCGCCGTGGCCAGCACGTGGATCCGCCCGACCCGCATGGTGCGGCACAATTCGCGGAAGCGCGCCAGGGCCTGGAGGGCGCGCCGGATCCCCTCCTCGTTGAGCCGCCCCGTGGTCAGCACGTTGCGCCCGAGGGCGCACATCGCCTTCTCGTTGTAGAGCGGCGTCGGCGCCCGCGAGAGCCCCGAATAGGCGACGAGCCGCACCGAGTTGGAGCCGATATCGATGATGGCGATCGGCTCGCCGGGCTCGATCCGGGCGGCGGCGTAGGGGGGCAGCGTCTTGCGGACGAAGGTTTCCAGATCCATCGGGGCCTCGCGGCGGGGTCGCCGGGGAGCAGAGGGGCGCCGAGAGGCGCCCGCGAAGAGGGCCGCGGGACCCTCGCCCCTGACCCAGAGGAACGGCCCGGCGGCGCGCGCCCCTTATGACCGGAACCGGCCGCCCTGTCAGCCGGCCCGTCAGCCCCCCTGGCCGCGGCGGCTGAGGGAGCGGGGGCTCGACTTCTTCGAGGCCTTGCCGCGTCCCGAGAGGCTCGGGTTGGTCATGAAATAGTTGTGCGCGTTGAACGGTTCCTCGCCGGAGGCGGCCTGGATCCGCTCGCTGGCGCCCGAGGCCAGGACCCGCCAGCTCTGCTGGTTGTCGAGGAGGTTCGCCAGCATGATCTGGTCGAGCACCTGCTGGTGCACGGTCGGGTTGAGGATCGGCAGCAGCGCCTCGACCCGCCGGTCGAGGTTGCGGCTCATCAGGTCGGCCGAGGAGATGTAGAGCTTGGCCTTCGGGTTCGGCAGGCCGACACCGTTGCCGAAGGCGTAGACCCGCTCGTGCTCCAGGAAGCGCCCGACGATCGACTTCACCCGGATGTTGTCGGACAGGCCCGGCACGCCGGGGCGCAGGCAGCAGATGCCGCGCACGATGCAGTCGATCTGCACGCCCGACTGGCTCGCGTCGTAGAGCGCGTCGATCACCGGCGCGTCGACGAGGGAGTTGCACTTGATCCAGATCGAGGCCGGGCGCCCGGCCTTGGCGTGCGCGATCTCCTCCTCGATGTGCTGGAGGAGGCGCGGCTTGAGGGTGAGCGGCGAGACCGCCATGCGCTCCAGCTCGGCCGGCTCCGCGTAGCCGGTGACGAAGTTGAAGATCCGGGAGACGTCCCGGGCGATCACCGGGTCGGCGGTGAAGAAGGACAGGTCCGTGTAGATGCGCGCGGTGATCGGGTGGTAGTTGCCGGTGCCGACGTGGCAGTAGGTGACGAGCCGGTCGCCCTCCCGGCGCACCACCATCGAGAGCTTGGCGTGGGTCTTGAGCTCGATGAAGCCGAACACGACCTGCGCGCCGGCCTTCTCCAGGTTGCGCGCCCAGCGGATATTGGCCTCCTCGTCGAAGCGGGCCTTGAGCTCGACGAGGGCCGTCACCGACTTGCCGGCCTCGGCGGCTTCCGCGAGCGCCGCCACGATCGGCGAGTTCGAGGAGGTGCGGTAGAGGGTCTGCTTGATCGCCACCACGTTCGGGTCGCGGGCGGCCTGGGACAGGAACTGCACCACCGCGTCGAAGGATTCGTAGGGGTGGTGGACCACGAAGTCCTTCTGGCGGATCGCCGCGAAACAGTCGCCGCCGCTCTCGCGGATGCGCTCGGGGAAGCGCGGGTTGTAGGGCTTGAACTTCAGGTCGGGCCGGTCGATCGCCACGATCTGCGACAATTCGTTGAGGGCGAGCATGCCCTCGACGAGGAAGACCCCGTCGGCCGGGATCTCGAGTTCGTCGGCCACGAAGCCGCGCAGGTCGTCCGGCATGGTGGCCTCGACCTCGAGCCGGATGACGATGCCGCGGCGGCGCTGCTTGAGGGCGGTCTCGAAGTGGCGGACGAGATCCTCCGCCTCCTCCTCGATCTCGAGGTCCGAATCGCGCACCACCCGGAATCCGCCCTGGCCCTTCACGAGGTAGCCGGGGAAGAGCCGGCTCGTGAACAGCACGATCACCTGCTCGACGGCGATGAAGCGGGCGGGGCTCGCCCCGGTCGGGTCGGGCAGGCGCACGAAGCGCTCGACCACGGCGGGCAGGCGGATGAGCGCCCGCAGCACCCGCGCGTCGCGGGGGCGCACCAGCATCAGGGCCAGCGTCGAGCCGAGATTCGGGATGAACGGGAAGGGGTGGGCCGGGTCGATGGCGAGCGGCGTCAGGACCGGGAAGATGTGCTGGAGGAAGTACTCTTCGAGCCAGGACGCCTCCGCGGCGGTGAGCCCCATCCCGTCCACGAGCTCGATGCCGTTCTGCTGCAGGTCCCCGCGCAGCTCGCGCCAGCGCCGCTGCTGGTCGCGGGCGAGTTCGGACACCTCGGCCCCGATCCGGGCGAGCTGCTCGCTCGGCGTCAGCCCGTCCTGGGACGGAGTCGCGATGCCGGCCCGGACCTGGTCGTGCAGGCCCGCCACCCGCACCATGAAGAACTCGTCGAGGTTGTTGGCCGAGATCGAGAGGAAGCGCAGCTGCTCCAGGAGCGGGTGGCCGGTATTGGAGGCCTCCTCCAGCACCCGGCGGTTGAACTGCAGCCAGGACAATTCCCGGTTCACGAACCGCCCGGGCTCGTGCCGCAGGGCCCGTCCGGCCGCGATCGCCTCGTCCACCGGCTTCTCCAGGACGGCCGGCGGCTCGGGCGCAGCGGGCAGTCCGGCGGCCTCCCGGTTCGCGTCCTGCCCGGCGGCATCCGGCGCGAGGACGTCCTGGAGGTCGACGGCGGAGGGATCTGTCACGGGCGATCTCCTTCAGAAGCGCGATCCCGTCGGCGGCGGCGGCGCCCGGCCTGACAGGGGGGAGGCGATGGGATGAAGCCTTGTCTCAGGGGCCTCCTTCTTCCGCAAGGTCGTCGAGCGTCGCGAGGGTGGAGAGCGCGAGCGGCCGGGTGATGCGGCGGCCGCGGCTCAGGCCCTCGCGGTCGAGGGCCGCCACGACCTCGCGGGCGCGCCCGAGCGAGCGGTCGAGGCGCAAAGCCAGGGCGTCGACCACGCTCGTGTCCACGACGAGCTGGCGGTCGACGAAGAGCTTCACCAGCACCGCCCGCAGCAGCGCCTCGTCGGGGGGCGCGATGGCGACGGTAGGCGCGAGCCGCAGCCGCGAGCGCAGGTCCGGGGTGGCGAGGCCCCAGGTCTCGACCGGTCCCGCCCCGGTGATCACCAGGAAGCTCCGGCGCTCGCGCACGAGGTTGAGGAGGTGGAACAGGGCGGCCTCGTCCCGGCCCTCCCGGCGGTCGGCATCCTCCACCACCAGGGGGTCGTGCCCCGCGAGGAGCGGCAGGCTCGCCGGCGTCACCTCGGCGATCCCGACGCTGCGGGCGCCCGCCGCGGCGGCCCAGATCGCCGCGAGGTGGCTCTTGCCGCTGCCCGCCGGGCCGGTGAGGACGAGGATCGGGTCGGGCCAGTCCGGCCAGGCCTCGATCCGCGCGTAGGCGGCGTCGTTGGAGGGCCCGATCAGGAAATCCTCGCGGCCGAAGCGGGGATCCAGGGGCAGGTCGAGGGCGAGCTGGCGGGCGGGCGGCATCAGGCGCGGCTCCGGGCGTCGCGGTCGGCCAAGGTCAGCGGGGTCGGGGGCGCCGGCAGCGGCGGGGCGCCGGCCCGGTAGAGGGCACTCTCCAGGTAGCGCCGCACCGCGAACCGCGCCAGCACCCCGAGGGACGCGGCGAGCGGCACGGCGAGGAGCAGGCCGAGGAAGCCGAACAGCGACCCGAAGGCGAGGAGCGCGAACATCAGCCAGACCGGGTGCAGCCGCACCGCGTCGCCGACGAGCTTGGGCTGCAGCACGTTGCCTTCGAGGAACTGCCCGACCAGGAACACCCCCAGCGTCGCGACGATCCAGGGCCAATCCGGCCAGAACTGCACCACCGCGACGCCGGTCGAGAGCAGGAAGCCGGTGAGGGAGCCGACATACGGGATGAAGGTGAGGAACCCGGCCATCAGGCCGATCAGCACGCCGAAATTGAGCCCGATCAGCCACAGGCCGAGGGCGTAGAAGCTGCCGAGGATCAGGCAGACGAGGCTCTGGCCGCGGATGAAGCTGGTGATGGCCCCGTCGATCTCGCGGCCGAGCGCCCGCACCGTGTCCTGGTGGCGGGGCGGCACCCAGCCGTCGAGGGTGGCGATCATCCGGTCCCAGTCGACGAGGAGGTAGAAGGCGACGACCGGCGTGACCACGAGGAGCGACAGGATCCCCACCACCGCCTGGCTCCCCGACCACAGCGAGCCCACGAGGTTGACGAGGAAGCGCCCGCCCTCCGCCACGAGGCGGCCGACCGAGGATTGCAGGTCCTGCAGGGTGCCGGCTCCGCCCGCCCGGTCGAGGAGCGGCCCGGCATGGTCCCCGATGATCGCCTGGATGCGCGACACCACGCCCGGCAGCGCGGCCGCCAGCGCGCCGATCTGGCGGGCGGCGAGCGGCACCGCGATGATCAGGGCGAGGACGAGCCCGAGCACGAAGACGGCCAGGATCACGAAGGTGGCGGAGAGCCGCCCGATGCCGAGGCGCTCCAGGCGGTCGGCGATCGGGTCGAGCAGGTAGGCGAGCGCCGCCCCCGCCACGAAGGGCACCAGCACCTCGCGCAGTTCGTAGAGCAGGACCACCACGGCCGCGAGCACGGCGAGCCCGATCGTGGCGCGGCGCTGGAGCATGCCCGTCCCCTTCGGCGGCGCGCGGGCCGCGATCCCCTCGCGGCGATTCCCGGCCGCCGGGGCAGATAGGAACGCCCGCGGGCGGGGGTCAAGCGAGGGCGCGGGCGCCGGGGGCGACTCGCCGCCCGGCCCGGAAGCCGCTACACGGGGCGCGCGCGGCGCCGCAGGATCGGGGCGGGATCGAGGCGAAGGGTCGAGGCAAAGGGTCGAGGCGAAGGATCGAGGAATGACGGGCGAGAACGGGCTGACCTACGCGCAGGCGGGCGTCGACATCGACGCGGGCAACGCCATGGTCGAGGCGATCAAGCCTCTGGTGCGCGCGACGCGCCGCCCGGGCGCGGACGCGGAGATCGGCGGCTTCGGCGGGCTGTTCGACCTCAAGGCGGCCGGCTTCACCGACCCGATCCTGGTCGCGGCCAATGACGGCGTCGGCACCAAGGTGAAGATCGCCATCGAGACCGGGCGCCACGACACGATCGGCATCGACCTCGTGGCGATGTGCGTCAACGACCTCGTGGTGCAGGGGGCCGAGCCCCTGTTCTTCCTCGACTACTACGCGACGGCCAAGCTGGTGCCGGGCGTGGGCGCGGCGATCGTGACGGGCATCGCGGAGGGCTGCCGCCAAGCGGGCTGCGCGCTGATCGGCGGCGAGACCGCCGAGATGCCGGGCCTCTACGACGGCTCCGACTACGACCTCGCGGGTTTCGCGGTGGGCGCGGCGGAGCGCGGCACGCTGCTGCCGGTCGACGGCATCGCGCCGGGCGACCTCGTGCTGGGCCTGCCCTCTTCCGGCGTGCACTCGAACGGCTTCTCGCTGGTGCGCCGGATCGTGGCGGCCTCCGGCCTGTCCTGGGACGCACCGGCGCCCTTCGCGCCGGGGCAGAGCCTCGGCGAGGCCCTGCTGACCCCGACCCGGATCTATGTCCGCCCGCTGCTCGCCGCGCTCAAGGCGACGGAGCGCGGCGCCATCAAGGCGCTCGCCCACATCACGGGCGGCGGCTTCCCCGACAACCTGCCCCGCGTGCTGCCGGACGCGGTCGGGATCGAGGTCGATCTCGGCGCGGTAGCGGTGCCGCCGGTCTTCGGCTGGCTCGCCCGCACGGGCGGCGTGGCGGAGGCCGAGATGCTGCGCACCTTCAACTGCGGCATCGGCATGGTGGCGGTGGTCACCGCCGACCGGGCCGCTTCCGTGGAGGAGGCCCTGCGGGCGGCCGGCGAGGCGCCCGTGCGGCTCGGCCGCATCACCGCCCGGGGCGCGGCCCCCGTGACCTTCGCGGGCCGGCTCGCCCTGTGACCCGCCCCCGCACCGCGATCCTGATCTCGGGCCGCGGCTCGAACATGGTCTCGCTGCTCCAGGCGGCGGCGGATCCGGCCTATCCGGCGGAGTTCGTGCTCGCGGCCTCGAACCGCCCGGAGGCGCCGGGCCTCGCCCGCGCGGCCGCGTCCGGGCTCGCGACCCTTGCCCTCGACCACCGGGGCTATCCGGACCGGGCCGCCTTCGACGCGGCCCTCGACGCGGCGCTGCGCCAGCACCGCATCGACCTCGTGGTGCTGGCGGGCTTCATGCGGGTTCTGACGCCGGCCTTCGTCGAGGCCTGGGCGGGGCGGATGGTCAACATCCACCCCTCGCTGCTGCCGCTGTTCCGCGGCACGCACACGCACGACCAGGCCCTGGCGGCGGGGGTGCGGCTCCACGGCTGCACGGTCCATTTCGTGGTGCCCGAACTCGATGCCGGGCCGATCATCGCGCAGGGCGCGGTGCCGGTGCACCCGGGCGACGATGCGGAGGCGCTCGCCGCCCGCGTGCTGGTGCAGGAGCACCGCCTCTACCCGGCCGCGGTGGCGCTCGTGGCCTCCGGCCGGGCGCGGCTGGAGGGTGGGCGCGTGGTCTTCGCCGCGGATGTGAGCCCGGAGGACGGCGCGCTCCTGTCGCTCCCGGCCTGATCAGGTCGGGGCGGTCTCCCGCAGCCGGCGGGGCGCGAGGCTCACGAGGCCGAGAAGCGCGAGGACGAGGCCGACCCAGAGCGGCGCGGTGAGGCCGTAGCCGGCCGCGATGGCGCGCCCGCCGGCCCAGGTGCCGAAGGCGAGGCCGGCGGTGATCACGGCGGCGTGCAGCGTGTTCACCAGCGTCCCGGGGGAAGCGGCGCGCATCACCCGCGCCACCAAGGCGGGGTTGAGGGTCACGCCGGACAGGCCGATCACCAGGAAGGCCGCGACCGCCACCGGCAGGCTCCCGGCGAACAGGGCGAACGCCGCCAGCGCCGCCGCGAGCAGCGCGAGGCCGCCCGCCAGAACGGGGATTGTGTGGCGGTCCGCGAGGCGGCCGACCACGAGGTTGCCGAGGACGTTGGCGCCCCCGTAGGCGGCGAGCACACCCGGTAGGAGGGAGGCCGGCAGCCCTGCCACCTCGATGAGGAGCGGCGCCGCGTAGCTGAAGGCCGCGAAGGTGGCGCCGATGACGAGGCCACTCGTCGCGTAGGCGGCCCAGAGCCGGGTGCTCCGCAGGGCCGGGAGTTCCGCGCCGAGGCCCGAGCCCCCTCCCCGCCTCGTCTCCGGCACCGCGGCCGCGACCAGGACGGTGCAGGCGAGCGCCAGCAGGGCGACGCTCCAGAAGCTCGCGCGCCAGCCGAGGTGCTGGGCGAGGGCGGTCGTGACCGGGAGCCCCAGCACGGGCGAGAGGGTCAGGCCGGCCAGCACGATCGAGGCGGCCCGGCCCCGCTCCTGCGGCGCGACGAGCCCGGCCGCGATCGTCAGCGCGACCCCGAAACAGGCCGAGGCCGCCGCTCCCATGCCGACCCGGACCGCCGCCATGATGGCATAGCCCGGTGCCAGGGCGCAGACCACGGCCCCCGCTGCCGACAGGGCCAGCAGGACCACGAGGGCGGCCTTGTCGGGCGTCCCGAACCGCAGGAACAGGATCGTCAACAGGGGCCCGCCCAGCGCCATGCCGAGGGCGTAGAGCGAGATCAGGTCGCCGATCGCCGCCACCGAGGCGCCGAGCGCCGCCGTGAGGTCGGGCATCATGCCGGCCACCATGAACTCGGAGGTCGTCACCCCGAAGATCGCCAGTCCGAGCAGGGAAACGATCCCCCGCGCCGGGATGGTCCGGGACCCGGTCTCGACCCCGCCGGTCGTCGCTCTCGACGCGTCCATCGTCTTCGCCTATTTCTGTAGTTGGGATGATAGAAACCGCTAGCGGATCCATGACGCTGAGTCAACGATTTCTATCAATCTGACTACAGAAAGGTGCCTCCATGGCCTCCCGCGGCCGTCCGCGCAGCTTCGATCGCGACCTCGCCCTCGCGCGGGTGATGGAGGTGTTCTGGGAGAAGGGCTACGAGGGCGCGCAGCTGACCGACCTGACGGCGGCGATCGGCATCACGGCGCCGAGCTTCTACGCGGCCTTCGGCGCGAAGGAGGCGGCGTTCCGCGAGGCGGTGGACCATTACGTCGCGACGATCGGGGTCCCGCCGATGCGCGCCCTGGCGGAGGCCCCGACGGTCCGGGAGGGGCTGCGGGCCATGCTGATGGGGAGCATCGACGTCGCCCTGTCGCGGCAGCCCGGCGGCTGCCTGCTGATCCTCGGGGTGGTGAACTGCTTGCCCGCCAACGCGGCGGCGCGCGAGCACCTCCTCGGCCTGCGCCACCGCACCGTCGCGCTGATCGCCGAGCGGTTCGAGCGCGGCATCCGGGAGGGGGAGTTGCCGGCGGATTTCCCGGTGGCGCAACGCGCGGCCTTCTATCACGGGATCATGCAGGCGATCTCGTTCCAGGCGCGCGACGGGGCCTCGCGGGCGGATCTGGAGGCGCTGATCGAGCCGGCCCTGGCGGGGCTGGGCTGACATCAGCGGGACGGACCCGCCCTCCCCGCGGCGCGACGGGGCCCGGCGGTCCGGTCAGGTCGCGGACGGCGCGGGGCGCTCCGTCCAGTCCGCGTAGCGGGCGAGGCCCACGGCCCCGATCAGCGCGATCCCCGCACCGCAGGCGACGATCACCGGCAGCACGCCCAGGGCCGTGAAGGCGAGCGGCGCCAGAAGCAGCGCGGTCAGGATTCCCGCGGTGGCCGCCGCCATCGAGGCGCGCATGGCCGCTGCGAGGTCCGGCCGCGCCACGTGCGTTTGACGCAGCACCGCCACGGGGATGTCCTTCATCGGCCCGCCGATCGCGCCCAGCGCGGCGGACGCCATCAGGCCGAGGAGGACGGAGGATGCGGGGAAGCAACTGGCGAGGCCGAGCAGCATGACGCCGCAGCCGACCAGCATGTTGCCGGCGCAGATCTGGACCTGCGGCCGCAGCGAGGGCGCGCGGCTTCCGACGACCAATGTGGCGATCAGGTTCGTGCTGCCATAGGCGGAGATCACCGCCCCGTAGGCGCCGAGGCTGCTGCCGCCCAGGCCGGTGATGCCGCGCTGCTGGATCAGCAGGGGAAGGCCGAGGAAGAACACCGCGTACCACGCGCCGTTCACCCATCCGGTCGTGGCGAGCACGTAACCGAGCAGCGGGTGCCCGCGCATGGCCTGGATGCCGCGCCGGATGGCGTGCAGGACGCTCCCAGGACCCGGATTCGTGGAGACCAGCCGGCCGCGATGCCAGCGCCCGATCATGGCGATGGCCGCGCCCGAGCACAGGAAGCTGACGGCGTCGAGCGTCAGGAAGTGCACGACCGGCACGATGCCCGCCAGCAGGGCGACGAGCCCGGGTCCGAGCAGGCGCGCGGCGCGTTCGGTGGCATCGATCAGGCCGTTCGCGGCCGGCAGAAGCCGGACGTCATCGACCAGCGTCGGCAGGAGCGTCTGGAGCGCGGGGCGGAACACGGCCTCGCCGGCCGAGAGCACGACGATGGCGGCGACGAGCTGCGGCACGCTCGGATGCCCGCTCGCCAGCCACAGGCCCGCGACGGCGAGCAGGATGAGGGCGCGGGCGAGGTCGGCGCCCACCATGCTGCGCCGCCGGTCCCAGCGGTCCGCCCAGTGGCCGATGCCGAGGACCGCGAGCAGGATGACGAGGGATTGAAGCGCGGCGAGGTACCCCGCAGACGGGCCGAGGACGGCGACGCCGATCCAGGCCAGCGCCACGGCATAGAGCTGGTCGCCCACGGCGGACAGGACGAGACCGGCCCAGAGCAGCCGGACGGGAGGGCTGCGCAGGGGGTGGAGGATTCTCACGCTCGGATGCCGTCGGCCGGGATGCCGCCGACGCGGATCGCGGGGACCGCCGCAACGACGCCGCCTCTGCGTCCGTCCATACGATGCTCCTGATCCGGCGTTGTCCCCGGTTCGATCGGGGATTCTGGCGTCCTGCGAATGCGATGCCCCGCGGTGGCGAAGCGGCTTCGCCCTTCTCCACGGTACCGTTAGGGTAACCCGGCCGATAAGGAAACGCGATGCCAGATTCCTTCACCCTGCGCCGGCTCGAATCCGCCGATGCGGCCGCCTTCCGCGACCTGCGCCTCGAAGGATTGCGCGACCATCCGGCGGCCTTCGGCGCCTCCTTCGACGAGGAGGCCGCCCGTCCCGTCGCGTGGTTCGCCGAGCGGCTGGCGGCCGGGCACGTCCTCGGCGCATGGACGCCGGAGGGCCGGCTGGTGGGCCTGGCCGGCCTCGCTTTCCACGATACGGCGAAGCTGCGGCACAAGGCGCTCCTGTGGGGCGTCTACCTGCGACCGGAGGCGCGCGGCACCGGCCTCGCCGAGCGCCTGATCCGGCGGGTGCTCGGCGAGGCCGGTGCCCGTGCCAGCGACGTCCACCTCACCGTCGGGGCCGCCAATGCGGCCGCGCGCCGGCTCTACGCCCGGCTCGGCTTCGCGGCCTACGGGACGGAACCCCGCGCCCTCTTCGTCGACGGAGCCTTCCACGACGAGATCCACATGGTGCTCCGCGTGGCGTGACGCCGCCCTCAGGCGAGGACGCGCTCCCCGGCGGGTGTGCGTACCCGCGCCCGGAGGGCCGCGATCGGTCCGGCCCGTGTCGTCGGCGGATCGACGAGGCCCAGCCTGCCGTGGAGCCCGGCGATCCGGTCCGGCTCGGGATGCGCGACCTCCAGGGACAGGAGCCGCGCCCCGTCCTCCGGCATCCCGGCCGCCGTCCCGCATCGGCCGGCCGAGGCTCGCGCGCACAGGGGCCTCGCCCTCCTGCAGGCTCGGGGCGACGATCACGAGGTGGTCGAGCCGCAGCGTCGCGCCGCGCTCAGACGCTGGCCGCCGTGAGTTTGTCGTAGCAGCACTTCTTGAACTTCTTGCCCGATCCGCAGGGGCAGGGATCGTTGCGGCCGACATCCCGGTAGGGGTTGTGGTAGGTCGCGGGTGGCGCGTCATCGGCCCCGCCATCGCGCTCCACCGGGAGGGACGGCGACGCTCCCTCCGCCGTCCAGGCCAGCTCCGTCGCGAGATCGCCCAGGTAGCCGAGCCGCAGCCGCTCGAAGCGCTTGCGGCTCTCCGGCTTGGCGATCGCCTCGCGCAGGTTCTTCTCGAAATCCGACAGGTACGAGATGTCGGTCGGCGTGCGGCCGCTGCGGCGGGACTCGCGCACGCGGTCGGCGAGGTCGCTGAACCCCAACGCGCCGATCGCGTCCTCCCAGCCCTGCCAGGCCGGATCACCCGCCTCCGCCCCGCTCTCGGCGTCGAAGCGGACGAGGAGGTCATGCGTCCGCTCGCGGTCGATGCGGCCCTCGGCCGTCAGGAAGGCGGCGGCTCCGAACAGCTCCATCCGCACGATCCCGTCCGTCTCGGGAGCCATGATGGTCGCGAAGAGCGTGTCGGCGTCGCCGTCGAACAGGCTCGCGACGACCCGCGGGGCCGTGTCGACGAAGTCGTCGCCGAGCACCTCCAGGACGAAATCCTCGGGGTGGCGCAGCAGGCGCATCAGCGGGGCGAAGGCCTTCGTGTCGCGGGCCCGCGCCAGCACGTGCAGGCCCCAGAACAGCAGGGTCGCCTGAGGGACCTCGAGGTTCTCGCCCGCCGACGCCCGCTCCAGCGCGGCGAGCACTGGCCCGGCGATCGTCTCCGGCGCCGCCACGGCCCGGGCGAGGGCCTCGGCCGGCAGGTGGGAGGCCTGCGAGAGTTCCGCGACGAGCGCGTCATCCGTCATGGTCGATCTTCCCCGTCCGTCACGCCCGCAAGCTGGCGCCGGTCTTCTTCGTCACCTCGGCGACGATCTTTCCGCTCACCGCCTCGATCTCCGCATCGGTGAGCGTGCGGTCGACCGGCTGGAGCCGCACCGCCACCGCCACGGACTTCTGGTCCTCGCCGATCCCCGGCCCCTCGTAGACGTCGAAGACCTCGGCGCCCACGATGAGGGCGCGGTCGGCCCCCTGCGCGGCCTTGAGGATGTCGCCGGCCGCCACGTCGCGCCCGACCACGAAGGCGAAGTCGCGGGTCAGGGGCTGGAAGTCCGAGAACTTCGCCGCCGGCTTGACCTTGGTCGGCCGGTGCTTGGGCAGCGGCAGGGCGTCGAGGACGATCTCGACGACCACGACCGGCCCCTTCGCGTCGAGGGCCTTGAGCACCCGCGGGTGCAGTTCGCCGAAATGCCCGATCGCGTTGCGCGGCCCGAATTGCAGGGTGCCGGAGCGGCCGGGATGCAGCCAGTCGGGCCCGCCCGCCACGACCTGCAGCCCGCCGGTCGGCACGCCCAGCGCCGTGAGCAGCGCCAGCGCGTCGGCCTTGGCCTCGTAGGCGTCGACCGGGCGGGCGGCGCCGTCCCAGTGCCGTCCTGCGCCCCCGAAGCGCGCGCTGCCCCGGCGCAGGGCCGCCGCCCGGATGGTCTGGCCCTCCGGCTCGTCCGAGGCGAAGCACTGCCCGACCTCGAACAGGGCGACGTCGCCGTAACCGCGGTCGGCGTTGCGCTGGGCGGCCCGCAGCAGGCCCGGCACGAGGCTCGGGCGCATGTCCGAGAGGTCGGCGGCGATCGGGTTCGCCAGCGCCAGGTCCAGCCGGCCGCCCCCGAAGGCCTTCGCGTCGTCGCGGGGGATGAAGGACCACGTCACCGCCTCGACGAGGCCGCGCGCCGCGAGCTCCCGCTTGGCGAGCCGCGTGCGCTTCTGCAGCACGGTGAGGACCGGGCGGATCACCGTCGCCTCGACCCGCGGCAGGGGCTTCGCCTCGATCCGGTCGAGGCCGGCGATGCGCACGATCTCCTCGACGAGGTCGGCCTTGCCCTCGACGTCCGGGCGCCAGGAGGGGGTGAGCACCTTGGCGCGGTCGCCCGTGCCGGAGACGTGGAAGCCGAGCGCCTCCAGGGTCACCCGCATCTCCGTGCGGGGCAGGTCGAGCCCCGAGAGCCGGCGCACCTCGGTCCAGGGGAAGTCGATGATGCGGTCGGTCTCGGGGAGCGCGCCCGCCGCGACCGCCTCGCTCGGCACGCCGCCGCAGAGGTCCACCACCATCCGGGTGGCGAGGTCGAGGCCCGGCAGGGTGAAGGCCGGGTCGACGCCGCGCTCGAAGCGGTAGCGGGCATCCGTGACGATGCCGAGCCGGCGGCCGGTCTTGGCGATGTTCCGCGGGTCCCAGAGGGCCGATTCGATCAGCACGTCGGTGGTGGTCTCGTCGCAGCCCGAAGGCTCGCCGCCCATGATGCCGGCGATGGATTCCGGCCCGGCCGCGTCGGCGATGACCACGATCTCCTCGTCGAGCCGGTAGGTGCGGCCGTCCAGCGCGAGCAATTCCTCGCCCTCCCGCGCCCGGCGCACGGTGAGGTCGCCCTTCACCTTGGCGGCGTCGAAGACGTGGAGCGGGCGCCCGCGGTCGAAGGTGATGTAGTTCGTGATGTCGACGAGCGCATTGATCGGCCGCAGCCCGATCGCCCGCAGGCGTCGCTGCAGCCACGCGGGCGAGGGGCCGTTGCGCACGCCGCGCACCAGCCGCAGGCCGAAGAGCGGGCAGAGGTGCTCGTCCTCGGGCGCGAGGTCGCGGGTCACGGAGACCGGGCAGGCCCCCTCCCCGCGCACGGGCGCCAGGGTCTCGCGCCGGAGCGTGCCGAGTCCCGCCGCCGCGAGGTCGCGGGCGATGCCCGAGACGCCGGTGCAGTCGGGCCGGTTCGGCGTCAGGTTGATCTCGATCACCGGGTCGTCGAGGCCCGCATAGGCCGCGTAGGCCTGGCCCACGGGGGCGTCGGCCGGCAGGTCGAGGATGCCGTCGTGGTCGTCCGAGAGGCCGAGCTCGGCCCCCGAGCAGAGCATGCCGCGGCTCTCGACGCCCCGGATCGTGCCCACCGAGAGCGTGATGTTCTTGCCCGGCACGAAGGTGCCGGGCGGCGCGAAGACGCTCCGCATCCCGGCCCGGGCGTTCGGCGCCCCGCAGACGACCTGCACGGGTGCGTTCCCGTCGCCGAGATCGACGGTGCAGACGCGCAGCCGGTCGGCGTTCGGGTGCTGCTCGGCGGTGAGGACGGCGGCGATCCGGTAGGCGGCGAGGTCCGCGGCCTTGTCCTCGATGCGCTCCACTTCGAGCCCGATCCGCGTCAGCGTCTCGGCGACGACCGCGAGGGACGCGTCGGTGTCGAGGTGGTCCTTGAGCCAGGAGAGGGTGAATTTCATGGGGGACGGCCGTTGGCTGGAAAGGGTCAGGTCCGAGCGGTCACGATCGACGCGTCCGGGCGAGGAGCAGGACGGCGAGGTGGCGGTAGGTTGGGGCGGGCAGCGCCTCGATCAGGTCGACGGCCTCGCGGGCCAGCGCGATCAGGACCAGCACGTCGGAGCGCGTGTGACGGCTGCGCTCCGGGCTGTAGTCGGCGTCGTGGCGCTCGCGCAGGAGTTCGAGGAAGGCGACGCCGATCCGCTTCACCTCGGGGCCGAGCGCCTGGACGTCGGAGCGTTCGAGCCTGCGCTTGGTCTCGAGGTGGTCGAGCGAACGGTAGAGCGCGGAGACCTGCTCCGGCGGGCTGCTCCAGCCGATCAGCCCGTCCGCGGACAGGTAGCAGAGGGCGTGAAAGAGGGCGTAATAGGCATCGCTCACCGCGCGGCGCAGCGACGTTCCGCGCGGCCGCCCCGCCTCGTGGCGCGCCCGGGCCTCGGCCGTGTCGAGCAGATCGCGGACGATCCGATGCCGGATCCGCCTCATGACGGCGTGCCGATCGCGTCCGCCGGATCGTCGTCCAGGTCCCCATCGTCCGCGTCGTCCGGATAAGCGTAGGAGAGGTAGGCGTGACGGCCCTCGTCCTGCGCGCGCAGAGCGTCCTGCAGCGCGACGCTGGCGTCGATCGCCGTCCGGCCGGGAACCAGTTCGGCGCCCGGCCGCATGACGGCCCGGACGAAGAAGGACGCATCCCCGTCCTGATCCTCCCCGGCCGCCACTTCCGCGCGCTCGAAGCCGAGCGGGCCGAGCACGTGCCCGAGGATCTCGTTCGCCAGAACCTGAACCTCCGCCGCCTTCATGGCGACCTCCTCCACGATGCGTCAGCCCGTCAGCCCGCCCACCAGGCTCGGGATGTCCAGCGGCCGGAAGCCGTAATGGTCGAGCCAGCGCACATCCGCGTCGAAGAAGGGGCGCAGGTCCGGCATGCCGTATTTGAGCATCGCGATGCGGTCGATGCCCATGCCCCAGGCGAAGCCCTGGACCTCGTCCGGGTCGAGGCCGCACTGGCGCAGCACGTTCGGATGGACCATCCCGCAGCCCAGGATCTCCAGCCAGTCGTCGCCCTCGCCGAAGCGGATCTCGCCGCCCTTGCGCGAGCACTGGATGTCGACCTCCGCGGAGGGCTCCGTGAAGGGGAAGAAGGAGGGCCGGAAGCGCATCTTGACGCTGTCGACCTCGAAGAACGCCTTGCAGAACTCCTCCAGGATCCACTTCAGGTTCGCGAGCGTCGCGGAGCGGTCGATGACCAGCCCCTCGACCTGGTGGAACATCGGCGTGTGGGTCTGGTCGGAATCGTGCCGGTAGGTGCGGCCCGGGCAGATCACCCGGATCGGCGGCTGCTGGCTGCGCATGGTGCGCACCTGGACCGGCGAGGTGTGGGTGCGCAGGAGCTTGCGCTTGCCGTCGCGGCCGGGCGGCAGGAAGAAGGTGTCGTGCATCTCCCGGGCCGGGTGGCCCTCGGGGAAGTTCAGCGCCGTGAAGTTGAGCTCGTCCGTCTCGATATCCGGCCCCTCGGCCACGGCGAAGCCCATGTCGCCGAAGATCGCCGTGATCTCGTCGATGACCTGGGTGATCGGGTGGACGCGCCCGCGGGTCTCGGGGCCCTCGCGCACGGGAAGCGTCACGTCGATGCGCTCGGCGGACAGCCGCGCCGCGAGGGCGGCCTCGGCCAGCGTCTCGCGGCGGGCGAGGATCGCGCCCTGCACCCGGTCGCGCAGGCCGTTGATGAGGGGGCCGCGCTCCTTGCGTTCCTCGGGCGACATGGCGCCCAGCGTCTTCAGGAGGTCGGAGACGGCGCCCTTCTTGCCGAGGGCGGCCACCCGCACGCCTTCGAGCGCCGCCTCGTCGGACGCGCCCTCGACCTGCGCCAGGAGGTCGGATTCGAGGCTGTGAAGATCGGTCATCATGTCCCTGCCGGATCGCCGGGATGCCCTGCCCCGCGGGGCGCGGGCGGTCAAGCCGCCGCGGCGGCTGCCGAAACGCGAACGGCCCGCGCGAGGGCGGGCCGTCGAAGCGTGCGGTCTCCCCGAGGGGAGGCTCGCCAAGCGGAGGAATCCCGCGTCAGGCCGCCTGCGCGACCTCGGCGGGGAGCGCCGCCTTGGCCTGCTCGACCACGGCCGCGAAGGCCGCCGGCTCGTGGATGGCGAGCTCCGAAAGCGCCTTGCGGTCGACGACGATGCCCGCCTTGGCGAGGCCGTCGATGAAGCGCGAATAGGTCAGGCCGTGCTCGCGGACCGCCGCGTTGAGGCGCTGGATCCACAGCGAGCGGAAGTTGCGCTTCCGGTTCTTCCGGTCGCGGTAGGCGTATTGGAGGCCCTTCTCCACCGCCTGCTTGGCGATGCGGATCGTGTTCTTGCGCCGGCCGTAATAGCCCTTGGCGGCCTTCAGCACCTTCTTGTGCTTCGCGTGACTCGTCACGCCGCGCTTGACGCGTGCCATGATGATCTCCTGGATCTAGATCGAAAACAGATTGCGGTGCGTGTGAGGAGGACTTCAGCCGTTCGGCAGGAAGTACTTCTTCACGTTGGCGGCATCACCCTCGAACAGGGTGGTGGTGCCGCGCAGGCTGCGGATCTGCTTCGTGGTCCGCTTGATCATCCCGTGGCGCTTGCCGGCCTGGGCGTACATCACCTTGCCGGTGCCGGTGATCTTGAAGCGCTTCTTGGCGCCCGACTTGGTCTTGAGCTTGGGCATTTTGCTCTCCTGAACGCGAACGAGACCGGACCCTCGCGGGTCCGACCGTCACGCGCATCGGTTGCGTGGAGCGAAACGACCCGCCACGGCAGCCCTCACGGCCGGGCGGTTCGGTCGAGGGGCGCGCTCTAGCACAGGCGCCGCTTGCCCGCAATCGGGACCCGGATGCCGGGTCGCCCGGCGGGATTGCGCTCCCCGGACGATTCGGGAAGGGTGCTCCCCCTTCGCCCGCCTTCCCCCCTCCTCCCCCGGCCCGGTCCCCGCGATGTGCGAATTGCTCGGCATGAGCGCGAACGTGCCCACCGATATCCGCTTCAGCTTCGCGGGGCTGGCGCGGCGCGGCGGCGAGACCGGCCCGCACGGGGACGGCTGGGGCATCGCCTTCTACGAGGGGCGGGGCTGCCGCAGCTTCCACGACCCGCAGGCCAGCGCCCGTTCGCAGATCGCCCGGCTGATCCGCGAATACCCGATCAAGAGCCGCATCGTGGTGGCGCATGTCCGCCGGGCCAATCGCGGCCGGGTCTCGCTGGAGAACACCCACCCGTTCAGCCGGGAACTCTGGGGCCGCACCTTCACCTTCGCGCATAACGGGCAGCTGAAGGGCGTCAAGCGGCTCCCCCTCGGGCGGTTCCGGCCCGTCGGCACCACGGACAGCGAGCACGCCTTCTGCTGGATGCTGGGGCGGCTCGAAGCCCGCTGGAAGACCCTGCCGAAGCCGACGCTCCTCGACGGCGCGGTGCGGGCGCTCGCGGCCGAGCTGCACGGGCTCGGCGTGTTCAACATGCTGCTCACCGACAGCCGCACCCTCTACGCCCATTGCGGCAAGCGCCTCAGCTACCTCACCCGGCGGGCCCCCTTCGGCACCGCCACCCTGATCGACGAGGATTGGCGCGTGAACTTCTCCGAGGAGACCACGCCCGACGACATCGTCACGGTGGTGGCGACGCAGCCCCTGACCCGCGACGAGCGCTGGACCGAGATCGCGCCCGGCACGGTTCTCGCCTTCCGTCTCGGCGTGCCGGACGGCGACGAGACCGCGGCCGGGGTCGGGGGGTGAGGCCGGGGTTTCCGCGGCGGCCCAGCGACCCATGTGAATCCGGGGAGTGAGACTCTCGGGACCTGAACCGAGGGGCGCGAGCGCCCCGGCCTGAGGGGCGAGCCGACGCGGAGACCCATGACGCAGGACAGCGCCCACGACCGGCCCGACGCGCCGCGCCCCGGCCTCTCGGCCAGCATCCGCAGCCATCTCGGCACCCAGCTGCGGGTCGCCTACGAGACCCTGGGCACCGAGGATCCGAGCAATCGCTTCGCGGAGCTGATCGCCCGGCTCGAAGGGGCGCTCGCCGCGCAGGGCCAGGCCGTCCGGCCCGAATTCCGCGACGGGCTGCTCCAGGCGGTGCCCTCGCTGCGGGCCTTCGCGCTCTCGCTCACCAGCAACGCGGCCCGCGCCGACGACCTCGTGCAGGACACGCTCCTCAAGGGCTGGCAGCATCGCGCCCGGTTCCAGCCCGGCACCAACCTGAACGCGTGGCTGTTCACGATCCTGCGCAACATCTTCTACTCGGACCACCGCAAGCGGGTGCGCGAGGTCGAGGACCAGGACGGGTCCTACGCGGCCCGCCTCGCCACGGCGCCCCACCAGGGCGACCGGCTCGACGTCGAGGACCTGCAGAGCGCGCTGGCCAAGCTGCCGCCGGACCAGCGCGAGGCGCTGGTGCTGGTGGGCGCCGAGGGCGTCTCCTACGAGGAGGCGGCCGCGATCATGAACTGCAAGGTCGGCACGGTGAAGAGCCGGGTCAGCCGCGCCCGCACGCGGCTGGCCGAACTGCTCGGCTACGACGAGGAGGATCTGGGCACCGACCGGCTCATCCAATCGGCCATGCCGAAGGACGGCTGAGAGTTCCGCGCAGCACCGGCAGATGTCTGATCTGCAACGATGAATCGCGTCACGGCGCAGATTTTCGGCACTCCGGCGCAGATTTCGGCTGAACCGTTTCGCGGCTCGCGGCGTTACTCCCGCCGAACGCCGCCCCGCTCGACCGGGGTCGACGGGACGAAGACGGAGAGTGATTCATGAAGACCAAGACGCTTCTCGCCGCGGCCGCCCTGGCCTTCACGCTGCCGATGGCCGCCCAGGCGCAGGGCCTGGTGCGCGGCGCCCAGCGCGGCGCCGAGGAGGGTACGGACGCGGCCGGTCCGATCGGCGGGATCGTCGGCGGCGCGGTCGGCGCGGCCACCGGCGCGGTGGGCGGCCTGCTCGGCGTCGACGAGCGTCCCCGCTTCCGCCAGTACGTCACGGGCCGCCACGTGCGCTCTTACGACTACAGCGGCGACGTCGGCGTCGGCACGGTGCTGCCCTCCGACGGCGTGACCTATTACGAGGTCCCCTCCGAGTACGGCGTGCGCGGCCGTCGCTACACCGTGGTCAACGACCGCGTCGTGCTGGTCGAGCCGGGCAGCCGCCGCGTCGTCCAGATCCTCGACTAAATCCTGCTCCGCGCCGCCCCCGGGCGGCGCCTCGCGCCCCGGTCCGCCCCCCGGCGGGCCGGGGCTTCGTCGTTCCGGTGCCGCCGCGAGGGAGGACGATCATGGCCGAGACCGACGCCGACCGGCCCGAGCCGGCTTCCGAGGGCGAGGAGCGCCCCTCGCTGCCGCCGCCGGTGCGCGATCACCTCGCCCTGCAATTGCGGGCGGCCTACAACCGGCAATCCGCCAAGCCGGATTACCTCGGCGACCCCGCGCTGCCGCCGCACCTCGCCCCGCCGCTCCGCCGCCTGGAGCGGCGCCTGACGGCGCAGGATGCGGGGACCGAGGCGGTCGCGGCGGCCCTGGCGGCGATCGCGGATCCGCCGCCGGAGCCGGATGCCGCCTGACCGGGGCGTTTCGCGCGATCTCGCGGTGGCCGCCCGGCGCGAATCCGGGCAAGCTTCCGACAGGGAGGCGGGCCATGGCGGATTGGAACGCGGCGCAGTACCTGAAATTCGCGGATGAGCGGACCCGGCCGGCCGCCGATCTCCTCGCCCGCGTCCCGCTGAAGGACGCCGCCCGGGCGGTCGATCTCGGCTGCGGCCCCGGCAACAGCACCGAACTGCTCTGCGCGCGGTTCCCGGCGGCGCAGGTGACCGGGCTCGATTCCTCGTCGGACATGCTGGCGGCGGCGCGCGCGCGCCTCCCCGCCGTGACCTTCCTCCAGGGCGACGTCGCGCAGTTCAGCCCCGCCGAGCCGCCGGACCTGCTCTTCGCCAACGCCGTCCTTCAATGGCTGCCGGACCATGCGGGCCTGCTGCCGCGCCTCGCCCGACTCCTCGCCCCAGGCGGCTGCCTCGCCGTGCAGATGCCCGACAACCTGGAGGAGCCGTCCCACCGGCTGATGCGCGAGGTCGCCGCCGAACCGGACTTCGCCGGGCCCCTCGCCGAGGCCGCCGGCGCGCGCGCGCGGCTCGGCTCGGCGCGCGACTACGATGCCTGGCTCTCGGCCGCGGGCTGCCGGGTCGAGATCTGGCGCACCACCTACTACCATCCCCTGGCGGGCCACCGGGGCATCGTCGAGTGGGTGCGCAGCACCGGCCTGCGCCCCTTCCTCGATCCCCTCGACGCCGCCGGACAGGCCGCCTTCCTCTCCCGCTACGAGGAGGCCCTGGCCCGGGCCTATCCGCCGCAGGCCGACGGGCGGGTGCTGCTGCCCTTCCCGCGCCTGTTCCTGGTGGCGCGGCGCGTGCGCTGACGGCGCCGGACCCTCAGTACGGGCTGCCGTAATAGGGACCCGGAACGGGGCGGTAGCGGTGCCCGACCGGGCGGCCGTAGGGAGGATAGGCCCGGATGTAGGGGTCGAGCCGGGGATCGCGGTAGTTCCCGTTGTTGATTCCCGCCGAGCGGTCGTTGCCGCTCAGCGCGGCGTAGGGCGAGAGACCGCTGCCGGAATCGCTGTTGCCCCGCGCCAGGGCGGGCCCGGCGAGCCCGACCAGGAGGGCGGCGGCGAGGGCATTGCGGGACGTGGCCGTGAGCACGGGACCCCTCCTCTGGAGATCGGCGGTGTCGACAACGGGTGGCTCGCTCCTTCGTTTCAGCGTCCCGTCGTCGCAATTATGAGTTGGCTATCCCGGCGGGCCGGATCGCGGGGATTCGCGTGGACCGCACCTCTGTTGACCCAGCGGAATGTCGTGCGATCATCCCGGCCGGGGCGGATCTCCGCCGCAGCGCGGTCGGGGGTCGGGCGATGGGGGGACGGGTGATCCGGATGATCGCCGCGGCTTGGGCCGCAGCCAGTCTCGGGGCCGGACCGGCCGCCGCCCTGGTGATCGAGGTGCAGGATGGGACCATGGTGCTGCGCGGGCCGATCGTGCCGGGCGACGGCGCGGCCTTCGCCCGGGCTCTCGCCGAGCCGGAAGCGCGGGGCGTGCGGGCGGTGTCCCTCGACAGCGGCGGCGGCAAGGTCCTGGAGGGCATCGCGATCGGCCGGGCCGTCCGCCGCGCCGGGCTCGCGACCATGGTCGACGCGGCCGCGGCGCGCTGCGACAGCGCCTGCACGCTGATCTTCGTCGGCGGCGTGCGGCGGTACTACGTGCACGGCGAGACGGTGTTCGAGGGATTGTCCGGCCGCACCGGGCTCGGCTTCCACACCGCCCACCGGCCCGGCACGCGCGTCGAGGGCAGCACGCTCAGCGAGCGCGGCAGCGACATCATGCGCCGCTTCTACGACGAGATGGGTGTGCCCCGCGCGGCGGATCTCGTCGCCCGGGCGGCCTTCAATACGCTCTACCGCCCGTCCGGCACGACGGCGCTGCAGCTCGGCATCGCCACGAGCCTGCAGGCGCCCTGACGCGAAAGCCCCCCGGCCCGCTCAGTTCGCCTGCGCGCGGGGCTTCGGCGCCGGCTTGCCGGCCTGGGCCGGGGGCTGCTGGCAGCCCGCCTGCTTGCCCGTTTTGGACTCGTCCTTGCCGCCGGGCACGAACATCGCCGAGACCCGGCCGCCGGAGGTCGGGTCCATGTTCGCCCGCCCGGTAGTCATGTCGTAGACGAGCCGGTTGCCGCGGGTCACGTTCTGGCACTGGCTCAGCACGACGTTGCCGGTGAGGATCACCCGGTTCGCGGCCTTGTCGAACACGGCGTGGTTCCCGGTCGCCACCTGGTCCTTGTTCACTACCGTGACCGGCCCCGCGCATTCCACCTGCCGGATCGCGCCGCTGTCGGTGGGGTCGACCGGCGGGGCGTCGGCCGGCTTGACCGCGGCGTCCCGGGCCTGGGGCACCCGGGGTCCGGCCGTTTTCCCGTCACCCGACCGGGTCGGCTCGGTCTTGGCCTGGAGGGTCTTGCCCGGCTCGGCTTTGGCCGGCTCGATCTTGGCCGCTTCGATCTTCGCCGGTTCGACCTTGGCCGCTTCCGGCTTGGTCTCGCTGCCCTTGGGCTCGTCCTTGGCCGCCTTGTCGTGGTTGCGCTGGTAGTAGACCGTCATGGTGGAGCAGCGGATGGTGCTTTCCCCCTGCACCGCCACCACGTTGCCGGCGAAGATCGCCTTGTTCTCGCGGTCGAACACGTCGAGGCGGTCGGCGTCGATCTTGATCGGCTCCTTGCCGGAACTGCCGAAGGCGCCGAAGCCGGATCCGCGCTCCTTCTTGGGCGTCTCGGCCGAGGCGGCGGCCGGGGCGGCGAGGATCAGGAGGGCCGCGAGGGCGGCGAGGCGGCGGGTCACGGCTGGTCGTCCTTCACTTCGGCCGAGGAGGTGCGCAGCGTCGGCGCGTCCGCGCCGCCGGTCACGCCGCCGTCGAACACCGCCCGGACCCGCCCCACGAAGGAGATCGTCCGGCCGTTGTCGATCACGTCGAGCGTGTCGGCGTTGATCGTGCCGTTCGGCAGCGTCACCGCCACCGGCTCCCGGGACGACAGGGTCCCGGCCTTGAAGTTCACCTGGGCGGAGGAGAGGCGCGCCTCCTGGCCCTTGTCGGTCCACATGCGGATGTTGCGCGTGAGGTCGAGCGATTCGCGCTGCGTGTCGAACACGCCCGTCCGGGCCTCGATGTGCGAGCGGCCCCCCGACTCGTCGGCCTGCATGTGGCCCACCATGTCCTGCAGCTCGATCACGGTCGGGTGCCGCACGTCCTGCAGCGCCGCCGTCGCCGTCACCACGTACGGGCGGCCGTCCTTGCCGCGATAGCCGGTGAGGCGGGGATGCTCCATCGTCACCTTCGAGCCCGAGACGCTGACCGCACCGAGGCTCACGGTGACGCCGAGCGCCCCGAAGGGATCGAGCCAGGTCACGGCCGCGACCGCCAGCACCGCGGCGGCGGAGCCGACCGGGATCGCCCGGCGCAGGAAGCGCACCCGGGCGCTGTGCGCCTGGGCCCGTCGATGCGCGCGCAGGCGCAGCGGATTGATGCCGGCGGGATTCGGGCCGGTGGGAGTCGGGCCGATGACGGCTTCCATCACGGGAGGGACCACGGGCGACGGCGCTCCGGCTGGGATCCCGGCTCTCCGGCACGGGCGAACTGCCCCGCCATGCACGCTCCGGGTGTCGAAGTTGTGGCCGCCGCGCGGGCGGCGCGCCCTCAGCTATGGGCCAGGATGTCGACCTCGGCCCAGCCGAGGAGATCGAGCCGCGCCCGGGTCGGCAGGAAGGCGAAGCAGGCCTCGGCCATGGCCGTCCGCTCCTCGCGGGCCAGCATCGCGTCGAGCTTGGTGCGCAGGGCGTGCAGGTGCAGCACGTCGGACGCCGCGTACTCGACCTGCGCCGGGCTGAGGGTCTCGGCCCCCCAGTCGGAGGATTGCTGCTGCTTCGACAGCTCGACCCCGAGCAGCTCCCGCACGAGATCCTTCAGCCCGTGCCGGTCCGTGTAGGTGCGCGCGAGGCGCGAGGCGACCTTGGTGCAGTAGATCGGCCCCGGCATGACGCCGAGCCGGTGATACAGCACCGCGAGGTCGAATCGCGCGAAGTGGAAGATCTTGGTGACCGCCGGGTCGGCGAGGACGCGCTTGAGCACGACCGGTTCCGGCCCGGCCTTCGGGATCTGCACGAGGTCGGCCTCGCCGTCGCCGCGGGAGATCTGCACCACGCAGAGTCGGTCGCGGTGCGGCTGCAGGCCGAGGGTCTCGGTGTCGACCGCGATGGCCGGGCCCGGCGCGTAATCGTCGGGCAGGTCGCCGCGGTGCAGGCGGTGGGACATGGGGCGTCGGATCCGGGTCGGGGCGCCGCCTCCGCGGCGGCTCCCCGGCGCCTAACACCCCGCCCCGGGCGCGGCAAGCGCGGGCGATCAGCTCTTCTGACGCGCGATGATCTTGTCCTTGATGCCCTCGTAGGCGTTCTTCGGGATGATCTTGCGGGCCAGGAGGTCGTCCTTGCCGCGATAGGGGCGGTTCTTGATGATCGCCTCGGCGCGGGCCGGGCCGATGCCCGGAAGCCCGTCGAGTTCCTCCTTGGTGGCGCTGTTGATGTCCAGGAGGACGGATTTCGCCGCCGGTGCCGCGCTCGGCGCCGTGGTCGCCGCCGGCGCCGCGGCCGGCTTGGCCGCGGGGGCCGGTGCGGGCGCCGGCTTCGCGGCCGGGGCAGTGGGCGCGGGCTTGGTGGCCGGCGTGGTGGCAGGCGTCTGGGCCAGGGCGGGGAGCCCCGTGCCGAGGAGAGCCGCCACCGCGAGGGCGCGGCCGAGGCGGGGGAAGCGGATCTGCGTCATGGGAAGAAGGACCTCCGAGGGTCGCTCACGCCGGTCAGCACCGGCCCCTGCATCAGGCCCGGCGGCGCTTGAACCCGCGCTTAACATGGCCAAGCTGACGCCAGAAATCGACCGGACGGGCTAGCCAGGCGCGAATCTCCTCTGTATAAGCCGCGCTCCGATGAGTTCTCAGGGTGCGCGGCGGCTCCGCCCGGGGCAGCCCGCGCCTGTTTTGTTGCAAGAGACGTGTCATGGCCGTTCCGAAGCGAAAGACCTCCCCGTCGCGGCGCGGCATGCGCCGCTCCGCCGACGCCCTCAAGGCCCCGACCTATGTCGAGGACAAGGATTCGGGCGAGCTGCGCCGCCCGCACCACATCGACCTGAAGACCGGGATGTATCGCGGTCGTCAGGTGCTGAAGGTCAAGACCGAGGCGTGAGGCGCGGCGCCCCGCACGGGGCGCCCCGAATCCCGCGCGGCGCCCGTCGGGCGCGTCAGGACCCCTCCCCGGCCCGGGCGAGGGGTTTTTGCGTGGCGCCGACGCGCGCGCCGGCCGCGTAGCGCTCCGACGCCTCGCGGGTGCGGCGCTGCCGGGACGGGCGCAGCGCCCCGGCCGGCCCGTCGATCAGCTGCACCAGGAACGAGGCCAGGGGCCGGGCGGGCACAGCCCGCGCCGGCTCGGGCGGAGCGGTCGCCACCAGCGCTCGCGAGTCCGCCCCATTCGCCGTCTCACATTCGGACAAGGTCCGCCTCCTACCGCGCCGCCGGACCGGTGACGCGCAAGGCGCGGGCCGGTTCATTTCTTGGCGAGGGCCTCAAGCCGGGTCTGCATCTCCAGCATCTGGCGGCGCAGGTCGTCGAGCTCGCCGCGCGAGGCGGCCGGCGGGGCCGGCGGTGCGGGCTCGGTGGGCTTCTCGGGGACGGCGGCGCCCTGCGTGAAGGGGGTGAACATCCGCATGGCCTCGCTGAAGAAGGTCATGTTGGCACGCACCTGCTCCTCCATGGCGTGCTGGAACGCGCTCGCCCCGAAGGTCTGGGACATCTTCTCGCGCAGGCCGTCCTGCTCGCGCGTCAGATGGTCCATCGAGAATTCCAGGTAGCTCGGCACCATCGCCCGCATGCTGTCGCCGTAGAAGCGGATGAGCTGGCGCAGGAAGGCGACCGGAAGCAGATTCTCGGCGCCCGCCTTGTTTTCCTGCTCGAAGATGATCTGCGTCAGCACCGAGCGTGTGATGTCCTCGCCCGACTTCGCGTCGTAGACCACGAAATCCTCGCCCGCCTGCACCATGGCGGCGAGATCTTCCAGGGTCACGTAGGTCGACGTGCCGGTGTGATAGAGCCGCCGGTTGGCGTACTTCTTGATGACGGTGGGAGTCGACTTGCCGCTGTCCGCCATCTCGACGGGCTCTCCTCTGGGACACGCGCGGAGCGTGGCGATCCGCCCGTTCCGGACCGGCCGATCGGGCGTCTTTCCGGCTGAGACCTTAAGGGGTTCCTGTGCTGGCGAAAATAGCAATCTGCGCGGCGTCCACGCAAACAATGCCTTCACAGGCGCGCAAGCCCCCCGCGCCCGCGTCTTGACTTCGGGGAGGTGACGGCGTTCATCGGCATTAAACGCGCTCCGAGGCGCGGACGATGAACAGGTGGAGGTGCGCATGGCAGAGAAGCAGGACATCGTGATCGTCGGCGCGGCGCGCACGCCGGTGGGCTCCTTCAACGGCGCCCTCGCCAGCCTGCCGGCCCACGAGCTCGGGGCGATCGCGATCAAGGCCGCGCTCGAGCGCGCCAAGGTCTCGCCGGAGGACGTGGACGAGGTGATCTTCGGCCAGGTGCTCACCGCGGGCGCCGGCCAGAACCCGGCCCGCCAAGCCGCCATGGCCGCCGGCATCCCGCAGGAGGCGACCGCCTGGGGCCTCAACCAGCTCTGCGGCTCGGGGCTGCGCACGGTGGCGGTCGGCATGCAGCAGATCGCCAACGGCGACGCCGACATCATCGTGGCGGGCGGCCAGGAATCGATGTCGATGGCCCCCCACGCCCAGCACCTGCGCGGCGGCCAGAAGATGGGCGACCTCGCCCTGGTCGACACGATGCTGAAGGACGGCCTCATGGACGCCTTCAACGGCTACCACATGGGCAACACCGCCGAGAACATCGCCCAGCGCTGGCAGCTGACCCGCGAGGAGCAGGACGCCTTCGCGACCCGCTCGCAGAACAAGGCCGAGGCCGCCAAGAAGGGCGGGCGCTTCAAGGACGAGATCGTCCCGGTCACGATCAAGACCCGCAAGGGCGACGTGGTCGTCGACCAGGACGAGTACATCCGCGACGGCGCGACGCTCGAGGCGATGGCCAAGCTCCGTCCGGCCTTCTCGAAGGAGGGCACGGTCACGGCCGGCAACGCCTCGGGCATCAACGACGGGGCCGCCGCGATCGTGCTGATGTCGGCTGCCGAGGCCGAGAAGCGCGGCCTCAAGCCCCTCGCCCGCATCGCCTCGTGGGCGACCGCCGGCGTCGACCCGAAGATCATGGGCACCGGGCCGATCCCGGCCTCCCGCAAGGCCCTGGAGAAGGCCGGCTGGAAGCCCCAGGACGTCGACCTGATCGAGGCCAACGAGGCCTTCGCGGCCCAGGCGCTCGCGGTGAACAAGGAACTCGGCTTCGACGATTCCAAGGTCAACGTGAACGGCGGCGCCATCGCGATCGGCCACCCGATCGGCGCCTCGGGCGCGCGCGTCCTCGTCACCCTGCTCCACGAGATGCAGAAGCGCGACGCCAAGAAGGGGCTCGCCACCCTGTGCATCGGCGGCGGCATGGGCGTCGCCCTCTGCGTGGAACGCTGACGGCCGCCGCGCATTGCCTGGGGCGGGGCCGCGCGGCCCCGCTTCGGAAGGGGGGTCAAAGTCAAGACCCCGTTCCGGCAGACCAAGAACCAAGATGAAACGGGCGGACGGGCCCTTCTCCACCGGCCCGACGACCTCTAGGGAAGAACACGCATCCGCAGGGAGAGGGAGCATGGCAGAACGCGTCGCACTGGTCACGGGCGGGACGCGCGGCATCGGCGCTGCGATCTCGAAGGGGCTGAAGGACGCCGGCTACAAGGTGGCGGCGAATTACGGCGGCAACGACGAGGCCGCCAACGCCTTCAAGGCCGAGACCGGCATCCCGGTCTTCAAGTTCGACGTCGGCGATCCGGCCGCCTGCGAGGCGGGCATCCGGGCCGCGGAGGCCGAGGTCGGCCCGATCGACGTCCTGGTGAACAATGCCGGCATCACCCGCGACGGCATGTTCCACCGCATGACCTTCGAGCAGTGGCAGGCGGTGATCCGCACCAACCTCGACTCGATGTTCACCTGCACCCGGCCGCTGATCGACGGCATGCGGGCGCGGGGCTTCGGCCGCATCATCCTGATCTCGTCCATCAACGGCCAGAAGGGCCAGATGGGCCAGACCAACTACTCGGCCGCCAAGGCCGGCGTGATCGGCTTCGCCAAGGCGCTCGCCCAGGAGAACGCCAACAAGGGCATCACCGTGAACGTGATCGCCCCGGGCTACATCGCCACCGAGATGGTCAAGGCGGTGCCCGAGGAGGTGCTCAAGTCCAAGATCCTGCCGCTGATCCCGGTCGGCCGCCTCGGCGAGGCCGAGGAGATCGCCCGCGCGGTGGAGTTCCTGGCGAGCGACCAGGCCGGCTTCGTCACCGGCTCGACCCTGACCATCAACGGCGGCCAGTACTTCGCCTGACCGGCGCGCCGCCCGCCCCGTCTCCGGGGCGGGCGGGTGCGGCGGCGCACCGCCTTTCGGGAGCGATTCCAACAAGCAGCCTTCTGTCGCGGCGCCTTGAGCACCGCGCAGACCCGGTCCGTTGCCAGGCACCTTGACGGGTCTGCCGCAGGTGCGAGAAGACGCGGCCAAACGGTTGATGATCCAGGAATCCGCCCGATGAGCAACTTCAACGAGGAGCGTGTGCTGTCCGTCCATCACTGGACCGACACGCTCTTCAGCTTCCGCACGACCCGCGACCCGTCGTTCCGCTTCCGCAACGGCGAGTTCACGATGATCGGGCTGAAGCAGGAGGGCAAGCCGCTGCTGCGCGCCTACAGCGTGGTCTCGGCCAATTACGAGGACGAGCTGGAGTTCTTCTCCATCAAGGTCCAGAACGGGCCGCTCACCTCGAAGCTGCAGCACCTCAAGGTGGGCGACCCGATCATCGTCAGCCGCAAGGCGACCGGCACCCTGGTGCTCGACAACCTGATGCCCGGCCGGCACCTCTACCTGCTCGGCACCGGCACCGGGCTGGCGCCGTTCCTGTCGATCATCAAGGATCCGGAGACCTACGAGCGCTTCGAGAAGGTCGTGCTCGTCCACGGCTGCCGGCAGGTGCAGGAACTCGCCTACGGCGAGACGATCACCGAGACGCTGCCGAACCACGAGCTGATCGGCGAGATGGTCCGCGACCAGCTGATCTACTACCCGACGGTGACGCGCGAGCCGTTCCGCAACCGCGGCCGCATCACCGACCTCATCACCTCCGGCAAGCTGTTTCAGGATGTCGGCCTGCCGCCCATGGCGATCGAGAGCGACCGCTTCATGCTCTGCGGCAGCCCGGACATGATCCGCGACACCCGCGACCTGCTCTCGGGCGCCGGCTACGTCGAGGGCAACCACGGCGAGGCCGGCCACTACGTGATCGAGAAGGCCTTCGTGGAGAAGTAGCGGGAGCCGCCGGGGCCATGCGCCTCCTCCTGATCAACCCCAACACGACGGCGTCGGTGACGGACCTCGCCGCCGAGGCCGTGCGCCGGCTCGCGCCGGAGGTGGAGGTGGTGGCCGCGACCGGCCGCTTCGGCGGGCGCTACGTGGCGACCCGCGCCACCTACGCCATCGCGGCGCACGCGGCCCTGGACGCGCTCGCGGAGCACGGCGGATCCTGCGACGCGGTCTACCTCGCCTGCTTCGGGGATCCGGGCCTCCTGGCCCTCAAGGAGGTCTCGCCCGTCCCGGTGGTGGGCATGGCGGAGGGGGCGCTTCACCTCGCCTGCACGCGGGGCCGGCGGGTCGGGATCGTCACCGGCGGGGTGGCCTGGGGGCCGATGCTGTGGGACTTCGCGGCCGCGCTCGGCCTCGCGGAGCGGATCGCCGGCATCCGCACCGTCGCGCCGACCGGGGGCGAGATCGCCCGCGACCCGGACGCGGCCCTGGCGCGCCTCGCCGCGTCCTGCCGGGCCTGCGCGGAGGATGACGGGGCCGACGTGGTGGTGCTGGGCGGCGCCGCGCTCGCCGGGCTCGCCGCCCGGATCCAGCCGGAGGTGCCGGTGCCGGTGCTGTGCTCCGTCGAGGCCGGCGCCCGCATGGCGCTCGCCGCCGCGGGGCTGCGCGGCGACCGCGCCCCGCCGCCCGCGAGCGAGAGCGTGGGCCTGAGCCAGGCGCTGGCGGCGCTGCTGGCGAACCCGCGCTGAGGGGGTTGGCGCCCCCCCTTCCCCGCAAAGTCACGGCTGTCAGGGTAAAATTCGAGGCACTGCTCCCCTCTCCCGAGTGGGAGAGGGGCCGGGGGATCGAAGATCCCGCGTGAGGGTGGCTCGGGTTCAGATTGGAACTGAACCGTCGAGCTGCCAGCGGCGCTGTCCAGGCATCTTGCTGAAGCGTCCGTCCCTCACCCCTACCCCTCTCCCACTCGGGAGAGGGGATCCTCCGCCTGCTGAACTGGTGTCGTTTGTTGTTGGATGGGTGCTTCCCGGGGACCAAAGCGCGTTCTTGCGGGCCTTGGATTTTCTCCGGACAGCCATGCCGCAGAGGGGGGAGGGTTCCGGCTGCGCGCCGCCCTACTGCACGATCTTCGGCCCATTGCCCTCCTGCGGCGCCCCCTCCGGGGCCGCGGCGTCCCCCGGCAGCAGCACGCCCTTCGCGACATTGCCCTCGGGCCCGTACTCGGTGGCGACGATCCGGCAGGCATTGTCCCGGTTCGCCATCATCTGGTTCGACATCAGCGTGAAGATCGCCTGGACCTGCGCCCCGAAGGGGCCGCGGGGCGGGCGCACGTCGTCGAGCGTCACCTTGAACTGCCCGAGCAGGGTCTCGAAGGGCGCGACGCCGATCCGGTAGCCGCAGACATTGGCCGCCGCGAAGACGTAGGCGGCGGTCTCCAGCGCCCGCGGCGGCGGAGCGTTGCGGATCGGCTGGGCGGCGGCGCTGCCGCCGAGGGCGGCACCGGCGAGGACGAGGCCGGCGGGCGCGAGACGGGTCTTCATCGAGGGGGGATCCTCCGGGTCGGGGCTCTCCCGGCCCCGCTCGACCCCGAGATAGGGCAGATCCGCCCCCTACTCCACGGCCAGCTTGTAGGGCTGGCCCGGGCGCAGGGCCGCACCCCGCTCCAGCCCGTTCAGCACCAGGAACTGGTCGAGGGCGCGGTCGCCCGTCGCCATGCGGTGCGAGAGCCCCTCGGCGGTGTCGCCCTGACCCGCCGACACGATCTGGATCCGGGCCGGGTGCAGGCGCCGGGCATCCTCCGGGCTCACCGCCGCCAGGCTGGCGAGCCAGCGTTCGAAGGGGGCCTGCGGGTCGCTCGCGCCCTTGGCGGCCATGATCATCCGGAAGGTGTTGGTCCCGACCCGCACCGCCGCGAGGCGGAAGAACCAGTCCTTGCCCTTCGAGGCGGCCGTCACGGCCGGGAAGCCGTTGATCATCCGGGTCTCGACGCTGCCGGCCTCGATCGCGTCGGTCCAGGTGGCGCGCAGCACCTCCTCCAGGCCTTGGCCCGCATTGGTCTCGACCGCGTCGAAGAGCAGGCGCCGCCCGCCCTCGGGCGTGGTGCCGAGCACGGCCCGGGCGGTGTTCTCCAGGGCGAAGCCGTCCGGAGCCTCGAACGTCACCCCGAGGCGCGGGTGGATGAAGCGGCGGCCGCGCACCAGCCCGTCGCCCGGATTGTCGCCGTAGGCGATGCCGTCGATCGCCGCGAGATAGAGGGCGCGATCCTCCGACCCGAGCCCCGGCGCCCCGATCCGGCGGGCCGCCTGGGTCACCTGCGTGATGCGCTCGGGGGTGCTCGGATGGGTGGCGAGCAGGTCGGGCTCGCTCGGGATGCCGCTGCCGGCGCGCAGGGCCGTCGCCCGGTTGAGGCTGGTCAGGAACCGCGCCGCGCCGAACGGGTCGTAGCCCGCCCGCGCCAGCGTGCGCACGCCGGTCTGGTCGGCCTCGAATTCCTGGCTGCGCGAGAACTTGGCGAGCACGAAGCGCGACTGGTCCTGCAGCAGGGCCCCGGTCGCCGGGTCCTTGAGGACGTCTGCCACCACCTTGCTCACGAGCTCGGAGCGCAGCGCCATCTCGGTGCGGGCGTTGGCGTGGCGCAGCGTGACGTGGGCGATTTCGTGCGCCAGCACGGCGGCGAGTTCGGAGGAATCGTTGGCCAGAGCCAGGAGCCCGCGCGTCACGTAGAGCCGGCCGGTCGGCAGCGCGAAGGCGTTCACCACGGGCGAATCGAGCAGCGTGACCGCGTAGGTCTCGTCCGGGCGCTCGGTCGCCCGCACCAGCCGGTCGGTGACGTCGCTCACGAGGCGCAGGGCGGCCGGCGCCCGGTACTCGCCGCCGAAGGAGGCGACGAGCTTGGCGTGGTCCGCGTCGCTGCCGCCGCGCTCGCGCCCGCCGGTGGCGCGCGGCGCCTCCGGCGGCACCGTCACGGCGACGGGCGTCAGCGTGCCGGTCTGGTCGCCCGCGCAGGCGCCGACGGCCAGCACCACGAGCGCCGCCGCCCACCGCCCCGCCCGCGGGCCGCCCGATCCGTTGCGCGTGGATCCGTTGCGCGTGAAGAGCCCGTCCATTCCGATCAGCGCCGCTGCGCCCGCTCCTCATCCAGCATCTCGATCGTCTCGGCGGCGCTCAGGTCCAGGGTCGGCCCGCGCCACGAGTCGAGCACACCGCGCGCCCGGACGCGTCGTCCCCGAAGCGCGGCCGCGTTCAAACCACGTTCGAGCAGGGTCCGCCAAGTGCGTTTCGACACGGTGATGGTCAGACCTTCCTCTCCGAAACGGGCGAAGTTGAGGTAGGTGCGGGTTTTGCGCTCGCCCACGTTGCGTATCCGGCCCTCGACGATCACGAAGTGTCCAACCCGCGCCTTCAGGACCTCGACCTCCTCCGCCCGCACCACCGCCGCCTCGGCCCAGAGGCCGCGCCGCTGCGAGCGGGCCGCGGCCTCGACGGCGAGGAGCCCCGGGCGGCACAGCCTATCCGATTCGCCCGCATCGACCAGGGCGAGGCCCGCCGCCAGCAGCCCGCCCGCGAGGTCGACCGGCTCCTCCGACGCCTCGCCCTCCGCGGAACCCTCCGCGCGGCCCTCGGCCACCGCGTCGAGCACCACCCGCTCCCAGCGGTCCGCCAGCCGCTCCTCCCGGGTCGCGAGGGGGCGCCCGCGCAGGGCCTCCAGCCACGCGCGCGCCGCCGCCGCCCGCGCCGGATCCTCCGGCAGCCGCACGCCGTCGAGGCGCGCCCGCCGCCCCGAAGCGAGGAGGAGGTCGCCCTCCGGGGCGATCCCGGCGAGGCGGTCGGTCCCGTCGACCCGGCCCGGGCAGGTCTCGGCCGAGGCCGGTGCGGCGAGCGCCGCGAGGAGGAGGATCCGGAGCGCGACGGCACCCCGTCGTCCCGGTTGGCGGCCGCCCGTCGAGATGCTATGCACGCCCCGTGGGTCTCCGTAGCTCAGCTGGACAGAGCACAGGTTTCCTAAACCGGGAATTGGGCGTCGCGCCGGGAAACCGCGCGGCGGATCCGCTCAAAGTCGGGGAAAGCGTCGATCCCGCATCACGCCGATCCCGAGCCAAGCCCGGCCGCGAGGCCGGGAAGGTGTAGAGACTAGACGGGCGGCACCTAAGGGCCTCGCGCCTACGGTGAAGGGATAGTCCAGACCACGAACGCCGGGAGGCGGCGGCGAAAGCCGAAGTGGGATGAAACCTGGGGTCGCAGGTTCGAGCCCTGCCGGGGACGCCACACCTCTCCCCATGGGTCCGGAGACGCATCGGCCCGCCGCCGCGCCCCTTCGCGGCCGGTCCGGCCGCCGCGTCCGTTCGCCCGGTCGCCGGGCATTCATCGAAAATCAACCATCGGGGATCAACAATTGCCCATCCCCAGCGACGGCGCCCCCGCGCGCCCCTTCGGCGAGCCACCATGGCCGGCAAACCCGCGGACGCGCGCGACGCGCATATCGGCCGGCGCCTGGAGCAGCTGCGGCTCGCGGCCAAGCTCTCGCGGGAGGCCGTCGCCGACCGCATCGCCATCTCGGACACGCAGGTCGGCAAGTACGAGCGCGGCTTGAACCGGATGAGCGCCGCCGACCTCCACGCCGTCGCGCGCCTGTTCGATGTCCCGATCGAGTACTTCTTCGAAGGAATGCCGCGGGACGAGGAAGGGGGGCCCGGCCTGCGCGACCGGCCGCAGGCGTCCCTCTCCGGCACCGGAACCTACGCGGATTTCGCGGGCGCGGTCGCCCGCGCCGCCGACGCGCACCTCCCCGCCGACGAGCGGCGCCGCCTGGCCGCCGTGGTCAAGGCCCTCGACCGTGCCCTCGACAGAGCAGCACCGTTCGATATAGAGAACGTCTCCGGTTCTTCGGGTTGACCTCCGGTTTGCCGGCTGCCACAACCGCCCTCGATCGAGGTGACGGGCAGACGATCGGACGGATGCGCCCGGCCTGACAGGGGGTACGCAGCGATGGCACGTTCCGATTATCTGTTCACCAGCGAGTCGGTCTCCGAGGGCCACCCGGACAAGGTCTGCGACCGCATCTCCGACACTGTCGTGGACGCCTACCTGGCCGAGATGCCGGAGGCCCGGCTCGGCGTCGAGACGCTCGCCACCACGAACCGGATCGTCATCGCGGGCGAGGTGCGCGGCCCCGATTCCGTGACCTTCGCGCGCCTGGAGGAGCTGACCCGCGCCGCCGTGCGGGACATCGGCTACGAGCAGGACGGGTTCCACTGGAAGAACGCGGACGTCGCCATCCACCTGCACGCCCAGTCCGCCGACATCGCCCAGGGCGTCGACGCCTCCGGCAACAAGGACGAGGGCGCGGGCGACCAGGGCATCATGTTCGGCTACGCGACCGACGAGACGCCCGCCCTGATGCCGGCGCCGATCTACTACGCCCACAAGATCCTCAAGGACCTCGCGGAGGCCCGCAAGGCCCGGCAGGGCGCGGCCGCGGTGCTCGGGCCGGACGCCAAGAGCCAGGTCACGGTGCGCTACGAGGGCGGCCGCCCGGTCGAGGCGACCCAGATCGTGCTCTCGACCCAGCACCTCGACGAGAGCCTCGACTCGCCCGCCGTGCGCGCCATCGTCGAGCCCTATATCCGCGCGGCGCTTCCGGGCGGCTGGGTCACCGACCGGACCGTCTGGCACGTGAACCCCACCGGCAAGTTCGTGATCGGCGGACCGGACGGCGATTGCGGCCTCACCGGGCGCAAGATCATCGTCGACACCTATGGCGGCGCGGCGCCCCATGGCGGCGGCGCCTTCTCGGGCAAGGACCCGACCAAGGTCGACCGCTCGGCCGCCTACGCGGCGCGCTACCTCGCCAAGAACGTGGTGGCGGCGGGCTTGTCCCGGCGCGCCACGATCCAGCTCGCCTACGCCATCGGCGTCGCCAAGCCCCTGTCGATCTACGTCGACCTGCACGGCACCGGCGAGGTCGACGAGGCGAAGCTGGAGCGGGTGCTCGGCGAGATCCTCGACCTGTCGCCCCGCGGCATCCGCACGCATCTGAGCCTCAACAAGCCGATCTACGCCCGCACCTCGGCCTACGGCCATTTCGGCCGCGAGCCCGACGCGGACGGCGGCTTCTCCTGGGAGAAGACCGACCTCGTGCCGGCCCTCAAGTCGGCCCTGGCCTGACCGGCGCCCGCGGTGCTACGGGGCGCCCTCGCCCCGCGGCGCCGGGCCTCCGGGGCCGCGGGGCTCCCGCGCGCTGCACCGGACCACGATGACCGACGACGACACCGACGCGGCCCCCGAGCGGGGCCGTGCCTTCTACGGCCGCCGCAAGGGCAAGCGCCTGCGCGCCGGCCAGGAGGAGCGCATCGCCGCCCTCCTGCCGCGGCTGCGCCTGCCCGCGGAGGGGCCGATCGACCCCACCGGCCTGTTTCCCCGTCCGGTCGAGGCCCTGTGGCTGGAGATCGGCTTCGGCGGCGGCGAGCACCTCGCGGCCCAGGCCCGCGCCCATCCGGAGGTCGGCCTGATCGGCTGCGAGCCCTTCGTGAACGGGGTCGCCAAGCTGCTGCGGGCCGTCGACGACGACGGGCTCGACGCGGTGCGCCTCTGGGACCGCGACGCGATGGAGCTGCTGCCCCGCCTGCCGGCCGCGAGCGTCGCCCGGGTGTTCCTGCTCTACCCCGATCCCTGGCCCAAGCGCCGCCAGCGCAAGCGCCGCTTCGTCTCGGACGAGAGCCTCGCCGAGATCGCCCGCGTCCTGAGGCCCGGCGGGCTGTTCCGCTTCGCGAGCGACATCGACGACTACGCGGGCTGGACGCTGGTGCGGGCCGCCCGCCAGCCCGCCCTGTCCTGGACGGCGGAGCGCGCCGACGACTGGCGCCGGCCCTGGCCCGACTGGCCGGGCACCCGCTACGAGGCGAAGGCGCTGGCCCAGGGCCGGCGGCCCACCTACCTCACCTTCCGGCGCGCCTGACCGGGCGGCGCAGTGCAGCTCACGAAACTCCCGCCGCGCTGGAGGCGCCACGGCGAACGACGACGGTGATCGGGAGTGTTGGCAGAGACACTCGCCCGGTCTCCGGGCGGTGGCGGCGCGAGGCCGAAACCGGCCTCGCTCAGGTCCGCCCCCGCCTGCGCCGCGCCACCTTCTGCCCGTTCTGCCTTTGGTGATAGGCTGCGGCCGCGAAGACCGAGAGAGCCTTGTCGCTGAGTGTCTTGTCGCTGAGTGTCATGGCGGTCATCATCCTGCGCGCCTCACGGCCCTCCGGGCCGGGGCGCCGGGGAAGGGGAAGCGGGGAGACCGGCCGGGGCGCGGGCGAGCCGGACGCGGTGTCGCGACGCGCGAGACCTTCTCCCGTTCTGGCCGGCGCTCCGGCCGGCCCGAGCGGCCGGCGGGGAACCGGCCCGGAGACCAGCGGGGCGCGTCTTGGACCACAGGCCTGATCACGAGACCGTCCGGCGGGAGGATGCGCCGGATCCGGGGAACGAGGACGCCGCGCTCCTGCGCCTCGCCTTCGAGGCGGCGCCCGTCGGCATCGTCTGCCTCGCCGGACCCGGCGACCGGCCCGGGCCGGGGGACCGCATCCTCGCGGTGAACGCGCGGCTCTGCGCCCTCCTGTCGGCCGCCCCCGCCGACCTCGTCGGACTGCACCTCGGCGACCTCCTGGATCCCGACGGCATCCCGCCCGATCCCGTGTCGGGCGCGGCGATCGAGCAGTGCTGGCGGCGTCCGGATGGCGGCACCGTCTGGGTCACGGTGCGGGCCGGCCCGCCGCGCCCGGGCGCGGAGGGCCAGCGGCGGGTGCTGATCGTCGAGCCCGCCGAGGATCACGGGGCCGCCGCCCGCGCCGAGCAGACCCGCCTCGCCCTCTCCTCGGCGGGGCTGGGGGACTGGAACTGGAGCCGCGCGGGCGGGCGCATCACCCTCTCGGAGCGCGCGGCCGAGATCCTGGGCCTGCCGCCGGGCCCCTCCACCACCTGGGAGGACCTCCAGCTCCGGCTGCACCGGGACGATTTGGAGCGGGCGCGCGCCGCCGTGCAGGAGGCCGCGCCCCTCGGCCGGGCCTACGCGATCGACGTGCGCTACCGCCGGCCGGCGGACGACCAGGAGGTCTGGATCTCGGCCCGGGGCCGCGCGCAGCTCGCCCCGGACGGGAGCGTGACCGGGATGATCGGCGTCGTGCAGGACGTCACCGCCCGCGAGGAGGCGCGGCGCGCCCTCCACGACCGCGAGCAGCGGCTGCGGGTCGCCACCTCGGTGGCGGCCCTCGGCATCTTCGAGTGGCACGTCCTCGACGACCAGGCGCTCTGGGAGAACGAGCGCATGTGGGAGATCTTCGGCCGCCGGCCCCGGGACGGCACGATCAGCATGACGGAGTTCTTCCGCACCGTGATGCACCCGGAGGACCGGGGACCGTTCCGGGCGGCGGTGGCCGCGGCCCTGCGGGGCGAGGGCGTGCTCCACGCCGCCGGCCGCATCCGCCGGGCGAGCGACGGGGCGTGGCGCACCATCGAGATGGCCGGGCGCTTCGAGCGCGACAACCCGGGCGGCCTGCCCCGCCGCCTGATCGGCGTCGTGGCCGACATCACCGACCGGCGCGTCGCCGAGGAGCGCCAGACCCTGCTCATCCGGGAACTCCATCACCGGGTGAAGAACACGCTCGCCACCGTGCAGGCGATCGTCGGCTCGACCGCCCGCACGGCGTCGAGCATCGAGAGCTTCTACGAGGCCTTCGTCGGGCGGATCATGTCCCTCGCCCACACCCACTCGGTCCTGACCGAGGACGTCTGGCAGACCGCCTCGCTCCGCGGCCTCCTGGAGAACGAACTCAGGCCCTACGCGGACGGCGCCATGACCCCGCAGGAGGAGGGACGGATCACCCTCGACGGACCCGCCGTCGACCTCGCCTCCGAGATCGCGGTGCCGATCGGCATGGCGATCCACGAGCTCACCACCAACGCGGCGAAGTACGGCGCGCTCTCGGGCCGCGGCGGACGGGTGCAGGTCTCCTGGAGCCTGGAGGAGGAGGACCGGCCGATCCTGCGCTTCGAGTGGCGGGAATCCGGCGGGCCGCGGGTGGTGCCGCCGACCCGCCAGGGCTTCGGCTCGCGCCTGCTGCAGCGGGTGCTCTCGACCCAGGTCCAGGCCAGCGTCGCGATCGACTACGCGCCGGAGGGCCTGCGCCTGACCATGCTGGCCCCCCTGCCCACGCGCAACATCGCCCTCAATCCCCTGGCGGCGCTGTAGGGCGGGGTCCGTGTTCTCGTCGCGAAGACCGGACGAGCTGCATCGCCGTCTCGGCCCCCTTCAGTAGCGCACCGTCGCCCGCAGGCCGAACACCGCGGCGTTCCTGATCCGGCTTCCGTCGGGGTCGCGCGGGTTGGGGATCCCGCCGCCCGGCTTGAAGACGTACTGCACGCTCGGCTGCAGGGCGAGACCGGGGCCGAGCACCAGCTGGTAGGTCGCCTCGACCGCCGCCTCGACGCTGCGCCGCGGGCGCGGCATGCCGAAGAACGCCGCCGCGGCGTCGAGGCGGCGCGCCTCGGGCGAGATCCGGGCGAGGCCAAAGGCGAGGCCGATCGTGTCGTCCGAGCGGCCCTCGAGCAGGCCCCGGTACGCGATGCCGGTATCGACGTAGAGGTCGACGAGGTTGCGGTCCGGGGGCGACCAGGAGGCCCGCAGGAAGACGGCGGCGCCGTCGTTGGGGTCGTCCGGCTCCTGGTAGATGGTCTGGTCGATGAGGCCGTAGACCCCGCTGTCCCCCCGCAGCCGGCGCCCGACGCCGGTGCTCGCCGGGTCCGCCAGGAACAGACCGCCCGCGTCGCGGGCGAGCGCGTTGAAGCGCCCGAAATGGTACCAGCCGCCGAGCGTCACCGTGCCGGGCCTGACCGTCGCCCCCGGCTCGATGCCGTAGGCGTAGGCCGCCTCCGCGATGACGAGCGCCGGGTCGGAGAGCGGGAAGCGCAAGTCGTTGGGGTTGCGCTTCTGCGGCTCGGGCTGGCGGCCGAACCGGTCGGGCCCGCCCGGATCCCCGTCGTAGAGGCCGGCCTGGAGGGAGAAGTTCTGGTTCGGCACCAGCTTCAGCCGCGCGCCGGGCGACCCGAACGGATAGGCCGGGCCGCCGCCCGGCAAGTCGGCGGCGAGGCCGGTCGGCCAGCCGAAGGTCCCATTGGCGAAGAGCAGCCCGGTCTGGCTGACCATGTACTCGGTGTCGGTGGCGAGCTGCCCGACGCGCAGGGCCACGAGGCCGTCGAAGAGGCTCTGCTCGAACCAGTACTCCGCCAGGCGGGAGGAGGTCAGGGCCTCGATGTCGCTGACCGCCAGGAGGTTGCCGACGTAGGAGCGCGAGGCGCCGCGCCCGTTCACCTGGTAGAAGGTGGTGTGGAGCTTGGCCCCGGTCCAGCCCGCGAGCCCGTCGAGGTCGACATCGATGTCGATGTCGAGGAGCCCGAGCGTCGCGGTGCCCCGGCGCATCCCGCCCCGGGCCGTCCGCACGGCCTCCGCGGTGTAGATCACCCCGAAGGTGATGCCGCGATCCTGCAGGAAGGCCCGGAACCCGCCCGGGTCGCCCGCCGGGCCGAGGCGGTCCTGGATCGAGGTCGTGACGTCCGCCGAGCGCCGCGCCGAGAAGACCGGCTGGGCGACCGAGGTCTGGGGATCGTTGCCCGCGCCGACGCGCGAACCGATCGCGAGGCCTTCCCGGGCGATCCGCTCGGCCTCGCCGGGCGCTTCCGGCGCCGGCTGCGCCGCGGCGGTCCCGGCGCCCAGCGCCAGCAGGAGCGCGGCCGTGCGAGCGGGCCGCGCTATCGCCCGGACCCTCCGCCCCATCCCCCCAGAGTCCTCCGCCCCGCTCGCCCTCCTTCTGCCCCCTCGCCCGTGACAGCCTCACGAAGCCCGTCGCGGCGCGACGCGGCTCAGGCGGCGCCGGAGCGCAGATCCCCGCCCGATTCCCCGCCCTCGGCGATGAAGGTCTTGAGCTCGTCGAGGGAGTGGAACCGGAACTTCCCGCTCGGCGTCTGGGCGTCGATCGTGCCGTCCTCGTACATCACGTAGGTGTTGCCGCCCGAAGCGTAGGTGCCGACGATCGTCGGTTCGGGCGCCGGCGGTGGAGCGGCTGCCGGGACCGGCGGCGGCGCGTCGGGGACCTCCGGGGCCGGGACGGGCGACGCCGGGTCCTCCGTGAGCGAGTCCTCACGCCCCGGATCCTCCCGCCCCGTGTCCTCCGGGTGCGGGACGTGCCGGGGCGGAGGCTCGGCGGCCGTGTCGGCGAGGGCCGACGGCGCGGCCTCCTCGTGCGGGCCCGGGTCCGCCGGCGGCTCCTCCGGCTCCTCCGCCCGGGGCGGCGGCGCGGCGGGCTCGTCGGGTGCGGGGTGGATCGGGCGCACCTCCTGCGCCGCGAGTTCGGCCGCGCCCGCCACGCCCGCCCCCCCGAGGGCCGCCGCGATGGGCGAGGGTGTGGGCACCACCGGCTCCGGCGCGGGGGGGCGCTCCGGCAGGAACGGGGCGGCGGGCCGGAACGCGGGGGCGCGCATCTCGGGCAGGGTCGGCGCCGGGATCTCGGCGGGGGCCGGCGCGGCGAGGGGGCGCGGCGCGGCGAGATGCTGCTCGATGCGGGCGAGCCGTGCCGCCGCCACCGCGAGGCCGAGCAGCACCGCCCCGCCGCTCGCCCCGACGCTGCCGGCGATGACCATCGTCCAGCCGACCTCCAGCCGCACGTAGGGGATGCCCTGCGCCATCGCGGCGAGGCCGCCCAGGATCATCAGCAGGGCAAGGGCGAACAACGCACGAATCATCACCACTCTCGAACACGCGCGGGCGGGCCGCCTACGGCCGAGATTAAGGGGCTGACGCGCTTTTGCAAAATTCGCCCCGATCCGGACCGGCGGGATCCGCCCCGCTCTCCCGCGCGGCACGTTGCCGGACCGCTCCCGCCGACTTACCTAACGCCCGGATCCCGGGCCGCAGCGCGCCTGCCGGCCGCGCGGTCCGCCGCCCACACGATGCGGAGACAGACGATGGCCTTCACGCTGCCCGAACTGCCCTACGCCTACGACGCGCTGCAGCCCTACATGTCGAAGGAGACCCTCGAGTTCCACCACGACAAGCACCACAAGGCCTATGTCGACACCGGCAACAAGCTGCTCGAAGGCTCGGAGCTGGCGGGCAAGAGCGTCGAGGAGGTGGTGAAGGCGTCCTACGGCCAGAACCAGCCCCTCTTCAACAACGCCGGCCAGCACTACAACCACATCCATTTCTGGCAGTGGATGAAGCCGAACGGCGGCGGCGCCATTCCGGGCGCGCTCGAGAAGAAGATCGCCGAGGACCTGGGCGGTACCGACAAGTTCAAGGCCGACTTCATCCAGGCCGGCGTGTCGCAATTCGGCTCGGGCTGGGCCTGGCTCGCCGTCAAGAACGGCAAGCTCGAGATCCTGAAGACCCCCAACGGCGAGAACCCGCTGGTGCACGGCGCGCTGCCGATCCTCGGCGTCGACGTGTGGGAGCATTCCTACTACATCGACTACCGCAACCGGCGTCCCGACTACCTCAAGGCGTTCATCGAGAACCTGGTGAACTGGGAGCACGTCGAGAAGATGTACCACGAGGCCACCGCCTGAGGGCCGCCCTCTCCGCGGCACCGGCGGGGACTCGCCTCGCCTTCGGCGAAGCCGTCGAAGGCGAGGCGTGATCCCTCGTGTTCGCGCGATCCCGGGCTTGCCCGGGATCGAGCCGGGCGGCGAGCCGCCCCGTCCTCCCGCGCGTCACGGCCGCCACCCGCGCCGTGCGCCCGCGTCGACCGCGCAGGGAGCCGTCCTGGCCGGCGCCTCGGTCCGTCCTCGCCCACCCGGGGACGCCGGATCTCCGCACCCGGCCCCGAGCGGCGCCCGGACGATCCACCGACAACCGTGTCATCGGAACGTTGTCGATCAGAATTCGAGGGCCATAGATCCCTGAATGTCGAGCGATTCGGCCGAAAAATAGATCTTAGATGGCTAAATTAATCGCGGTTTTAAGCCGGGATTAAAGGGATCTGCTTTATCGGCGAGGGCGATTTCGTGGATATGAAGTGTCGCCCGTCATGCGTCTCACACTCGGCCGGAAGCTCGGCGCGGTCATCCTCGCCCTCAGCCTCGTCGCCGCCGGCATCTCGGCCTTCGCGCTCGTCCAGGCGGAGACTGAGCAGCGGCGGGCGGCGGTGACCGACGCGATCGTCGCGACGGCGCTGCAGGCGCGCAGCCTCGCCCAGGCGATCGAGCACGCGGTCGTCCAGGCCACCGCGGTCTACACGGCGGACGACACGCAGGGCGCCAAGGCCCGCTTCTCGGCCCTGCAATCGGCCCTCGCCGAGGTCGAGCGGGCCCGCGGCGCCTTCCTGTCCGCCCTGGGCGAGGACGTGCCGGCCGACGAGGCGCGGCGTCTCGATCTCGCGATCAAGGAATTCGTGGCCTACCAGGCCGACACGGCGGAACTGGGCCTGACGATCTCGCCCAAGGCGGCGCTGATCCAGGCGACCGACGAGGCGACGGTCCGCAACCGCGAGCAGATGGTGCGGCGGATCACCGATCTCGGCGAGAGCACGCTGGCGCGGCTCGACCGGCAGCGGGAGGCGGCCGCCGCCGAGCGGCACCGCGCGCGGCTCGCCCTGGTGCTCGCCCCCGGCCTCGCGATCCTGATGTCGCTCGCGGCCGCCTCCGTCCTCGTCACCACGCAGATCCGCCGCCCCCTCGTGCGGCTGAAGGAGACCATGCGGGCGCTCGCGGCGGGCCGGCTCGACCTGGCGGTGCCCGACACGGGGCGCCGCGACGAGGTCGGCGAGATGGCCCGCGCGATCGCGACCTTCCGGGCGGCGCTCGTGGAGAAGCGCGACCTCGACGCGGCGGCGCAGGACCGGGCGGCGCGGGACGAGGTGCGGGCGCAGGATCTCGCCCAGGCGACCGCCGCCTTCCAGGTGGAGATGGAGGAGGTCTCCGCCGCGCTGGTGGGGGCGGCGGACGACATGCAGCGCGCCGCCGGGACCCTGCTCGCGGGCGCGGGCGAGACCAGCGGCCAGGCCGGCGCGGTGCTGCGCGCCGCGCACCATTCCTCACAGATGGTCGGCACCGTGGCGGAGGCGATCGGGCAGCTCTCGGCCGCCGCCGACGCGATCGCCGGCCGGATCGCGCGCACCAACGCCATCGCCGGCGGGGCGCTCGACCAGGCGCGGGGCCTGGAGGCGACGGTGGGCGACCTGACCTCGGCCGCCGCCGAGATCGGCGCGGTGGTGACCCTGATCCGCGCCGTCGCGGAGCAGACGAACCTGCTGGCGCTCAACGCCACGATCGAGGCGGCCCGCGCCGGCGCCGCCGGCAAGGGCTTCGCCGTGGTGGCCGCCGAGGTGAAGGCGCTCGCCGGCCAGACCGCGCTCGCGACGGACCGGATCACCGCGCAGGTGGCAGCGATCCAGGCCGCCGCCGAGGGCACCGCCGCGGCGCTCGGCGCCATCGGCGGGACGATCGGGCAGGTCGGCGCCATCGCCCAGGAGGTGGCCGCGGCCGCCGAGGAGCAGGAGGCGACGACCCGCGCGGTCGCCGCCGCGATCGCCGGTGCGGCGGCCGAGACCGAGACGGTGTCGGTCAGCATCGAGGGCGTGCAGGCGGCGGCGCGGTCGAACGAGGCCGAGGCCGGGCAGGTGCGCCGCGCCGCGGACGCCGTCGCGGCGCGCAGCCAGGGTCTGCAGGGGGCGGTGGCGGCCTTCGTGGAGCGGGTGCACGCCGCCTGAGGCCGCCGCGCGGGCTGGCGGCGCCCCGCGGTATGGCCTAGCTTGGGGCCGGACTCGGCCGGGGGGTGGAGCATGGGGCGCGTGACGCGGCGGCGCGTGCTGGGGAGCGCGGCGGGGGCGGTGCTGGGCGCCGCGACCCGGGCGCGGGCGGCGGCGGCGCCCAACATCGTGTTCATCGTGGCCGACGACCTCGGCTACGCGGATCTCGGCTGCACCGGCCGGCCCGACATCCGCACCCCGCAGATCGACCGCATCGCCGCGCGGGGCCTGCTTTTCACCCAGGCCTACGCGAATTCCGCGGTCTGCTCGGCCACCCGGACCGCGCTGATCACCGGGCGCTACCAGGACCGGCTGGCGGTCGGCCTGGAGGAGCCGGTGACGACCCGCTTCACCGGCGGCATCCCGGCCGACCACCCGACCCTGCCGGGCCTGCTGCGGCGCGCGGGCTACCGCACCGCCCTCATCGGCAAGTGGCACCTCGGCAGCGTGCACGAATTCGGGCCGCTGCAGCGGGGCTACGACGCCTTCTGGGGCTTCCGGGGCGGGACGATCGACTATTTCAGCCACCGCGGCACCGACGACAAGCCGGATCTCTGGGACGGCGACGGGGCGGTGGAGGAGGACGGCTACGCCACGCACCTGCTCGGCCGGCACGCGGTCGAGGAGATCGCGAAGGGCGCCGGGAGCGGGCGGCCCTTCTTCCTCAGCCTGCACTTCAACGCGCCGCACTGGCCCTGGGAGGGGCCGGACGATTCCGAGGAATCGCGCCGCGTCGCCGGCACCAACCTGCGGGACTTCGACGGCGGCAGCCAGGAGACCTACCGGCGCATCGTCGCCGAGATGGACCGGGAGGTCGGGCGGGTGCTCGACGCCCTCGACGCGCACGGGATCGCCGAGGACACGATCGTGGTCTTCACGAGCGACAACGGCGGCGAGCGCTTCTCCGACACCTGGCCTTTCACCGGCCGCAAGACCGAGCTGCTGGAGGGGGGCTTGCGCGTCCCGGCCCTGCTGTCCTGGCCGGCCCGGCTGCCGGCGGGGCGTAGCTGCGACCAGCCGATGATCAGCATGGACTGGCTGCCGACGCTGCTCGCCGCGGCCGGCACCGTCCCCGACCCGGCCTACCCGCCCGACGGCATCGACCTCCTGCCGATCCTCACCGGCGCGGCGCCGGAACGGCCGCGGACCTTCCACTGGCGCTACCGCGCCAACGCCCAGGCGGCGACGCGCGACGGAACCCTCAAGTACCTGCGGATTCGCGGCAACGCCTTCCTGTTCGACGTGGTGGCCGATCCCCTGGAGCGGGCGAATCTCCGCGCCCGCCGGCCGGCGGATTTCGCCCGGCTCGAAGCCGCCTGGACGGCCTGGAACGCCGCCATGCTGCCGCTGCCGCCCGACAGTTTCTCGGAGACCTATACGGGCGCCCAACTCGCGGATCACTTCGGTGTCGAAGAGAAGGGGCGGTGACGGCGCGGCCGGTTGCCCTGTTCTCGACACCAAGACCTGCAGGATCGGCCCCGAGCGACGGGATCGTCACGTGTCATCGTGGCGGCCGGTGCTTGCCAGCCGGGCCGTGGGCCGGCACTCTCAAGCGTGGCAGGACGCCGGACGGGAGGATGCCGCAAGAGCATCGCGCCGGCCGGCCGGACAGGGGGACGTGATGACGATGGATGGTGGACGTGCCGCGGCCGGCACGATGGATGCGGTCGCGCGGCGCGGATCCCGGGCGGAGTCTCTGAGCCGCCGGTCGTTCCTGGCCGGCTCGGCCGCCGGCCTGGGGGCCCTCGGGCTCGGCGGCTGCGCGACCTCCGACGGCCTCGCCTACGTCGATACGGCCGTGATCTACGGCCCGGTGCCGGACGAGAAGTTCGCGATCCCGGCGGTCGACGTGAGCAAGGTCGATCCGAAATACTACCGCCGCACCGTGCGCTACGACACCAAGGAGGCGCCCGGCACCATCATCGTCGATCCCGGCCAGTACTTCGTCTATCGCGTCGAGGGTGACGGGATGGCGACCCGCTACGGCGCCAATGTCGGCCGCGACGGCTTCCTGTGGAGCGGCGACGCCTATGTCGGGCGCAAGGCCGAGTGGGCGACCTGGACGCCGCCCAAGGAGATGATCAAGCGCCAGCCCGAGGCGGCGAAATACGCCCGCGGCATGCCCGGCGGCCTCGACAACCCGCTCGGCGCCCGCACGCTCTACCTCTATCAGAACGGCGCCTACACGCTCTACACGATCTACGCCAGCCGCGACGCCGAATCGATCGGCTCCGGGATCACCAGCGGCTGCGTCGGCCTGCTCAGCCAGGACATGCTGCACCTCTACGCGCGGACGCCGGTGAAGACGAAGGTGGTGGTCCTGCCGGCCTAGGGGCGGCTCGTCCACGACGGGCAGCGCCGGCGGCCTCAGCTCTTCACCGCGCCGGCCGTCAGCCCCCCGACCATGTAACGCTTGAACACGTAGTAGACCGCCGCCGGCGGCAGGGCGTAGATCAGCCCCGTCGTCATGAGCAGTTCCCAGGGCGAATCGTCGGCCGCCAGGAAGCTGCCGAGGCCGACCGGCAGGGTCACGTCCGTGTCGCGGGACAGGAGCAGGAAGGCGAACAGGTATTCGTTCCAGGCGAGCAGGAGCGCGTAGACGCCGATCGCCACGAGGGACGGCATCATCAGGGGCAGGTAGACGAAGCGGAAGAGCTGGGGCGGCGAGGCCCCGTCCATCACGGCCGCCTCGTCCAGCTCCGCCGGCAGCTTGTCGGAGGCCTGCTTCAGCACCCAGATGGCGTAGGGGCTGGCGATCGTCACCATCGCCAGGATCAGCGCCCACTTGGAGTTGAGCAGCCCGTAGGCGCCCATGGTCTTGTACATCGGCACGGCCAGGAACGCCGCCGGGATGAAGTAGGTGAAGAGCGCGAGGTTCATCACCGTCCGGCCCCCCTTCACCTTCAGCCGGCTGATCGCGAAGGCGGCCGAGGTCGCGATCAGCAGCGTCAGGAATCCGGTCGCGAACGCGATGACCACCGAGTTCCAGAATTGCTGCCAGAAGTTCGACAGGAAGTAATGCCGCTGCCCGAAGACGATCTCGAAGTTCTTCAGGGTCGGATGCTCCGGGAAGAGCGCGCCCGACATCGCGTCCTCCTTCGGCGAGATCGCGAACAGGACGAGGTGGTAGATCGGGATCAGGGTCCAGAGCAGGACCGGGATGCCAACGAGAAGCAGCTTCGCCTCGGTCCCGGCGGCCCTCAGCCAGTCCGAGCGGGGCCGGGGGTCGGGGGCCCGGGCGGCGGCGAGCGGCGCCTGCGCGAGGCCGGTGCTCATTTCGACAGTCTCCGCATCAGCACGTAGACGAGGGGCAGGACGAAGGGCATCGCGCAGACGACCGCCGCCATCGAGTGGTCGACCTGATCGAGCCTGAGGTAGCGGATGCCCAGCGTCGCGAGCACGTGGGTGAGGTCGGCGGGACCGCCGCCGGTGAGCAGGTAGACGCTGTTGAAGTCGCCGAGCGTCCAGATCATCGAGAGGATCGTGCAGGTCACGTAGAGCGTCCGCATCGACGGCCACGTCACGTGCAGGAACTTCTGCCAGCGCGTCGCCCCGTCGACGGAGGCCGCCTCGTAGAGGTCGGCCGTGATGGCGAGGCGCCCGGCGAGCAGGATCAGCGTCCAGAACGGCAGCGACTTCCAGATGTGGACCGCGATGGCGAGCGTCAGCGCGAGGGCGGGGTCGTTGAGCCAGTTCGGCCCGTCGTCGCCGGTGAGCCGGAAGATGATCTGGTTCACGATTCCCCATTCCGGGTTCAGCATGAACCGGACGGAGAGGATCGTCGGGATCGACGGCACCGCCCAGGGCAAGATGAACAGGACGGAGAGCCAGCGGATCCAGCGCCGCTCGTTCGTGAAGAAGCCCGACAGGAACAGCGCGATCACCATCTTCACGTTGATCCCGACGAGCAGGAAGATCAGCGTGTTGACGACGGCGCGGGCGAAGATCGGGTCGGCCGCGAGGTGGGCGTAGCTCGCCGGGCTGCGGGCGAGCCAGAGCCCGTAGCCGACCGGGTAGACCACGAAGAACAGGAACACGAGGAGATAGGGCGCGATCAGGATCGCGCCCCAGGCCTGCCAGGCGCTGAGGCGGAACGGCGGGGCCGCCGCCGCCGGGGCGGCGGCATCGACCGTGAGGGCGCGGGTTCCGGTCATCCTCGGTCTCCCTGGTGGGGCGCCGCCCCGGGTGTGTCGTGCGGGCCGAACTCACGGCTGCTTGAGTACGAGGCACCTCTCCCCTCTCCCGAGTGGGAGAGGGGCCGGGGGTGAGGGCGGCTCGAGTGCAGCAAGAAAACTGAACGGTGCCGCTGGCAGCTCAACGGTTCAGTGCCCTTGTGGAACCCGAGCCACCCTGCGCGATCTTCGATCGCCCCTACCCCTCTCCCACTCGGGAGAGGGGATCCCACGTCATTCTCAGGCACCGGTGGCTTGTCTGCAGATGCTCAAACCTCCCTAAAGACAGCCGCCCCGCCTAAGGCCCGGCGATCTGCTTGATGCGGGCGAGCATCTCGTCGGCGGCCTTCTCCACCGGTACCTTCTCGCTCACCACCCGGTTCATCGCCTTGGCGAACACGTTCTCGTTGTTGACCAGCGTGAATTTGTAGTTCTTCACGTAGTCGAACGGCTCGGTCCCCGACTTGAACTGGTTGTACACGGTCCTGCGGTGCTTGTCGGCCTGCCAGAACGGGCTCTCGATCGAGGCCTTGGTGACCGGGAACCAGCGGCCGATGGCGCCCTCGACGTAGGGGCGCAGGTTGTCCTCCTCCATGATGAACTTCACGAATTCCTTGGCGGCCGCCTTGTTCTTGGCGCCCGAGAAGACGACGCCGTGCTTCACGTCGGCCCGGTACGTCATCGGCTTGCCGTCCGGCCGGTTCGGGAACGACCCGGTGATGATCGTCTCCTCGTAGGCCTTCCGGGCGTTCTCGCGCTGCTCGGGCGTCGCGCTCGGGTTGACGCTGTCCTCGTACCACTTCGCCGCGATGGAGATGGTGAAGTTGTGCGTCATCACCGTGGTGCGGTTGTGGAAGGCGACGTTGTTGTCGGGGTCCTTCCAGGTCGTCGCGGAGGCCGGGACGCACCCCTTGACGTAGGGATCGGTGTAGTCCTTGAGCGCCTTGACCAGAGCCTCGCGGGTCTTGGGCTCGTCCACGAGGAGCTTGCCGTCGTTGTCGACGAGCCGCACGTCGTAGGCGTCCATGTAGGCGTAGAAGGACTGGAAGCTGTCGGTCGATTCCACGCCCATCGGCGCGCCGATCCCGTAGATCCGGGTGCCGGTGGCCTTCCGGTAGGCGGGCTGGACCTTGTCGCACCAGAAGGACCAGTAATCGGCCCAGTTCGTCGGGATGTCGCTGGCCTTGAGCCCGGCCTTCTCGATCATGTCGCTCCAGATTTCCGTATGAAGCGTCTGCCGCTTCAGCGGGAACCCGTAATACGCCTTCTTCTGGGTCTGGCCGTTGTAGAGCAGCGTGTGCTCGACCGTCTGCGGGGCGAAGCGCGCCATCATCGGCTGCAGGACGTCGGTGAGGTCCTCGAGCTTGCCCTCGAAGGCCCACTTGCCGGCCGCCTGGTTGTTGTAGGTGTCGGAATAGCCGACGTCCGGCGGCGAGCCGGAATCGAGCGCCGCGACGGTCTTGGGGATCATGTCCTGGATCGCGTATTGCGACAGCTCGACCTTGATCCCGGTCTTCTGCTCGAACTTCTTGATGGTCGCCCAGAGGGACTCGTCCTCGGAGCGGTAGAAGCCCTTGCTGAACCAGACGGTCAGCGTCTTCTCCTGCGCGACGGCCGGCAGCGCTGCCACCATGCAGCCGCCCAGCACCAGCGCTCCCGCGATCCCTCGCCTCATCGGTCCACTCCTCCCGGCCGCCTCGTTCAACGGACGGCTCTTGGGGATTTCAGCACGTGACGCGGCCCGTGGCAAATCGACGGGGGGCGGTGGCGAGGGCCGGAAACGGGGCGCTTCCCGGTCCCGCGGACCCTGTTTCGCGGCGGCCGCGCCTCCCCCGATCCGCGGACGAGCGCGCGCGGAGCAGACGGCCCGGTCTCGCGCCAGGGGAACGTGGATCATCGAGACTTGACTCGGCGTTCAGTCAGGTGTCGACAATAACAAGATTCATGTAACCATCACTCGCCTCATCTAGACGGAGTAGATTGGTCAGGATTCGGCCTAATGCGCTCAAATTAAAGATTTATTAGCACTTCTCGCCAAGTCTTCGGGGGGATCGGCAGCAGCGAATACAAGCGTATCTCCGCAGCCGGGCAGCATGACCGGAGCTTCGTGGCGTTATGAACTGGTTGAGCAAGGGCAGTCGCGGTGCGAACAGGATGGAGGTTGCGGCCCTTGCTGCGCTCCGGACCAACGTCATGATCGCCGACGCCGACATGACCATCACCTACATGAACCCCGCCCTCGCGCGCTTCATGCACGAGGCGGAGGCCGACCTGAGGGCCGACCTCCCGCGCTTCGACGCCGCCAAGCTCGTCGGCAGCAACATCGACGTCTTCCACAAGGACCCGAGCCACCAGCGCCGCATGCTGGCCGCCCTCGACAAGCCGCACGCCGCCACCATCCGGGTCGGCAAACGCGTCTTCGACCTCCTCGTCACGCCCCTGTCCGAGAACGGGCGCCGCCTCGGCTTCGTCGTCGAGTGGAGCGATGCCGGCGATCGGCTGCTCAACCTCGACTATTCGAGCCAGATCGCGGCGATCGGCCGGTCGCAGGCGGTGATCGAGTTCCTGCCCGACGGCACCATCGTCACGGCAAACCGGAACTTCCTCAGCCTGATGGGCTACAGCCTGGAGGAGATCCGCGGCCGTCACCACGGAATCTTCGTCGAGCCGGAGACCCGCGCGGGCCGCGAGTACACGGAGTTCTGGGAGCGGCTGCGCCGCGGCGAGTACCAGGCGGCCCAGTTCAAGCGCATCGGCCGCGACGGCCGCCCCGTCTGGATCGAGGGGTCGTACAACCCGATCCTCGACCAGCACGGCCGGGTGTCGAAGATCGTCAAGTTCGCCAGCGACGTCACCGCCGAGGTGAAGCGCCTCACCGAACTGAAGACGCTGATCGACGAGAACTTCGCCGAGGTCGACCAGGCCGTCGCGCGCTCGAACAGCGAGGCCGAGCTGGCGCGCCTGGCCGCCGGCAAAACCTCCGACAACGTGCAGTCGGTGGCGGCCGCCGCCGAGGAACTCGCGCGCTCGGTCAACGAGATCTCCGCGAGCATGGGCAAGGCGCGCGTGACCAGCGATGAGGCCCAGCAGCAGGCCGGCGCCGCCGGCGAACTCACCCAGCGGCTGACCGCCACCGCCGCGGCGATGAACGGCATCGTCGGCCTCATCCAGAGCATCGCCAGTCAGATCAACCTGCTCGCCCTCAACGCGACCATCGAGTCGGCCCGGGCCGGCGAGGCGGGGCGCGGCTTCGCGGTCGTCGCCCAGGAGGTCAAGAACCTCGCCAACCAGGCCGCCCGCGCCACCGACCAGATCGCGACCGAGATCGGCAGCATCCAGGCCGTGTCGGGGCAGGTCGTCGAGTCGCTGCGCACGATCCAGGGATCGGTCGAGGTGATGCGCGACTACGTCGTGCGGACGGCCGCGGCCGTCGAGCAGCAGAGCGTGGTGACGCAGGACATGTCGGCCAACATGCAGGACGCCGCGGGGGCGGTGAGCGCGATCGCGCACAATATCGGGGCGATCTCGCAGGCGGTGGGGAGCGTCACCCAGGCGGTGGAGACCACCAAGGGCGCCGCGCGCGTGCTGGCGCGCTGACCGGGCGGCCGGCGCGCGGCTTTCCTCCGCGCTCCCCGAGAGGCCATGCGAGCAGGCGGTGCACCATGACGCAGATCCACCTTCTTCCCGTCATCCCGGCACCGGAGGCGAGCGGGCGGCTCGCGGAGGGCCTGGTGCAGGTCCTGGCGGCCGGCATCGATCCGGGCCCGCGGCATCACCAGATCCGGGCGCTGCAGCGGACCATCGGGGGCGGCCTGCGCGACCTCGCCGAGGCGCTGGCGGTCCTCTCCGCCGAGGATCCGCAGCGGCAGGCGCTCCGGGAGAGCGTCGAGCGCTACGTGCGGACCGTCGAGGACGTGATGGCCTCCACCGACCGCATCGTGACGACGGCGACCGCCGCTTCCCCCGCGACCCCGGCCTGATCGCCGCCGCCCCGGCCGACGCGCCGCCGCCGCGCTCCGCGCCCCTCACGCCAGGCTGCCGAACGCGGCGGTCTCGCGGGTCCAGGCGAGGGCCTGGTCGCTCAGGGTGATGCCGAGGCCCGGGCGCGTCGGCACGCGCATGCGCCCGTCCGCCAAGTCCAGCCGCTCGTTGAACAGCGGCTCCAGCCACTCGAAATGCTCCACCCAGGGTTCGCGCTGCATGGCGGCGGCGAGGTGGATGTGCAGTTCCATCGAGAAGTGCGGCGCGATGGTGAGGCCGGCGAACTCGGCCAGGGCGGCCACCTTGAGGAAGGGCGTGATGCCGCCGACGCGCGGCGCGTCCGGCATCAGGAAGTCGGCGCCGGTCTGGCGGATGAAGTCCCAGTGCTCGGACACGCTCGTCAGCATCTCGCCGGTGGCGATCGGCGTGTCGAGGGCGGCGGCGAGGGCTGCGTGGCCGGCGGCGTCGTAGCAGTCCAGCGGCTCCTCGATCCAGACGAGGTTGAAGCGCTCGAACAGGCGGCCCATCCGCATCGCGGTCGGCCGGTCCCATTGCTGGTTGGCGTCGACCATCAGCGGGAAGGCGTCGCCCAGGTGCTCGCGCACCGCCGAGACGCGCCGGACATCCTCGGCCCAGTCCGGCTGGCCGACCTTCAGCTTGATCCCGCCGATGCCCTTGGCGCGGGAGCGATCGGTGTTGACCAGGAGCTCGTCCAGCGGCGTGTGCAGGAAGCCCCCCGAGGTGTTGTAGCAGCGCACCGCGTCCCGCTGCGCCCCCAGCAGCTTGGCGAGCGACAGCCCGGCCCGCTTCGCCTTGAGATCCCACAGCGCGACGTCGAAGGCGCCGATCGCCTGGACGGCCAGTCCGCTGCGGCCGGCCGAGGCGCCCGCCCAGGCGAGCTTGTCCCACGCCTTCGCGATGTCGCTCGGATCCTCGCCCAGCAGCGCCGGCGCGATCTCCCTGGCATGGGCGAACTGGCCGGGGCCGCCGGCGCGCTTCGCGTAGCTGAGGCCGAGCCCGCTGAGGCCGGCGCTGGTCTCGACCTCGCAGAACAGGATCGCGATCTCGGTCATCGGCTTCTGCCGGCCCGTGAGCACCTTCGCGTCGCTGATCGGGGTCTTGAGCGGCAGGGAGACGGAGCGGAGGCGGATGCCGGTGACGGTCTCGTGCGGTTCGGTCATGGTGTCCTCCGATGGACGAATGCGGGGCGCTCAGGTCCGGGCCGGGCCGGAGAGGGAGGCCCGGGGGGCTGCTGCGCGGGCCGTCCCGCGGGGCTCGGCCGCCTCGCCCAGGTCCAGGCGGCGCAGCGGGCCGACGATGACGAGGTAGGAGAAGGCGCCGAGCAGGGCCACGAGGCCGATATAGACCAGGGCGAGGTCGAAGGAGCCCATCTCCTTGACGATGATTCCGATGGCGAGCGGCGTGACGATGCTGGCGATGTTGCCGCAGAAATTGAAGATGCCGCCGCTGACGCCCATCATCTCTTTCGGCGAGACGTCGCCGACGATGCACCAGCCGAGATTGCCGATGCCCTTGGCGAAGAAGGCGACGCTCATCACCGCGATGACGACGGTGTCGGAAGGGACGTAATTCGCCAGGACGATGCTGCTGGAGACCACGAGGCCGACGATGATCGGCGTCTTTCGCGCGACGGTGAGGCTGCAGCCTCGCCGCAGCATCCAGTCGGACCAGACGCCGCCGGCAAGACCGCCGAGGAAGCCGCAGATCGCCGGGATCGCCGCCACGAGGCCGACCTTGAGGATCGACATCCCGCGCGCCTCGAGCAGATAGGTCGGGAACCAGGTCAGGAAGAACCAGGTGATCGTCGTCAGGCAGAACTGGCCGATATAGAGGCCGACCATCATGCGGTTGCCGAAGAGCGCCCTGACCTCGGACCAGCGGATGCGGTCGCGCGCGTCGCCCATGTTCGGCAGGCCGCCCCCGGCCTCGATGTAGTCGAGTTCCGCTTGGTTGACGCCGCCGTGCCGGCGCGGCTCGTGAACGTAGATCAGCCAGACCGCGCCGAGGACGATGCCGACTCCACCGGCCCAGAAGAAGATCGCCTGCCAGCTGTACGCGTGCAGGATCCAGGTCATCAGCGGGGTGAAGGCGGCCAGCGCGAAATATTGAGCCGATTGAAAGATCGACGTGGCGAACGCCCTCTCCTGGGCCGGGAACCACATCACGGTCAGGCGGCTGTTGGCCGGGAACGCCGGTGCCTCGGCGATGCCCATCAGGAACCGGAGCGCGAACAGGGCGAGGAACGTGAAGGAGACGAGGTGGACCAGCCCCTGCATCATCGTGAGGGCCGACCACAGGATCAGGCCGAGTCCGTAGACGAGGCGTGCCCCGTACTTGTCGAGGACCCATCCGCCGGGGATCTGGAGGGCGGTGTAGGCCCAGCCGAACGCCGAGAACGCGAGACCCATGGTGATCGCGTCGAAACCGAACTCGGTCCGCATGGCCGAGGCCGCCACGGACAAGGTCGCGCGGTCGACGTAGTTGAATGTCGTCGCCAGGAAGATCAGCGCCAGGATGACATACCTGATGTTCGTCCTGCGCGGAACGTGCCCAGCCATGACGGTCCTCCCACCGGGGTGCCGGCCCTTCTCGCTGTTTGGTGAGGATCAGCGGAGGCCTGATGCCGCCCCTACCATCGCGGTCGTGCGACGGCTCTGTCCAAGCCTCTTCGTGAATGGATCGATGCCGATCGCGCATCGATTCGGCGCGTGGAGGGGGGAGATGGGATCCGTTCGATCAGAGTGGATCCCGTCTCGCCAGGCTCCCGGGCGGAGCGAAGCCGATATCAGCGAGCGCGTGCGCCGGGATTTCAAGCCGATCGTCTCGCGGTCCGGCCGAACATGCGCGACCAGATGCCCCCCACGATCGCGGATTTGTCGAGGTCGTGGATGTCCTGTGAGTAGCCGCCCGTGTAGAGCTTCACGATCATGCGGTCGTGGCAAGTCTCGTCGAGCGTGTAGGAGAACTTGACGGCCGCCGGACCCTTGCGCGTGCGACGGCCGACCTTCTCGACCGTGCAGCGCAGGTGCGGAAAGCGGTCCATCTCGACGATGATCCGGTCCCCGACCTTCACGGTCGGGTCCGTGTCGAATTCCGCGATTCCCCCGTCGAGCGACAGGCTCGTCACCCTGCCCGTCACGGCGCCGTCCTCGAACTCGACGCGCGCGTCCTCGTTCGTCGCGAAGCTGTCGAGCGGCGGCCTCGGCTTCTCGAAGCAGATCAGCGCCGCCACCATCAGCACCAGGATGTTCGCGACCGCCCAGTAGGCCGACACCACGGAGAATTCCCCGCGCCCGATCCGGGACCATTCGGGCACCACGTTGACGACGAGGCCGAGGGCGGTGACGGCGATCCAGAAGGCGATCGAGAAGAACGTGTAGGCGTCGAACTCGGATTCCTCGTTGCCCGAGCCCTTCGGCGTGACCCGGAATGGCACGCCGAACGGTTTGACCAGGCTGGAGATCACCACCGGCAGCATGCGGAAGGTGGCGAAGGCGCCGACCGCCGACGAGACCAGCGGCAGGTAGCGCGTCGGCGTCAGCCAGCCCATCAGCAGGAAGTAGGCGGCGAGCACCGGCAGCTGGTACCAGACGATGTCGGCCGTGCTGGTGAAGTAGAGCGGGGCGGCGCCCGTCCAGAGATAGACGGCGGGCACCACCAGGATGATGAAGCGCACCGTGTACTGGACCAGCCAGGACAGGGGCAGGAACATGAAGCGCTGGAACAGGGTGAGGCCGGGGCCGCGCAGCGGCCCGTTATGCAGGTAGATGGTCTGAATTCCGCCTCGGCACCAGCGGCCCCGCTGCACGAAGTATCCCTTGAGGTTCTCCGCCGCGAGCCCCATCGAGAGCCGCTCGTTGAGGTAGCGCGTCTTGTAGCCCTTGTTGAGGAGGGCGAGGGTGGTGAGCAGGTCCTCGGTGATCGAGTCGTGCGGGAAGCCGCCGATCGTGGTGATCGCCGCCCGCCGCGTGATCGAGCACGAGCCGCAGCAGAAGCTGACGTCCCAGGCGTCGCGCGAGGTGGCCATCTCGTCGAAGAACAGGCGCTGCTCGTCGGGCCAGACCTTCTCCAGGCTGAGATTGGCTTGCACCGGGTCCTTGTTGAAGAAGTGCTGCGGTGTCTGCACGATGCCGATCGTCGGGTCGGCGAAGAACGGCAGCGTCCGCCGCAAGAAATTCTGATAGGGCACGAAATCGGCATCGAAGATCGCGATGAAATCGCCCGAGGACACCGTGAGGCCGTTGTTCATGTTGCCGGCCTTGGCGTGCGAATTGTCGGGGCGGGTGACGTGGATCGCACCCTTCTTCTCGCAGTATTCCCGCAGCCAGTCGCGACGCTTGTCGTCGAGGACGTAGATCGTGAGCTTGTCCTTGGGATAGTCGAGGGCGAGCGCCCCGACGATGGTGCGCTCCAGGACGTCGAGCGGCTCGTTGTAGGTCGGGATGAACACGTCGACCGTCGGGAGCTCGGCGGGATCGCGCGCGAACAGGTCCCTCTCCAGGCGATCGGCCTCGGCAGAGCGGTCCACGGAGCGGCTCATCGCGATCAGGAAGAGCAGGATGTCCGCGAAGGCGCCGAGCTCGACGAGGAAGACGAACCACGTCCAGAAGAAGCCGAAGCTCCCGTTGGCCGGGTAGGGCAGCACGGTCGCGGCGAAGCGCCAGACGAGGTAGCGCAGGGCGACGAGCAGCACGAAGGCACAGGTGACGGCCCGCGACCACGTCGCGCCGCGCGGCCAGTTGAGCGTGAGGACCAGGAAGAACGCGGCGACGAGGAGCGTCGGCGCCAGGGCTACGAGATGCTGAACCACAGGTTCTTCACCCACGACAGGATGGGAATGCCGGCGGTCGCGCGCGCGATGCGGACCTGCACGGTGCGGCCGACCTGGCAGAAATTCGCGTAGTCGGTCTGCATCGCGTTCGGTTCGAGCGCGACCCGGATGCGGGCGTTCTTGCCGCGGCTCTCCGGAGGGACGGCCGCGAGCACGACCTCCTCGACGGCCGCACTGGCTCCGCGCACCGAGACCACCGTGCCGTGGATGATGTCCGTACTGCCGAGCAGCCGCACTTCCGCCCGGTCGCCCGGCTTGATCTGGTCGTAATCGACCTCGTCGACGAGGATGTCGACGAACAGGTCGCGGCAGTCGAGCAGCCGGATCAGCTCGTTGCCGACCACCACGTTCGATCCCGCCACGACGTTGTTGCGCCAGATCACGCCCTCGAAGGGAACCCGCACGCCCGTGGCCGAGAGACTGTCGTTGCGCTGACGCTCGACCTCCAGCTGGCGCTCGAGTTGCTGGATGCGCGCGCGCTCGGAGCGGGCCTGCGTCTCGACATTCGCGAGCTGGATCGCGACCTCGTCCGCGCGCTGCTGCGAGTAGGGCACGTCGTTGCGGCCCTCGCCGACGAAGGTGCCGTGCTTGACGGCCTCAAGCTGCCGGCTGAGGCGCTCCAGCTCGGCCCTGGCGATGGCCTGCTCGCTCACGGCGGTGATGGATGCCGCCCGCGCCGCCTCGACGGAGCTTCCCGCCACCACGCCGGTCGCGCCGAGCGTGGTCTTGCGCGCGAGGTCGGCCGATGCCGAGGCCTGGTTGGCCTGGGCCGCGCTGATGCGCTGCTGGCGGATCGACATCTCCAGCTGGATGTTGGCGATGCTCGCCTGCTGATACTCTCTCAGGCGGCCGTTCAGGTCTTTCCGGAGCGCCGTCAGATTTCCGATCTGAGATTCCAGAGCGCGCAATCGTTCGCGCGCTGCACCGAGGTCGGCATCCAGCTGGGCTTCCGCCGTGCGCGCGATGCGGGAATTTTGGATCGCGAAGAGTTCCGTGTCCTTCGGCACGGAGGTCCCGACCTTCGGCGGTGTTGCGGTGACGACGCCCTCGATTGGCGCCGCAACAAGCGTAAAGCGTGCGTTGACCGTCCCATCAAGGCTCGTATATCCGGTAAAACTTGGCAAAACGGCAAGCAAGGTCGCCCCGAGCAACAGCAGCCCGACGGTGATGCGAACGCCCCGCCTGTTCCATAACATTGCCTGACCCTCGTTCACAACCAAAAGATGCACCCATAACCGTTCATCACGGAATTTGGTTCGATGCCTCTGCGTTGCGCGCGCCAGGGTTCGCACGCGTCACGACCCGACCGGTCCGCCGCGCGCCGTGATCCGGATCCGGGACGGAGGCGGGTTGCTTCATCCGACCGGGCGATGGTCGGTCCGTCGCGGAAAGTTTCTCGGAAACAAAGGCTTGGGGCGAGGTGGTCGGGCGCTGATCGAGGCCGAGGGGCGTCTCGGCGTGGCGGTCTCGCTCCCACAGGGGACGACGTGCACCTCACAAAACTCCCGCCGCGCTGGAGGCGGCACGGCGAGCGACGACGGTGATCGGGAGTTTTGTGAGAGACACTGAGCCGTCCGCGTCCGGCACGGCTTCCGAATTCCGTCACCGTCATGAAGATTTTTTCAACTCGCCTCATAAAATCAAACAAAAGAGAAAGCCGCACTTGCCATTCATCTCACCTTTTCCATTTTCGCGAACCGATCTTTATGAGGCGCCGCCTACATGCGGGGTGAATGGCGAATCGAAGAGCCGGCAGCGCAGGAGACATCCTTTTGGATCAAGCATCCGAGATTGTCGGGTCGGGCCCGGTGCGCTGCACTGCGGACGCGCTCGCATCGCCGATCAGGAGCCTTGCGGTCGCGATCGCCTGGGGCGGCTTCTTCGCATGCTGCGTTGCCGTCGTGCTGTACGACCTCCGATTCAGTGTCTCCGATCACCCGAGGCTGTGGTTGCTGAGTGGCTGGAGCAGCGTCCTGGTGGGGACGCAGTTCGGTCTGTGGGTGCGCACTTGCTGAGCGGTGTCGCGGCGGCCCAGGGCTGACGTCGATCGCAGCTGCGGCCGCGCGGCGCCGGACATCCAGGACGCCGAGCCCCACCATCCGAGATCGGGCGCGCGCTCACGGCCGAACGTTCCGTCCCCGCGCCGCAGGGGGCCGCTTCGGGGCTCGCCCCGTCATCCAGACGGTCAAGCCGGCCGGGTTTCGGCCTCAGTGGGCGCGGGCGGACAGGGCCCCGCCGCGAGCACCAGCCCCTCCCGCTCCAGAAACATCCCGAAGCGCTCCGACGCCAGGTAGGCGAGTTCCGCCGGCCGGCTCTCCACGACGGGATCGAGGGCCCGCAGGCTCTCGTCGGCCTCGCCCGGGTGGCACATCACCAGGGGCGCTGGGCCGAGCGCCGCGAAGGCCCGCTCGAAACGCGCCGCGAACCCCTCTCCGGGCGCGAAATCCGAGAACCCCGAGAAGCCGCGGTTGGTGGCGAAGCCCGCCCGCGTCGCCGCCGCCCGGAAGCCGAGGGCGAGCGCGCACACCAGGGCGGCCTTCGGGGCGGAGGGACGCGCCAGGATCGCCGCGGCTCGGTCGCCGGGGTCGCGCAGCCAGACCCGCGCGGCAAGGCCCCGGGCGGCGAGTTCGCCGAGAAGCGCGCTCCGCACCCCCGGCAGGACGTGGACATGCTGGTGCCCGTCCACGAAGTCGGGCGCCCGCCCGAAGGCCCGCGCGAAGGCGTCGAGCTGGCGGGCGATCTCGCCCGCGATCTCCGCCCCGTCGACCGCCCCGGACAGGCAGGCCCGCATCAGCCGCCCGAGTGCCGGCAGGCGTCCGTCGGGCGCGAGGCGCGGCATCGCCCCGAGCGGCGCCCCGGCGGTGAGCGTGAGATGGAGGCCGAGCCCGATCCGCCCGTCGAGGTCCCGCAGGGCCGGCGCCGCGCCCGCGAAGGCGGGCAGGTTCGTCATCGACCCGGTGGCGGAGAGACGCCCCGCCCGGGCGAGCGCCAGGATGCCGCGGCTGACGCCGGAACTGATGCCGTAATCGTCGGCGCAGAGAACGATCGGTCGCCGTTCAGGTGGCATGTGCGAGAGCATTCCCTTGAGCCGGCGGCCGAAACCGGCTCTTGATCCCCCACGCGCCGGTCCGCCGGCCCCCAAGGAACGAGGGAGGGTATCGTGGAGCTGTTCAGGCCCGACGACCCGATCGACCTCAGCGTCGTCATACCGGTCTACAACGAGAGCGCCAATGTCGGCCCGCTCCTCGCCCGCCTGCTGCCGGTGCTGGAGCGCGTCACCGCCGCCTACGAGGTCGTGTTCGTGGACGACGGCAGCCGCGACGCGACCGCGTCCGTGATCGCCGAGCACCATGCCCGCGAGCCGCGCATCGGCGCCGTCTCCTTCAGCCGCAACTTCGGCAAGGAGGTCGCCATCGCGGCCGGCCTCGACCACGCCCGCGGCCGCGCCGTGGTGCTGATGGATGCCGACCTGCAGCACCCGCCCGAGTTGATCGAGACCTTCGTGGCCCGCTGGCGGGAGGGCAACGTGATGGTCTACGCCCAGCGCGCCGACCGCGACGACGAGAGCGCCATGCGCCGCGGCTTCGCCCGGCTGTTCTACCGGCTCTTCGCCACCTTCGGGGAGATGCCCCTGCCCGAGGGCGCGGGCGATTTCCGGCTCATCGACCGTCGGGGCGTCGAGGTGCTGCGCGCCCTGCCCGAGCGCGCCCGCTTCTCGAAGGGCCTCTATTCGTGGATCGGCTTCCGGCAGGTCGGCGTGCCTTACACGGTGGAGGCGCGCCACGAGGGCGAGAGCAAGTGGAGCTTCCGCAAGCTCTTTCGCTTCGCCTTCGACGGCATCACCTCGTTCTCGACCGTGCCGCTGCGGGTCTGGACGTATCTCGGCGGCGGCATCGCGGCGCTCGCCCTGTGCGCGGCCCTGTGGTTCATCGGCGAGCACCTGATCTTCGGGCCGAGCGTGCCCGGCTACGCCTCGCTGATCGTGTCGGTGATGTTCTTCTCCGGAGTCCAGCTGATGTCGCTCGGCATCATCGGGGAGTATATCGGGCGCATCTTCGCCGAGGTGAAACGGCGCCCGCTCTACGTGGTCGCCGAGCGGATCGGCCCGGCCGCCTCCGGGCACACCGCCCCGTTCCCGGATGACCGCCGCGCTCGCGCCACCTTCACGGGCGCAGTGTAGGGGACGTCGTCGACCTGCGCGCGGGATCCCCTCTCCCGCCCGGGGTTGCGGATCCACCCATCTCCGTTGGAGAACAGGGAGCGGCGGCTTCGCGTCCCTTCCTCTCCCCTCTGCGGGGGGAGGGTGCCCCGCGGCGAGTGCGCAGCACTCGTGCCGGGGCGGGAGAGGGGAACCACGGTGCCGAATTGAACGGAACTGTTGTGATGGGCGCCTGGCTCGGAATCGTCGCGCCGGCCCCTCTCCCGACCCCTGCTGACGCAGGGGCCACCCTCCCCCGCAGAGGGGGGAGGGACGGCGCGGAGATGTCTCCCGAGTTCTGCGACCCCGATGTGTGACCATCGTCGCCCACTCGGGAGAGGGGAGACCGCGCCGCGTCCTCGACGGTTCGGCATCATGAGGCGACGCGTGCATCAACGACTTCCGGCGCGACGGGTCCGCGCCAACGACGAGACTCCCCGATGATCCGCAGCATCCTCTCGGTTGGCGGCTGGACCCTGGTGTCCCGGGCCACGGGCTTCCTGCGGGACGTGCTGATGGCCGCCGTGATGGGCGCCGGGCCGATCGCCGACGCCTTCGTGGTCGCCTTCCGGCTGCCGAACCACTTCCGGGCGATCTTCGGCGAGGGCGCCTTCAACGTCGCCTTCGTGCCGACCTATGCGGGGCTCGACGGGGCCGGCGACCGGGAGGGCGCGCGCCTCTTCGCCGACCGCATCTTCACCCTGATGCTGCTGGTGCAGGTGGCGCTGCTGGCGCTGGCCCTGCCGCTCATGCCGGTCGTGGTGCGGGCGCTGGCGCCGGGCTTCGTGGAGGAGCCGGAGAAATTCGCCCTCGCGGTGGCGCTCACCCGCATCACCTTCCCGTACCTGCTGTTCATCACCCTGGTGACGCTGCTCTCGGGCGTGCTCAACGCCCGGGGGCGCTTCGCCGCCGCCGCCGCCGCCCCGATCCTCCTCAACGTCGCGCTGCTGGCCGCCCTCGCCCTCGCCTTCCTGTTCCCCAATGCCGGCTACGCGGCGGCCTGGGGCGTGGCGGTCTCGGGCGTGCTGCAGTTCCTGCTCGTCTGGGCGGACGCGATCCGGGCCGGCGTCGCGCCCCGCCTCGTGCGGCCGAGCTTCGCCGATACCGGGATGAGCCGGTTCTTGCGCATGCTCGGGCCGGCGGTGATCGGCTCGGCGGGCGTGCAGATCGCGATGTTCGCCGACACGATCATCGCCTCCTTCCTGCCGACCGGCGCGGTCTCGGCCCTCTACTACGCGGACCGGCTCTACCAGCTCCCCTTCGGGGTGATCGGCATCGCGGCCGGCACGGTGCTGCTGCCCGAGATGAGCCGCCGCCTCGCGGCCGGCGACGCGGCGGCCGCCCACGCGGCCCAGAACCGGGCGACCGGCTTCTCCCTCGCCCTCTCGGCGCCCTTCGCGGTCGCCTTCCTGCTGGTGCCGGACCTGATCATGACGGCCCTGTTCCAGCGCGGGGCCTTCGACGCCGAGGCGGCCGCCCGGGCCGGGGCGGTGCTCGCTGCCTACGGCCTCGCGCTGCCCGCCGCGGTGCTGATCCGCAGCATCGTGGCGAGCTTCTACGCGCGGCAGGATTCGCGCATGCCGGTCGTCGCCTCGCTCACCGCGGTGGCGCTCAACGTCGCCCTGAAGGTGGCGCTGACGGGGCCGCTCGGCGTCACCGGCCTCGCGCTCGCCACGGCCGCGGGCGTCTGGGCGAACGTGCTGATCCTGTTCCTGATCGCCCGGCGCCGGGGCTGGACGGCGCCGAGCCGGACGCTCGCGGTCACGGCCTGCGGGGTGCTCGCCGGCTGCGCGGTCCTGGCGCTCGGCACGCTCGGCGGATTGCCGCTGATCGACCGGCTGATGCCCGCCCTGCCGCGCTTCCGCGAACTCGCCGTGCTGGCGGTGCTCGGCAGCTTCGGGATCCTGGCCTACGCGGCGACGCTGCTCGCCGCCCTGCGGCTGTTCGGGGTGCGGCTGCGGCGGGTGTGAGCCGCGCCGTTTTTCCGGCGGCCCGTGTCACATCCGGGACCGGCGCCTCGTCATGGGGATGTCCACCGGGACAGGAGAGACCCCATGAGCCCCCGCATCGCGAACCCCCACGACCTCGCCCCCGCGACCCTGACGGCGATGCTGCAGGTCGAGGCGAGCATCCGGCAGAGCGGCCTCGAGTCGAGCCTGCTCGAACTCGTCAAGCTGCGCGCCTCGCAGATCAACGGCTGCGCCTTCTGCATCGCCATGCATGCCGGCGACGCGCGCAAGCACGGCGAGACCGAGATGCGCCTCTATCTCCTCGACGCGTGGCGCGAATCGCCCCTCTACTCGGAGCGCGAGCGGGCGGCCCTCGCCTGGACGGAGGCGCTGACCCGCGTCGCCGAGAAGGGCGCGCCGGACGCCGATTACGACGCCCTGAGGGCACAGTTCACGGAGGCCGAGCAGGTGCTGCTGACCGTGCAGATCGGCGCCATCAACCTCTGGAACCGGCTCCAGGTCGGCCTGCGGGCCGAGCACGCGCGCTGAGGCCGCCGTGTCGGCCGACGGCGCCACGGCGGCCTTCGAGGCGGAGCGGCCGCGGCTCCTCCGCCTCGCCTACCGCATGCTCGGCTCGCTGGCGGAAGCCGAGGACGTGGTCCAGACCGCGTGGCTGCGCTGGCGGGAGGCCGACCACGGCGCCGTGGCGTCGCCGCCCGCCTACCTGACGCGGGTGGTCACGCGCCTGTGCCTCGACGGCCTGAAATCGGCGCGGGTGCGGCGGGAAACCTACGTCGGCGCCTGGCTGCCCGAGCCGCTGGTCGAGGAGCCCGACGGGCCGGACGCGGACGATCTCACGCTCGCGCTGATGCTGGCGATGGAGCGCCTGTCGCCGCTGGAGCGGGCCGCCTTCCTGCTGCACGACGTCTTCGGGGTGCCGCTCGCCGAGGTGGCCGCCACCCTGGACCGGGAGGAGCCGGCGATCCGCCAGCTCGCCGCCCGGGCGCGCCGCCACGTCCGGGCCGAGCGCCCGCGCTACCCCGTGCCGCCCGACGAGGGCGAGCGCCTGACGCGGGCCTTCTTCGCCGCGACGGCGAGCGGCGATGTCGGGGCGCTGCGGGCCATGCTGGCGCACGACGTGGTGCTGCGCTCCGACGGCGGCGGCAAGGTCATCGCCGTCCTCAACCCGATCACCGGGATCGAGAAGGTGCTGCGCCTCTTCGCCGGCCTGCACCGCAAGCGGATCGCCCCCGGGCGCCTGATCCGGCTCGCGCGCATCGACGGCCTGCCCGGCACCATCAGCGAGGAGCCCGGCGGGATCCTCCAGACCACCGCTCTGGTGATCGAGGAGGGGCGGATCCGCGCCGTGTTCATCACCCGCAACCCGGACAAGCTGCGCCACGTGGCGGCTTTGGTCGCCGGGCCTCCCGATCACACCGATCCCATCATGTAGAAGGCGCCGTTGACCCCCGCCGCCTTCACGTCGAGCGGCCGCGTGCCCGTCCACTGCACCGATTGCGGCGGGTTCTTGGTGATGGACAGGGCGTCGCGGGCGAGCGTGCCGAGCTGGGCCGCGACGCTGTCCGCGATCAGCTTGACCACGAGCTCCGTGATCAGCACCGCGATCGGGCCGAGGAACCAGAAGTACCAGGGGATGTCCGCGGAGTGCTGGCTCTGCGGGTTGGGATCGGGCTCGAAGGCGAGCGTCTGCGTGGCGGCATCGAAGCGGGAGCGGTTGCGCGCCTTCAGCCGGAAGGTCATCGTGATCCCCGCCTTGAGGTCGCAGAACCCCTCGACCTGGGTGACCAGCCCCTCCCCGTCCGTCGCCACGGCCAGCGCGCGGATGACCGGGTGGTAGGTGATCGCCCCCGACTTCACCGCGATGGTCTCGAAGGAGCGGACGTTGCGGATGGTCCGTGCGGCCTCGTCCAGGCGGAAATCCGCCGGGGAGGCCTGGTAGGCGGTCGGCAGGAACGGCAGCACGACGTTGCGGAGGAACAGGAGGTCGGAGATCAGGTAGCTGCCGGAATGGCCGCCCCCGATCGCCGCCTGGTCGATCGTCCGCTCGAGCCGGTCGATCGGGCGGGCGGTGGTGACGCTGAGCACCGCCAGGTAGCCGTGGGGCGCGCCGATCTTCTCCATGTAGGCGTAGTCCGACGCGACCGGCGTGAGCCAGGAATTGGTCCCCGGCGGCACCAGGTTGATGCTCGCGAAGGCGAAGGCGATCTGCCCGGCCTGGCGCACGACGGCTTCGGCGATCGCGGCGCCCAGGAGCGCCCTCTGGCTGGCGCTCAGCCTCCCACCCGGGTCGATGATGGTCACCGGCGTGACGAAGCCCGGCGTCCCGGATTCCGCCGCCGAGTGGGCGACCTGCTGCAGGAAGAAGGCGAGCACCTGCGCGGAGGCGTCGGGCTTGGGCAGGACGCGCAGGAACACGGACAGGACCACCGCGACGCCGTCGAGGGCGATCGCGCCGGCCTGCTGCGCGAGCGAGGCGAGGTCGGGCACCATCGCCCGGACGTGGTCCGGCAGGCCGAGCGGCCCGATCGTCAGCGTGCCCTCGGCGATGGTCAGGCGCAGGAACAGCAGCTTGTCGTTGCCGCCCTCGACGACCTCCCAGGACCGGAAGCGTCCCGACGCGCTGACCGCCGGATCGGACCCCAGATCCACCGCGAAGGTGGGGATCAGGGACTGGAGGTTGTTCGCGAGCGTCTGGTTGATCCGGTCGTTGTCGATGACGAAGACGGTGTCCCAGCCGAACGTCTGCATCGTGGGTCCCTCCCCGCCGCGAGGGGCGACCGGCCGGGGGACGGCGGCACCTCCCCCGGCCGACGCACCGTCAGAACGCGAACTGGGGATCGCCGCCGAGCTGGAAGGCGCCGTTCAGCCCCGCCGAGGTGAGCTTGAACGCCTTCGAATCCGGCCAGTGGACCGGGGAGGTGCCGTTCGCCACCATCACCGTGATGGTCGGCAGCGCCTTCGCGGCGTCGCCGCCCGCCACCAGGGCGATCAGCTCGGGCGTCGCCGCCGCGAGGCCGGCGATGATCAGGATGATGATCACCGCGATGATCCGGGGCACCGTGGCCGTGATGATCCGCCCGGCCACCCCGGCCGCCACCGCGCCGACGATCGACACGATGATCTCCGTGACGGTGACCCAGGTCTCCTTCTCGATCCACTGGTTGCGCACCGGATCCTTCGATTGCTTGAAGTCGAGGGTCTGCGTCCCGTCCGGTTTGTCGATCAGGACGATCTTCTGGTAGCTGATCGTGTCTACCCAGGCGACGATGCCTGGGGAGATGTCGATGCTCGTGCGGGTGTGGATCTGGACCTCGTCGCCGACCACCTGCAGCTCGAAGATCTGGACGTAGGGTGTGTAGTCGATGAGGCCGCTGCGCACCGGCGCCATCTTGAGCGGGCCGGTATTGACGATCATCTGGTTGTTGGCGGTGACCTTGAAGCTCGCGGTGGTGGCGCCTTCGAAGCCCTTGTACAGGCCGGGCAGGACGACGTTGTTGAGGAACCGGCTCATGCTGATGTTGAGCCCGGACCGCTGACCCTTCGGGATGGAGTTCGGCGCCAGCTGCTTGCTCAGTCCCTCCGGGCTGGTGTTGGTGGTCATGTTCAGCACGCCGAACACGCAGTCCTCTTCCGGCGCCTTCGGGTCGACCGGCTCGAAATACGCGTAGCTGGTGCAGGTCGGCTTCAGCCACTGGAAGTCGCCCTCGGCCGCGATCTCGTTCACGTTGACGGACGCGAAGACGTGGGAGAACCGGCTGAGATTCTTCAGGAACCACGTCTGCATGGCCTCCTTCATCAGCGCCTGCGTGAAGACCGAGGGCTTCGGATCCGGGAACGTCATGTTCTGGATCACGACGGCCGGATCCTCTTCGCTCCGCGATTGATCGTCGGCGTGCAGGTCGAGGGTCTCCTGGATGGGGTTCTCGGCCTTGGGCGCCACGGCGGAGAGGTATTTCAGCTTGATCGAGATGTAGACCTTGGCCCCATTCATCGAATAGGTTTTCGTACCGGAGGTCATGGTTCCCGCGGCGATGGGGATCACCATGAACAGGATGCCGCCGCTGCCGCCGCGCGCGAGCTGCCAGCTTCCGAACGTGCCCTTGACGCCGTAATTCTCGTCGGGATCGACCATGATCTCGAAGTCCAACGGATACTTGCCGGACTTCGTCAGCGCCTTGTTGACGTCCGGCAGCCGGATCGCGAAGGTGGTGTCCCAGCCGAGGGTGGTGGTCTCCTGGCTGGTCTCGGCCGCGGTGAGCGCGGGCCGCGCGCGGAAGCGCGTCCAGCTCCGCGGCTGGGGCGACAGGCCCACCTCCTCGAGGGTGCGGGCGAGCCGGGGATGGGTGAGGGTCTCGGTCATCGGGAATCGCCTCTCGTGTCAGGGGCCGGTCAGAAGGAGAAGTTCGGGTTGCCGCCGAACTGGAAGGCGCCGTTGAGGCCCGCTTCCGTCAGCGTGAACCCTCCCGCTCCGGGCCAGGACACCGGGTCGGTCGCGCCGGTCGCGAAGGGGCCGATCGGTGGCAGCACCTTGGCGGCGCCGCCGCCCGCGACCTCGGCGATCAGCTCGGGGATGAGCGCCACGACGCCCGCCACGACGGTGATGATCACCGCCGCGATGACGACCTTGGCGGTGTCCTTGAACGCTTCCGAGGCCGCCCCGGCGACGCTCCCGACGAGGGCGACCACGATCTGCGTGATCTTCACCCCGTCATCGACCTCGATCCAGTGGTGGCTCGCCGTCGGCCGGGCCTCCTTGAAGTCCAGGGTGTGGCTCCCGTCCGGCTTGGTCACCAGGACGATCGTCTGGTAGGCGACGGCGTCGACGATGGCGCGGATGCCCGGCGAGATCGGGATCCGGGTCCGGGTGTGGATCTGCAGCTCGTCGGCCACCACCTGCAGCTCGAAGAGGTCGACTCGCGGCGTGTAGGTCGTCCCGTTCACCACGATGCTGTTGACGTCGAAGCTCGCCGTATTGACGATGACCGTGTTGCCGGCCTTCAGCGAGAAGCTGGACGCGGTCGCCTTCGGGAAGGCCTTGATCAGGCCGGGGAGCACGACCTTCTCGAGGTAGCGCGGCAGGCCGACGGTGAAGCCCGCCCGGCTCGCCGGCGGCACGCAATTGGGGCCGAGCTGGTTGGGGAGCCCGTCCGCGCTGCGGTTGTCGGTCATCGCGATGACGCCGAAGAAGCTGTCCTCGTCCGTCGGTCCGTCGAGATAGGCGTAGCCGGTATAGGTCGGCTTCAGCCACTGGAAGGCGTCGCGGGCGATCTCGTCGAGCTTGATGCCGGCGAAGACGTGGGAGAAGCGCCGGATGTTGGCGTTGAACCACTGCTCCAGCCCCGCCTTCATGAGCAGCAGCACGTAGGGCGACGGCGTCGATGCCGGATGCTCGAGCCCGTGCAGGACCACCGCGGGATCGGCGTCGCTGCGCGGCTCGGGGTTGACCACCAGCCAGAGCGCCTCCGTCTGGGATCCGGGTGCGGGCGTCCGCGCGAGGCTCGGCGCCACGTAGTGCAGCTTGATCGACACGATCGCGGTCGCCCCGTCCATCGGGAAGTGCCGGATCTCGCCCTCCTCGCGGATCGTCATGACGCCGGACTCGATCGCCACCGCCATCATGACGATGCCGCCGCTGCCGCCGCGGATCAGCTGCCACGGCCCGAAGCGGCCCTGCAGCGTGTAGTCGTCCTCCGGGCTGACCGTGATGTCGAAGCCGGTGGGCCAGCTCTTCTTCGTCGCGATCGCCGCGTTGACGTCGGGCAGGCGGATCGCGAAGGACGTGTCCCAACCGAGCGTCGATGTCTCGCCGTCCAGGAAGTCTCTCGGCATCATGTCCCGGGTCCGAAAGGCCGGGGCGCAGCCGGTTTCGAGTTCGGGGAGGCCGAGTTGTCGTCTCGATGTGGCGGTTTCGGGATCTAAGTCCAAGACAAGCGTCATGAGCCTGCACCCTTCTGCGCGTTCGATATGCCGATTTTTGGAAATCTCTCTTCGAGCAGGTGATTTGAGTTTCCGACGCCCTGCTCCCTTTCACGGTATGACTGATGGCTGGACACTTCAACTACAAAAGCCAGTAATTTTTTAGGGCGGAAATCGGAAGGTGTTTTTCAAAATATCTCAGTACAACCGTTCTTATGATTCATTTATATTGATCTCGCGCCCTTATACGACCGTAGGTTGTGTTATTGAGGGAGCCAAACTATGTCGGACATTACGGACACTGATCAGTCCGCGGGTGCCGCGACCGGGTCGGCGGTCGACGATCTGCGCTCCGTTCCGTGATGGTGTCGGTGTCCGGAGGGCCGGGCCGCCCCCCGGGCGGCGGAGCATTGCCGGCTCACGCGCCGCGCACCTCCGGCATCCCGCGGCGTACCCTGGCGGATGATACCGGGAGCGGTGCGCCCGCGGGGGAATGCCCCTCGTCCGGACGGGAGCAGCCACGGCGGCAGACGATCGGGCAGGAGACGCCGGACGATCCCGGCCTGCCGCCGCGGGGCGCTCCTATCCGGGCCGGGCGGCTCCGAACCGCACCGTGCCGCCCTGCAGGAAGCAGGTCTTGTCGAAGAGCCGCAGGTCCGCCGGGTTCGGCAGGCGCACGTCGTCGAGGTCGGGACAGGGTTTCTGCGCCGGGTTGTAGCGCCGGTCGATCTGGGAGATGACCGTCACGATCAGCCCGCGGTCGCGCGCGAGGGATTTCAGGGCGGCGAGTTGGCTCGCGAGGTCCGGATTCTCCCGCCGCTGGTCGAGGACCTGCAGGTAGTCGACGACGACGACGTCGCCGCGTCCCGCCTCCGGCAGCGTCGCGGCGATGTACCCGGCGCTCACCGCGTCGGAGCAGTCGAGCATGAGACGGTCGCTCACCGGGTCGGGCTCCGCCCCGATCGCGGCGAGGCGGTCGCGCACCTGCCGCTCATTGTCCACCAGGGTGAAGAAGGCCGCTTGCCGCCCGGCCTTCACCGCCTCGACGGCGAGGGCGAGGCTCAGCCGGGTCTTGCCATGGCCCGGCCGGGCGCCGACCAGCAGGAGGTCGCCCGGATCGAGCCGGGCGAGGAGGCCGTCCGCCGGAACGGGGAGTGGGGCGGTGGCCTCCGCTTCCATCTCGGCGGCGAATCGGGCGACCAGCAGGCTCCATCGCGCGAAGCCTTCCCGCCGGGCGACCCGGTCGAGGGCGTCGTGGAGCGGGATGCCGTCCCGGCGGGACAGGCGCTTGGCGGTGCGTTTGAGGCCGTGGATCGGCGCGGACAACAGCATGCAACCCTCCTCGCGAGGGCGTCGCACTCCCTCCTCATGCGGCCTGCTCGCCAGGATGGTTCGGCGGTCCGGGAGCCCTGTACGGCGGTACTGCCCCGAGCGGAGGGGGGACGCGTGGGCTGCGCGCGACTCGGATCATAGCGCGGCCGTGCCGCGTGGGGAACCGGCCGGGCGCCCGGGCGAACCCCATGCGGACGTGCGCCGGACGCCACGGTGCCTATATATGCAAAAACCGGATTTTGCATATATACGTCATGGACGCGCTTCCGCTCGCACATCACACCCTCTTCGCCGACCTCCAGCAGCGCTGCCTGGACGCGCTGTTCGACGCGCAGTTGCCGGAGAACGGGTCCTTCACCCAGCGCCACCAGAACGGCCGGTCCTACTGGTACTACATGGGCTACACCCCGGGGGACGAGGGGCGGCGCTACGCGAAGTACGTCGGACCCGTCGACGATCCTGCGGTCTCTGCCCGGGTCTCCGCCTTCCGGGACGCCAAGACCGGCTATCGCGAGCGGCGCGATCTCGTGCGCGCTCTGCGGGCCATGGGCCTGCCCGCACCGACGCCCTTCGTCGGCGACGTGGTCGAGGCGCTGTGGAAGAGCGGCTTCTTCCGCCTGCGCGGGGTGCTGGTCGGTACGGTGGCATACCAAGCCTATGCGGGCCTGCTCGGTGCCCGCCTGCCCGATGCGCACCTCGTGACGAGCGACCTCGACGTGGCGCAGTTCCACGCGATCTCCGTCCTCGTGGATGACACCATGCCGCCTGTGCTGGAGGTGCTGAGACAGGTCGACGCGACGTTCCGGGAGGTGCCCCATCCGAGCGACCGCAAAGGTGTCACCGCGTTCATCAATGCCCGGCAGTTCCGGGTCGAGTTCCTGACGCCGAACCGCGGAAGCGATGCGTTGAGTGCCGCCGCCTCACGGATGCCGGCGCTCGGCGGCGCATCGGCACAGCCGCTGCGCTACCTCGATTTCCTGATCTTCGCGCCGGTCCGCTCGGTGCTGCTCCACAAGGGCGGTATCCCGGTGACGGTGCCGGCGCCGGCACGGTTTGCCGTCCACAAGCTGATCGTCTCCCGCCTGCGGCGCGAGGATCCGGCGAACGCCGCCAAGTCCCGCAAGGATGCGATGCAGGCCGAGAGCCTGATCGAGGCGCTTGCCCTGGCTTCGGAGAGGGAGGCCCTCGCCGATGCGTGGATGGAGGCGTGGGACCGCGGGCCGCGCTGGCAGGAGCACCTCCGTGCCGCCTCGCGACGCCTCGCTTCGGCAGCGAACGCGATCCTGCGCGAGGCCGTCACGGCGTCCTGTCGCGAGACTGGCACCGCGCCGGCGGATTACGGATACCCCTCCGCCGGGGAATCCTAACGTCAAGAGCACCACATCCCGCGTTGCCGCGCGGTCCGGCCGCCCGCGCCAGCCGCCGCAAGATCCCCATAATGGCCTGCCAGGGAGCGGGCCGGCGCGGCGGGGGAGCGGGACGGCGAATGGCGAGGCGGGCGCGTGTCCTGGCGGTCCTTGTCTTCGCGAGCCTGGCGCTGCTCCCCGCGGCCTCGGCGCCGGCCCTCGCGGTGCCGAAGGCCCTCACCCCGATCCCCGCCCCGACCCTCGCCCTGATGACCGCGCGGGGCACCGATCCGTCCGCCCCGATCCTGATGCGGGCCTACAAGAAGGAATCGGAGATCGAGGTCTGGCAGCGAGGGACGGACGGGCGCTACGCGTTCCTCAGGACCTTCCCGATCTGCCGCTGGTCCGGCCAGCTCGGCCCGAAGCTGCGGGCGGGCGACCGGCAGGTGCCGGAAGGCTTCTACGCCATCCGCCCGCAGCAGATGAACCCGAACTCGCACTACTACCTGTCCTTCGACGTCGGCTACCCGAACGCCTACGACCGCGCCCATGGCGGCACCGGCTCGGCCCTGATGGTGCACGGCACCTGCTCGTCGGCGGGCTGCTTCGCGATGACGGACCGGCAGGTCGCCGAGATCTTCGCGCTGGCCCGCGAGGCCTTCGCGGGCGGGCAGGCGGCCTTCCAGTTCCAGGCCTATCCGTTTCGCATGAGTGCCGAGAACCTCGCGCGCCACCGCCAGGACCCGCATATCGGCTTCTGGCGCCAGCTCAAGGAAGGCGCGGACCGCTTCGAGGCGACGGGCCTGGAGCCCATCGTCGCCGTGGTGGGCGGCCGCTACGTCTTCGCTCCCTACCCGGACCCCACGGCGGAGGCGGCGGCCCTGGCCCGGCGGGGCCAGGAGGAGGCGCGCATCGGCGACCTCGTGATGCGGGGAATCGAGGGGGTGCGCACCACCTACGCGGATGGCGGCCAACACCCGGTCTTCGCCGCGCTCCTGCGCCGCGGCGCCTCCCTGGGCGAGGTGAGCCGCCCGGAGGCGCTGGCCTTCGCCGGGCAGGAGGTGGTGACGCTGCCGGCCCGCCGCGTTCCCGCCGCGGCCGTGCCGCCCGCCCCCGCGCCCGTCCTCGTCGCCCTGCCGGTCATCGGGACCGAGCCGTCGCTGTTCACGCGTGCGCGCCTTGCCGAGGCGGCGACGCGGCTCTCCCTCACCACCCCGCCCGGCGCCGGGCGACCGCTCTTCGTGACCGCGCCGCGTCTCGCCGCCCTTCCCTGACCCGTCATCGCCGGGCCGCCCGCCACACCACCAGCGGCGCGCCGAGGGGGACCCGGTGCCGCCCCCGGGCGAGCGGGTGGATCGGCGCGCCCTCCGCCGTGAGCCCGAGGGCGTGGAGGTCGCGGGCGCCGTCGCCCGACAGGGCCGCGACGACCCGGTCCCGATGCGCCCCATCCTCCAGCAAGAGGCCCCAGGCGACGATGATCAGCGGCGCCGCCGCGGCGAGCGCCCGGATGCGCGCGAGGTTGGCCTCCCGCCCGGCTTCCCGCGCCGCCGGATCGAGCCCCGCGAGCCAGCGGCGCAGCTCCGCCGGGTCGGGGGCGATGCGGTCCTCGGCGTTGACGAGCGTGTAGCCGCCGATCCCCGGGCGGTCCCGGAGCAAGGCGCGCAGGCGGCAATTCGTCGGGTCCTGGCGCGCCGCGTCGGCCCGGCTCGGATTGGCCGCGCAGACGAGCGCGCGCGGCGCGTCCGACCACCAGCGGTCGAGACGGTGACGGTGCAGGCCGCAGGGGCTGAACGCCGCCGTGCCCTCGATCACGCCCTGCATCGCCCCTCCCCGCAAGGTCGAGACGCCCTCCAGCGAGGGTGATTCGCGAGTCCGGCGGCAGTGCCGGCTTGGCCGCGGGACGGTCCCGACGTCCGGCGGCGTTCCGGAACCGGAGGTGGCCGCCGGTCATTTCTTGGGCAGATCGGAGAAACACCTGTCATGAAGCTCATGAACCGACGAACGACCCTGGTGCTGAGCCTGCTCGGCGCCGCCCTTCTGGCCCAGGCCACTGAGACGCCGCAGAAGAGCCGCGAGCAGGCGCCGAACATGCCGGCCCCGCAGCAGACCCTTCCGGAGAAGGTGCGGCCGACCGAGCCCGGCACTACCGGGACGACCGCGCCGCGGCCCGGCAGCGAGGACCAGACGGCGCCCAGCAACGCCGGTGCCCACCGCACCTGAGGCTCCTCAGGCGAGGAGCGTCGGGCCGACGGGGAGCGTCGGGCCGAACACCTCCTCGAAGCGGGCGCGCAGCACCGCGTCCACCTCCGGCATCGTCACCGGGCGGCCGAGATCGACGAGGCTCGTCACCCCGTGCCCGCGCACGCCGCAGGGCACGATGCCGTCGAAATGGGTCAGGTCCGGCTCGACGTTCAGGCTGATGCCGTGGAACGTCACCCAGCGGCGCACCCGGATGCCGATCGCCGCGATCTTGTCCTCGACCCCCTCCCCCTTCTCCGGCCGGCGCACCCAGACCCCGACGCGGTCCTCGCGGCGCTCGCCCCGCACCGTGAAGGCGTCGAGGCTGGCGATGAGCCACGCCTCCAGGGCCGCCACGTAGAGCCGCAGGTCGGGGCGGCGGCGGTTGAGGTCGAGCATCACGTAGGCCACGCGCTGACCCGGCCCGTGATAGGTGAACTGCCCGCCCCGGCCGGTCCGGTGCACGGGGAACCGCTCCGGCGCCACCAGATCCTCGTCCCGGGCCGAGGTGCCCGCCGTGTAGAGCGGCGAGTGCTCGACCAGCCAGACCCGCTCGCGCGCCTCGCCCCGCGCGATGGCCGCGACGTGGGCCTCCATGGCGGCCTCGGCGGCGCGGTAGGGCGTGTATCCGTCGCTCACCACCCACTCGACGGGGGGCGCCCCGGGCACCGGGAGCAGGGCGTGCGGGGCGACGGCGAGGCGGTCGTTTACCAAGGCTTCACCATGCGTGGGGAAAGCTCGCGCGGCGGGCGCGCCGTGCGGCGCGGGACGGGACGGGGCACGTGGCGGTACTCGAAGAGCTGAAGGTTGATCTCACGGTCGTGCTCGGCCGCACGCGGATGCCGATCCACATGCTGCTGCGCATGGGGCGCGGCGCGGTGATCGAACTCGACGCGACCGACTCCGATATGGTCGATATCCTGGCGAACGACCACCCGATCGCCCGCGGGCAGATCGTGGTCACGGGCAACCGCATCTCCGTGGAGGTGACCGAGCTGATCCACAAGGCCGAGGTCGTGCGCGAGCCCGGCGTGCGGGTCGGGGACGGCGCCGGCGCCGCCCTGAGCGAGGCCCCCGAGCCGCCGTAACGATTTTCGCGCCGCAGCGCTTGTGACCCCGGATTCGATCTGCTATCAGCGGCGCCGCTTCAGACGGGTTTCAGCCCCACCCCGCCGGCCAGGCCGACGAGGAAGCACTCCGCGGCCGTGGCGGAATTGGTAGACGCGCTAGCTTGAGGTGCTAGTTGGGCAACCAGTGGAGGTTCGAGTCCTCTCGGCCGCACCATCCTGAAAACCGAGGGTTTTCCGGGATGGATGCCTGAACTGAGGTCAACGCCCCGACCTCGTTTTTGCAAATCGTTTTGCAGAATTTGCCGCGACGAGGACTCGGTTCGTTCCTCCGCAGGCGCATACCCGATATCCGGAATCAGCCCCCATCCGTCGGCTCTCGCCCGTGGCGCCCGTGCGATGCCCTTAGGCATGAGCGCTGCCGATTCGCCCTCCCCTTCCGTCCTCGATTGGTCCCGCAGCCTCGCCAGCCTGTCGCCCGGCCAAGCGCCCTGCCCCGGCTTCCGGCCTGAGGATTGGGCGACGACCCTGGACAACTGCCGCCGCTTTGTGAACGAGTTCGGCTATGCAGGCCGATTTGCAGATTACACGAATGCCACTTCAATCTGCTGATCCGCCTTACTCACAATCTGACAAAGCCGCGAAAAGTTGTCGGCTTCTATCATGAGCTTAAACGTCTCAGGGACCCCGGCGGTGCTGGCGATCTTCAGCCCGGCGCCCTCTTCGGACAAGCTACGCACCGTACAGTCAATCGACGAGCGGCCGCTGTTGAACGAAACCCGGCCGGCTTTAAGCACCCGGCGTCGGACACTTTGCCGGACAGTTTCGACCGGCAGCCATTCCATGCACCGGTTGCGGCCGTCCTGTTTGGCGGCATAGAGCGCCGAATCCGCCCTCTGCAAGAGCGCATCGATATCACCCACGCTCGCGTCGAGTGCGGCCACGCCGAAGCTCGCCGTGACCTTGATCGAGTCGCGGGCAGTCGGGATCAGCCGCTGCGCGATGGCCGAGCGCAGCTTCTCAGCCACCTTCATTGCGGACAGCAAACCCGTGTGCGGCAGCAGAACCGCGAACTCCTCTCCTCCGACGCGGCCGAACGCATCGGACTTGCGCAGCTCCTGACGGCAGGCATCAGCAGCGGCGGCCAGCACCCGGTCACCGACGGCGTGGCCGTGCTGATCGTTCACGGCCTTGAAGCGGTCGAGGTCGAACATCATGCAGCTGAGGTCGTGCCGATACCGCACCGCCAGCGCTAGGGCGCGGGAGAACTCGTCCCGGAAAGCACGGCGGGACAGGGCACCGGTCAGCCCGTCCGTCATGGCAAGGAGCCGCAGTTCCATCTCGCTCATGACGATGCGCGCGAGATCGGCAAGCGTGTCCAGATGCTCAGCCGGGAAGCTACGCGGTTGAGTGTCCATCGCGCAGAGCGTCCCGATGCTGTGCCCCTCGGGGGTGCGCAGGGGAACGCCCGCGTAGAACCGGATATGCGGCTCGCCCAGGACGAATGGATTGGCGGCGAAGCGCGCGTCAGCCAGCGTGTCCGGCACTACGAGCGGGCGAGCCTCGCGGACGGCGAAGTTGCAGAGCGCCGGCTCCTTCGATGTCTCACAAGCGGCGAGGCCCTGCCGTGACTTGAACCATTGGCGGTGCCCGTCAATGAGAGTGATCGTCGACATTGGCACATCGAACATGCGCCTCGTCAGGCGCGTGATGCGGTCGAAAGCCTCCTCGGAGGGCGTATCGAGGATGTCGTAGCGATCGAGCGACGCAAGCCGCTCCTGCTCGTGAATGTGATCCTCAGAGCGCATTCGCCGATCCTGGGTCTGGTGGATCTCACGACCGAGCGCTAAACCACGTTGCTTTCGGAATCATTTCCTATGGTCTGGCCGGCGCGATGGGCGTGTCGCAAACCCGGCTGTAGGCCGCAGAAGGACGTCTGCCATCCCACTTTCATGCTTTGTTCGCAGCGGGCAGGCCAAAGCAGCAGGCGAGCAGTCGTTTCTGCTCCCGCACTGACCAGGCACCCGCGAACCCGAAGCCCTTGCGTCGCCACTGCATGGCCTCGAAGCCCTGGATGGTGCGCCGAGCCGTGTGCAAGGAGCGGAGCCCGCCCACCCGCGGCATCGCCCGTTTCACCCGGAAGTGGTCGCTCTCGATCCCTTGCTGCAGGTGCTTGGTGGCGTAGTGGATGGGCGGGCGCGGCAGCAGGCCCTCCTTGCGGCTCTCGGCAATCGCGGGCGGGTACGGGCCAGCGCCGTCGATGCCGATGCGGTCCGGCGCGAGGAGTGGCTCGGCCGAGAGCATTTTGCGGAAGAAGCGCTTGGCGGCATCGAGATCGCGGTTGGCCGTGAGCAGGAAGTCGATCGCCTCACCGTGCTTGTCGATGGCCCGGTACAGGTCGCGCCACCGACCCCGAACCCGGAGGTAGGTCTCATCCACGCGCACGGAGCCGCAGTGCGGCTTGCGGAACCGGCGCAGGCGCCGCTCGATGGCGGGCGCGTAGGCGAGGACCCAGCGGTTGATGGTGGGGTGGTCGACCTCCATGCCCCTCTCCAGGAGCATCTCCTCAATGTCGCGGTCGCTGAGGGCGTAGCGCAGGTACCAGGAAACCGCCTGCACGATCAGGGTGGTCTCGGAGTGCCGGCGCCGGAAGTCGCCTTCGGCCTCTCTTTTCAGCTTGAGAGCGAGAGCGTTGAGGATCATGGGCCGGCTCCGAGACGGAGGCGGCAAGCTGGGCAGGTATGGCTAACGACCCGTGAACGGCGGCCCATCCAAGTTTGCGACAGGAACCCGCGCGCTCCTCACCGCCGACCGTTGTCGGCGGGACGGTCTATCGCAGGAGCGGATCCGGCTGATAATCCTTGCGCAACCGCTGAATCTGGTCCTCCGTCAGCGCGTAAGCGGCCGTGACGTCGGCGAGAGCGCCCGAGAAGATCCTCAGGCGATTGCGGGCGACTCTCAGGATGTTCTCCCCGCCGTAGACGCCGTACGGGACGGGAACGACGAGACGGCCGCTGACATCCTCACCAAACAGAGCGAACGTGACGTCCCAGTACTCAGGGGCTCCCGACGGGCGACAATGCATGTTGGCAACGCCAACCGACGCTGACCGCATCGTGACCTCCCAAGAGAGTGGCGCATCGGGTCGCCACAACCTTAGACATGTATTGTCCGACCGAGAACCTCGCCGGCTCTCCTATCCAATCAGACGTCACCATGGCAGTCAAGAAGTGTCACCGCAGGCCGAGTCTGGGCCGACATGCAATCGAGCCCCTGAATAAACCAGTTGATATAAACCGACCCCTCTTCGCGGCTCTAGCCCTCGCCGGGTTCGATCTTGCCGCGATTGACGCCGTAAAGGGATCCATCGCCGATGGGCGGGCGTCTCCACGCGCGGGACTGGGGCGGGAGGGCTGCGCGTCCGGACCCGCCACGGGTCGTCGCCGGCCGCGCGGTCGGAACGGAACAGCGCCGGACGTGGGCGTGTGGGACGGATCGCGTCGACGGCCGGACAGGCAGTCGCATGCCTCAGATGGTCGATCGGATCGTCTTCGCCATGATGCGTCCGCCGCCGACCCCGTTGTGCGGGGACTGGCGCCGGAACCGCTGAGCCCGAGGCCGGGCCGCGCCGCTCGTCGCGGGCGGCTCCGGCCCGGCCCGCCTCACGATCGGCTGTGGATCAGGTAGCCGAGCAGGTAGCCCACCGCGACGGCGCCCAGCAGGGCCCCGAGGGGCGCGGCCTCGGTGTAGGGCCTGACGGCCTCGTTGCTCCTCCGGTAGACGTCGTCGGCGGGCGGGATCCGCTCGCGGCCCTGTCGGAGCGCCTCCTGCGCGAGGCCGCCGGCCTGATCGGCCAGCCGGCTCGCCGCATCCTTCGCCTGCCCCACCAGGGACTCGGCGGTGCCGCGCGCCTCCCGCAGCGCCCCTTCCGCGCGGGTCTTCGCGTCCCCGGTGAGGTCCCCGACCGCACCCTGGACCTGACCCGCAACCTTGTTGACCTCACCGGTCACGCGCTTCTCGTCCATCGCGCCCTCCTAAATCCGTCCCATGACGACGAGGATGATGACGATCACCAGGAGCAGGCCCACGCCCCCGCCCGGGGCGTAGCCCCAGCCCCGATTGTACGGCAGCCCGAGCGGCAGGACGCCGAGCAGAGCCAAGATGAGAATAATGAGGATAATCGTTCCAAGGCTCATGAGGACCTCCCCCCGGATGATCGAGCGAGACAGGAACTGCCTTCGATTACTGAAGTTCCGCGTCGAATGTCGGTGCGCCGGAATCCCTCGCGGCCGAGGCGCGCGGGCGCATGGCACCGATGCTCCCCGCGGCCGAGGTCGCACCCGGCGCCGCCTCTCGCGTTCTGGGACAGCGGGCCCGTCCGGGGCGATGCCGCGCGGCGGCAGGCGGGGGAGTGTCGGAGCCAGTGTCCGGGGAACGCTTTCTGCGGGAGGCCGAGGCCGCCCGCGATCGGCTGCTCAATCATCGCCGCCGGCTCTGCCGCCTGATCATGCAGGCCGGCTACACCGACATGCCGCTCGGACGGCTCGGCCTGATCCAGCGGGACCTGGAGGCGATCGAGGCCGCGATCGTGGATGAGCGGCGGCGGCTCTCGGAGGATCCGGGCCGCGGCTGACCGGGCCGCCCGCGGCGCGGCGGGGGATTGCGATCGGTCCGGGGGAGCGCATCCTGCCTCGGCCGCCAGGAGGGTGTCATGCGGGTTCTGCTGGTCGGGTACGATCCCGACATCGTCGATTTCTCGGATCCGGCGCTGTCCCCCGGGCTCGACGCCGCCAAGATCCGCGCCGGTATCGCGCTCGCCGTCGCGCAACTGCGTGAGCGCGGCTGGGAGGCGGATCACTGCCTCGTCCGGCCCGACGCCGCGGCGGCGGAGGCGGTCGCGCGCCGTCTCGGGGCCGCCGCCTACGACTGCGTCGTGATCGGCGCCGGGATCCGCCAATGGTCCCGCCACGTCGCGGTGTTCGAGGCCATCGTCGCGGCGATCCGCAGGAGCGCGCCCGGGGCCGCGATCGCCTTCAACACCCGTCCGGAGGACAGCGCCGACGCGGTAGCGCGGTGCCTGATCCCACCCCGCTGAGGCCGGGCGCCGCGGCAAGCCTCGCACCAGCCCTCCCGGCTAGACCGGGACCATGGGTGCCGCTCTCGCTCTCCCTCGCCGCCGGACCGCTCCGCCCGCTTGGCTGGAGGGGCTGGCCTCGCTCTCGCCCCACCGCCTCCCCTGCCCGGGTTTCCGGGACGAGGAATGGGCCACGACCCTGGCCCATGCCCGCCGCTTCGTGGACGAGTTCGGCGCGGAGGCCGACCGGCTCGGCTGGGACACGCTCACGCTGTTCGGGGTGCATCCCGAGGCCGGCACCATCCGGGGCGACTGGTGCGGGGTGCTGATGCCCTGCTCCTACCCCGTCCACGCGATCAACGCCTTCCACCTCAGGAAGCACGTCTGGACCTCGTACCGGCTGAAGCCGGGGCGCGGGCGGGGCGTCCCGGTCTGGGCCTTCGGGCGCGAGGCCCCGCGGCACGATGGCGTCGCGCCGAACTCCGGCACCCGCGCGGGCTTGTCCCCGGCGGCACGAGCCTGAGGAGACGCGCATGACCGAGACCCGCAAGCCGATCAACCCGCTCGAGCGCGAGGAGGCCGTCGGCATCCGGGATGGCAGCGACCATCGCGGCGAGCCCGCCACGCCGGGCCGCCACGGCACCGGGGTCGCGCCCGCCCCGACCGCCCCGCCTCCGGCGGGCGGGACGGGATCCGCGCCCATCCGCCGGGACCGGGGCTGACGCCGCCTGACAGAAACCGGTTCGCATGGGCGTCAGGTCGCGAACTGGGTACCACCTCCCTGTTCCGGGCGCATGCAGCGTCAGCGGAATGCGATCCGGAATCCGGCGCAGGACTCCGCGAAGCGACTGCTTTCAGCAAAGGTGCTGCAAAGCGGACGCTTCGCAATGTCGTGCGCTGGTTCCCGAATCTCCTTCCGCTGACGCTGATCGCGTCTGGAAAAGGGGGAGCCCGTCACGAAGCGGGTGTCTCCTGGTCTCCTTCGCCAGGGTCGGCTGCGCCGGTGCCCGACTGAGACGGCACCCGCTTCGATCAAGCGGATCCCGACTTAGGCCCCCTGCCCTTCCCCGAGCAGGTGCTCCAGGATCCGCCCCTCCAGGGACGCGAGGGCCGGATCGCCCCGCCGCCGCGGGCGCGGCACCTCCACGGCGAGGTCGAGGGCGACGCGGCCCTCCTCCACCACCAGGATCCGGTCCGCGAGCGCCACCGCCTCCGCCACGTCGTGGGTGACGAGCAGGGCCGTGAAACCCTGCTGGCGCCAGATCCGCTCGATGAGATCCTGCATGCCGATGCGGGTGAGCGCGTCGAGGGCGCCCAGGGGCTCGTCGAGGGCGAGGAGCCCCGGCCGGCTGACGAGCGCCCGCGCCAGCGCCACCCGCTGCCGCTGGCCGCCCGACAGGGTCGCGGGCCACGCGCCGGCCTTGTCCGCCAGCCCGACCTCGGCGAGGGCGGCCGCGGCGCGGTCCCGGCGCTCGGCCCGGCTGCCCTCCTCGCCGAGGCCCACGGCGACGTTGTCGACCACCCGCGCCCAGGGCAGCAGGCGCGGCTCCTGGAACATGATCCGGCGCGGAGGGCGGGCCTCCCGTCCGGGCGCGGTCAAGGCGACCTCCCCGGCGCTCGGCGCCTCCAGCCCGAGCACGAGGCGCAGCAGCGTGCTCTTGCCGCAGCCCGAGCGGCCGACCACGGCGACGAACTGGCCGGCCGGGATCGTGAGGTCGAGTCCGTGCAGGACCGGCCGCCCGTCGAAGGACTTGGCGAGACCCGACAGGCGGAGGCCGAGGCCCGTGGCGGACGGGCGCGGGTCGGCGGGAAATCGCGGATTCGCCGGCGAGAGGGCGGCCTCGTCGAAGCGGCGCAGGGCGGTGGCGGTCATGGGCGCTCGTCGCGTGGGGGGCGGATCAGGCGGCCCGGTAGGCCGGGTTCCAGGACAGGCAGAGCCGTTCGAGCTGGCGCGTCAGCAGGTCCGCGACCTTGCCGAGCACCGCGTAGATCAGGATCGCCAGCACCACGACGTCGACCAGCATGAACTCGCGGGCCTGCATCGCCATGTAGCCGAGCCCCGAGGAGGCCGAGATCGTCTCGGCGACGATCAGCGTCAGCCACATGATGCCGAGGGCGTAGCGCAGGCCCACGAAGATCGACGGCAGCGCGCCGGGCAGCACGACCCGCAGGAACAGGCTGACGGGCGAGAGGCCGTAGACCCGGCCCATCTCGATCAGCTGCGGATCGACCGAGCGGATCCCGTGCAGCGTGTTGGCGTAGATCGGGAAGAAGACGCCGAGCGCCACCAGGAACAGCTTCGCCTCCTCGCCGATCCCGAACCACAGGATGACCAGCGGGATCAGCGACAGGTGGGGCACGTTGCGGATCATCTGCACGGTGGTGTCGGTGAGTCGGTCGGAGAGCCGCGACAGCCCGTTGGCGAGGCCGAGCGCGAAGCCGATGCCGCCCCCGACCAGGAAGCCGCTCGCCGCGCGCAGGAAGCTCACCCAGAGGTTGGTCCAGAGCTCGCCCGTGGCACCGAGACGCCAGCCCGCCGCGACGACGTCGAAGGGCGCCGGCATGAACCGGGTCGAGACGAGGCCGAGCGAACTCGCCGCCTGCCAGCCGGCCACGATCAGGGCCGGGAGCAGCCAGGGCGCGAATCGGGCGGAGGTGCGGGCGAGGAGCGTGCGGGGCTGCGTCATGCGGGGCCTGGGGCTTTGGGCGGGGACAGGGCCGGGACGGGAGCGGCGCGTCGGACGATCACCGGGAGGCCCCGGCGGCCCGGGCGGCCGGTCCCTGCGCGGCGGCGGCGCCGTGAGCGAGGAGCGCCGCGAGTTGCGCCGCCGCGTCGCCCACCCGCGCACGGATCGCCGGTTCGACCAGGGCGCCGTCCCGGAAATCCGGGTCCGAGGCGTAGACGGCGGTGGGGACGGCGAGCGCCGAAAAGAAGCCGAAGAGCGGCCGGAAGGAATGTTCGACGACGAGCGCGTGACGCGGCCCGCCCCCGGTCGCCGCGATGGCGACCGGCTTGTTCGCCAGCGCCGCCGGATCGACGAAGTCGAAGACGTGCTTGAACAGGCCCGTATAGGCGCCCTTGTAGACCGGGGAGCCGACGATCAGCGCGTCGGCGGCCTCGATCTCCTCGACGATCCGGCGGGCCGGCAGCGAGAGCTGGTCGCGCGACCACGCGGCGCCGAGTGCGGGCCCGGCATCGACCACGTCGTAGAGCCGGATCTCGACGGGCAGGCGGGCCGCCGTCTCCTCGGCGATCGCCTCGACGAGGGCGCGGGTCTTCGAGGGGCGCTGCAGGTTGGCGCTGAAGCCGATGAGTTTCGGTCGCGTCATCAGGAGGTTCCGCTGGTGAGGGGGCGGTTCGCGCCCCGGGCCGCCCACCCGGAGACGAAGGTCGTGAACGGACGCCGATGCTCCGCCAGAACCCGGCCGGGGTCAATGAAATGTCCCTTTAAAAGAACGATGGTTTGGAGTTGATCCTGCCCGTACTGCCGAATTCGATGGAATAAAATTCTCGCAAGTCCGTCCCTCAACCGAGGATCCCACGATCTCCGGGCCGTGGCGGACCGCCGGGTTCGCGGGCGCGGCCGGATTCCACCTCGTTCTCTTTACCGAACGGTCCGGTGCAGGATTCGACCTTTCGGGGAGGCGAAGGCGGCTTCTTCTCCCCGATCCCGCCGGGCGCAACAGGATGATCCCCGGGAGGCCCGAAAAAAGCACGTCGTTTCCTTTGACGCCGGCCGTGCGGCTGGGGGAGGCTTGTCCCAGCGGAATGCGCGGCATGGCCCGCGCAGCCGCGTGGTCCCGGCGCGGTCCGCCCCCGCCCGGCGCCTCACCGTCAGCACCGATCTCTCCCCGGCGCGCAGGCCGTCCGGCCCGCCGCCCCGAACCGCAGGTCAGCGACCGATGACGCATGCCACCGATCCCGGCGCCGCCGACGCGCCGGTCCGCTTCGCCTACTGGGTTCCGAACGTGTCCGGCGGCCTGGTGATCAGCAAGATCCCGCAGCGCACGGGCTGGGACATCGACTACAACCGGCGCCTCGCCCAGCTCGCGGAGGCGGCCGGGTTTGACTACGCCCTCACGCAGATCCGCTTCACGGCGGGCTACGGGGCCGAGTACCAGCACGAATCGGTCGCCTTCAGCCACGCGCTGCTCGCGGCGACCTCCCGCCTCAAGGTGATCGCGGCCCTGCTGCCGGGGCCCTGGAACCCGACGCTGGCCGCCAAGCAGCTGGCCACGATCAGCCAGCTCACGGGCGGGCGCATCGCCGTCAACGTGGTGAGCGGCTGGTTCCGCGGCGAGTTCGCGGCGATCGGCGAGCCCTGGCTCGACCACGACGAGCGCTACCGCCGCTCGGAGGAATTCATCCGCGCCCTGCGGGGCATCTGGACCCAGGACAACTTCACCTTCCGGGGCGATTTCTACCGCTACACGAACTACACGCTGAAGCCGAAGCCCGCCGATCCCCAGCCCGAGATCTTCCAGGGCGGCTCCTCGCGGGCGGCCCGCGACATGGCGGCCCGGGTCTCCGACTGGTACTTCACGAACGGCAACACGCCGGACGGCATCGCCCGGCAGGTCGCGGATATCCGCCAGAAGGCCGCCGCCGAGGGCCATCGGGTCAGGATCGGCGTCAACGCCTTCGCGATCGTCCGCGAGACGGAGGCGGAGGCGAGGGCCGTCCTGCAGGAGATCATCGACCACGCCGATCCGGAGGCCGTGAACGCCTTCGGCCATGAGGTGAAGAATGCCGGCCAGGCCTCGCCCGAGCGCGAGGGCAACTGGGCCAAGTCCAGCTTCGAGGACCTCGTCCAGTACAACGACGGCTTCCGCACCAACCTGATCGGCACGCCCGACCAGGTCGCCGAGCGCATCGTCGCCCTGAAGGAGGTTGGGGTCGATCTCGTGCTGCTGGGCTTCCTGCACTTCCAGGAGGAGGTGAAGGCCTTCGGCGAGCAGGTCGTGCCGCGGGTGCGGGCCCTCGAAGCCGCCCGCGCCCGGCGCGCCGTCGCGGCCTGAGGGAGGATGCCATGACGATCGCCGTGAACCCGTCGGACCTCGACACCGCCCGCGCCCGCGCCGTGAAGGGCCCGCCCCGGCCGTCCGCGCCCGCCCACGTCATCGCGGACGACGCGGAGGCGCTCCGGGTCGCCGAGGCCCTGGCCGCGCGGTTCCGCCCCGGCGCCTCGGAGCGCGACCGGGCGAGCCTGCGCCCGCTCGACGAACTCGACGCCTTCTCGCAGAGCGGCCTGTGGTCGATCAACGTGCCGCGCCAGTATGGCGGGCCCGAGGTGTCCTACCGGACGCTCGCCCGGGTCATCGCGCTGATCTCGGCGGCCGATCCCGCGATCGGCCAGATCGCCCAGAACCACCTCGGCATCGTGGCGGCGATCCGCACCGTCTCGGATCCCGACCAGCAGGCGCTGCTCTTCGGCGAGGTGCTGCGCGGCACCCGCTTCGGGAACGCCTTCTCGGAGCGGGGCACCAAGCGCGCGGCCGAGTTCGCCACCCGCTTCACCGATCGGGGCGACCACGTCGTGGTGCGGGGGCAGAAATTCTACGCGACGGGCGCGCTCCTCGCCCACCGCGTGCCGATCGTCGCCCTCGATGACCAGGACCGGGCCTGGTACGCGATCGCGGACCGCGACGCGCCCGGGCTGACCGTGATCGACGACTGGTCGAGCTTCGGGCAGCGGGGCACCGCGAGCGGCACGGTGCTGATCGAGGACGTGCGCGTGGAGAAGAGCCACCTCGTGCCGGCCTGGCGGGGCTACGAGCGGCCGAGCGCCGATGGGGCGATCTTCCAGATCATCCAGGCGGCGGTGGATGCCGGCATCGCCCGCGAGGCCCTGGACGAGACGGTGGCCTTCGTGCGGGAGAAGGCGCGGCCCTGGATCGACAGCGGCCAGGAGCGCGCCGCGGACGATCCCTACACGATCCGGGCGGTGGGCGACCTGACCATCCGCCTGCACGCGGCCGAAGCCCTCCTCGACCGGGCGGGCCTCGCGATCGACGCCGCGGTGGCGGCGCCGGACGCGGAGAGCGTGGCGGCGGCCCAGCTCGCCACCGCGGAGGCGAAGGTGCTGACGACCGAGGTGGCGCTCGCGGCGACGAACACCCTGTTCGAACTCGGCGGCACCCGCTCGACCCTCGCCGAGCACAACCTCGACCGCCATTGGCGCAACGCCCGCACCCACACGCTGCACGATCCGGTGCGCTGGAAGGTGGCGATCGTCGGCAACCACGCCTTGAACGGGGTGAAGCCGCCCTTCCACGCCTGGAGCTGAGGGCGGCGGGCGTGCCCTCCCCCGCGCGGCTGGGCTGTCAGGGACAATCGCACGCCCTTTCCGATGTGCTTTAATCCTGAAGAAGCGCCAGTTGAACAACACTGACGCCATTCCGGATCGCGCGGGATCCCCTCTCCCGAGTGGGAGAGGGGTAGACGTTTCAGCAAGCAGACTGAACCGTTGAGCTGCTAGCGGCACGGTCCAGTCATCTTGCTGAACCCGAGCCACCCTCACGCGGGATCTTCGATCCCCCGGCCCCTCTCCCGAGTGGGCTGGCGGATTCACAGAACGCGAAAAGTGCAAACGGAGCAGAGGTTTACATCTACATACGACGGTTCCCAGGTGTGGCGCGGGGAACCCCTCTCCCGTGCGGGAGAGGGGCAGGGGTGAGGGTCCAGGTGGTTCAGCAAGAATTCTGACGTGTCCCGCTGCCAGCACGACCGTCTTCGCTTGATGACGGCACGGTCCGGGACCCTCACCCCTACCCCTCTCCCGCACGGGAGAGGGGATCCCGCGGGTCTCCTCGGTTCGGTTTAAGCGACTGCGAAAGAAAGGCTTTTTCACGCCAATAGGCGAAGTGTGAACACGCTAGCCCACTCGGGAGAGCGGAGAAGCGCCTCACATTTTCCCCGGACAACCGTGCCCGCAGAGGGGGGAGGGTCGGCGGCGGGCGGGTGATCGAGACAACGTGATCGCCGCGCCTGCCACCCGCCTCCGCGCACCCCCCTTGGTCCCGACCCGCCCGCGGGATTAGGCTCCGGGGATCCGGCCCATCCCGGGTCCGGCCCCGTGACGGACCAATCTCGGCGCGCACGATGCCCTGACGACCAGCACTCCGATCCCGGCCGTCGGCCGTCGCGCGCAGCTCCTGTGCGGAGGACTTGCGATGACGGTGTCTTCAGCGTTCCTGCCCGGCTACGCCACGCACGGCCCCGCCGTGCACCGGATCGACGCGGCCGACCTGCGGGTGGCCCTCGCCAAGGGCTGGGCCGACTTCCTCGACAACCCGACCCACATCCTGTTCATCGTGATGATCTACCCGATCGCCGGGGCGATCATCGCCGCGGCGACCTTCGAGAGCGACCTGCTGCCGCTGCTCTTCCCCCTCGCCTCGGGCTTCGCGCTGCTCGGGCCCTTCGCGGCGATCGGCCTCTACGAAATCAGCCGGCGGCGGGAACGCGGCGAACCCAGCGACTGGCTGCAGGCCTACGCGCCCCTCACCCGCCGCTCCCCGCGGGCGATCCTGGCGGTCGGGCTCGTCCTGGCGGCGATCTTCCTCGCCTGGCTCGCGGTCGCGATGGGGCTCTACCACGCCCTCTATGACGGGACGCGCTTCGAGACCGTCGGCGCCTTTGTCTCCGACGTACTCACCACCCCGCGGGGCTGGGCGCTGATCCTCGTCGGCAACCTCGCGGGAGCGGCCTTCTCGCTCCTGGCGCTCGCGGTCAGTGCCGTATCGATCCCGCTCCTCGTCGACCGCGACACCGACGCGGGCACTGCCATCGAGACCTCCATGGCCCTGATGCGCGAGAACCCGCGCACCATGGTCCTGTGGGGGCTGATCGTGGCGGCGCTCCTCGTGCTCGGCATGGCGGGCCTCTTCGTCGGCCTCGCCGTGGTGCTGCCGGTGCTCGGCCACGCCACCTGGCACCTCTACCGCCGGGCGGTCAGTCCCGCCTGATCGATCAGCGCCGCGTAGGTCAGCACGCGCAGCTCGCGCCGGATCGGCAGCGCCGAGGAGGGCATGAGCTGCGTGAGCAGGATCACGAACATCTCCTCGGCCGGGTCGATCCAGAAGGCCGTCGAGGCGGCGCCGCCCCAGGCGACCTCGCCCGGCGTGCCGAGGATCTGCGCCTTGGCCGGGTCGAGCATCACCGAGAAGCCGAGCCCGAAGCCGATCCCGCTGTAGCTCGATTCCGAGAAGCGCGGCTGGCCCATATCGGCGAGGTCGCCGCGCAGGTGGTTGGTGGTCATCAGGTCGACCGCCTTGCGGCCGAGGAGCCGCACCCCGTCGAGTTCGCCCCGGTTCAGGATGAAGCGGCAGAACCGCGCGTAGTCGGCCGCCGTCGAGACGAGCCCGCCCCCGCCCGAGGGCACGATCCGCGGCCGCGCGTAGCGGCCCTCCAGCGCGTCGTCGATGAGGGTCAGGCGCCCGCCCTCGCCGTAGGCGTAGTTCGAGGCGAAGCGGGCGAGCTTCTCCGCCGGCACGTGGAAATCCGTGTCGACCATGCCGAGCGGGCGGATGATCCGATCGCGCAGGAAGGCGTCGAAGGGCTGCCCCGACACCACCGCCACGAGGTGGCCGAGGACGTCCGTGCCGATCGAGTAGTTCCACTCGGCCCCGGGCTGGGACAGGAGCGGCAGCGCGGCGGCCTTCGCCACCACGTCGGCGAGCGAGGTCTCCGCGGTCTGGAAGTCGACGCCCCCGTCCCGGTACATCGCGTCGACCAGGGTCGATTCCATGAAGCCGTAGCTGAGCCCCGAGGTGTGGGTGAGGAGGTCGCGGATGGTGATGTCGCGCTCGGCTGGCACGCTCTCCCACGTCCGGCGGCTGCCGCCGGTGAGCACCCGCATGTCGCGGAATTCCGGCAGGAAGCGCGTGACCGGATCGTCGAGCTGGAAGCGCCCCTCCTCGTAGAGCATCATCACCGCCACCGAGGTGAGCGGCTTCGTCATCGAGTAGATGCGCACGATGGTGTCCTCGCGCATCGGGCGGTTGCGCGCGAGGTCGCAGAGGCCGTGCGCCCGCGAGAAGGCCACCTCCCCGCGCCGCGCCACCGTGACCGAGAGACCGGCGAGCCTGCCGGCCTCGACGTAGCGGCGCATCCAGCCGTCGATGCGCTCCAGGCGCTCCGCGCACAGGCCGACCGTCTCGGGGCGGGGGGAGGAATCGGGCACGGGGGGCTTCCTGTCTGAGGGCTGTCCGGCGGTTCTAGCCCGCCCCGGCCGGCAGCGTCACCGGTCGATTGACCGCGCCCCGCCCGGGTGCGAAGCCTGACCGATCACGCTCCGGAACCGTCCCGATGGCACTTCCCGACCGCCTCGCCGGCGCCCTGGCCCTGCCGGTGGTGGCCTCCCCGATGTTCATCGTCTCGGGGCCGGACCTCGTGATCGCGCAGTGCCTGGGGGGCATCGTCGGCTCCTTCCCGGCGCTCAATGCCCGGCCCAAGGAGGCCCTGGACGCGTGGCTGACGCAGATCGAGGGGGCACTCGCGGCGGCGCGGGAGGCCGATCCCGGCCGGATCGTGGCGCCCTACGCGGTGAACCAGATCGTCCACGCCTCGAACGACCGCCTGGAGCACGATCTGGAGGTCTGCGCCCGGCACCGGGTGCCGATCATCATCACCTCCCTGCGCGCGCCGGACGCGGTCGTCGCGGCGGTGCATGGCTGGGGCGGCCTCGTCTTCCACGACGTGACGACCCTGCGCCACGCCGAGAAGGCCCTGGAGGCCGGGGTGGACGGGCTGATCCTGGTCTGCGCCGGGGCCGGGGGGCATGCCGGCGCCCTCAGTCCCTTCGCCCTCGTCGGCGAGGTGCGCCGGTTCTACGACGGGCCGCTGATCCTCTCGGGCGCCATCACGACCGGCGCGGCGATCCTGGCCGCCCAGGCGATGGGGGCCGACCTCGCCTATATGGGCACGCGCTTCATCGCCACCGCGGAGGCGAATGCGGCGCCGGCCTACAAGGACATGATCGTCGGCGCGAGCGCGGCGGACGTGGTCTACACCCCCTACTTCACCGGCGTGCCCGGCAACTACCTCAAGCCCAGCATCGCGGCGGCCGGCCTCGACCCCGAGGCGCTGCCGCATGCCGACAAGACCCGGATGGATTTCGGCTCCGGCCGCACCAAGGCCTGGCGCGACATCTGGGGGGCGGGCCAGGGGGTTGGCACGATCGGCGACGTGTCGCCGGCCGGCGAGGTGATCGTGCGGCTGAAGCGGGAATACGCGGCGGCGCGGGAGAGGTTGCTGGGGCGGTAGGACGCGCGTCTTGATGTGAGATGACGTGATGAGCGGGGTCTGTCGAAAGTTCGGTCGAGAGCCGCGGCTGTGCGGCAGGCCCGATGACGGGCCGCTAGGAAGACGATCGGCTACACGCCGGCCGCCCGCAGGAGCCTCGCGAAGCTGCCGGAGAGCGTGCGCGACCAGCTTCGCGCCAAGCTGCGGCGCTACGCCGAGACGGGTGCCGGGGACGTGAAAGCGCTCGCGGGTCGGACCGGCCGGCGTCTACGCAGCGGGGACTATCGGGTGATCTTCGAAGAGTCGGACGATGCGATCGAAGTCGTTGCGCTCGGTCACCGGCGCGACATTTATGCGTGAGGATGACACCGCATGGCGATCCAGTTCATCACGGCCGAGAATGGCGAGGAGTTCGTCGTGGTTCCCCGACAGGATTACGAGGCCCTGCGCGCCGAGTCCGACTCGCTGCGCGCGCGGCTCGCCGACGAGGAGGCCGAGGATCGCATCACGGCCCGGATCCTCGACCGGCACAGGGCCGACAAGGCGGCCGGCCGGGCGGTGCTGCTGCCCGACTGGCTGGTCGACGCCACGCTCGATGGCATCTCGCCGGTTGCAGCGATCCGCGACCATGTCGGCCTGAGCGAGCAGCAGCTGCGCGATGCGAGTGGCCTTGCCGCGATCGAACTGGACGAGATCGAGCGTGGGACGAAACGCGCAAGTGCGGAGACGAAGAGCAAGCTCGCCCGGGCTCTCGGCTGTGATATCGCGTGGCTTGAGGAAATTGAATAATAGATTAATTTTCTGGTATATCGCCGAAAATTAAGCAAAATAGCGAGGTAATTTATATATTATTCATTGATGGCCTCGGGGGTGTAAGGTCGAATAATTCTTGAGGTCCAGGGATTGGTTTTTGTTTCAGCCGGATGCCTGTGTGCCGATCTCCGCCATTTCAATGCGAGCACCCGAGGTAGAGGGTGCGCGCCGGTCCTGACACTCCGAAAGTCTCGGAACCTGCACAGCATGCGACCGCGCTCCGTCGTCCACAGGTCCGTGCGGCACCGGATTTGAGCCCCGGCGAGGCACGGTTCATGCTCCCCGAAGGGAAAGAGCCGAATCCCCGCCCGGAGGACGCGATGAGACCGCTGCGCAGCCTGCTCCTCGTCCTCGGCGCGCTCGCCGCCACGGCCGCGCGGGCCGAACCGACGGCCGTTGCGTTCCCGGGACCGGACGGCGTCACGCTCCGCGGAGAGCTCTACCGGCCGGCCGGGTCCGGCCCCTTCCCGGCCGTGGTGGCCCTGCATGGCTGCGGCGGGCTCACCGACCGCTCGGGCGGGCTCAACCCCCGCCACGCCGATTGGGGCGAGCGGCTCGCCGCTCTCGGCTACCTGGTCCTGTTCCCCGACAGTTTCGGCTCGCGCGGCCTCGGGCCGCAATGCGGGGTGACGGCGCGGGAGGTCCGGCCGGGGCGCGAGCGCGTGCGCGACGCCTACGCGGCCAAGGCCTACCTGCAGGGCCGGCCCGACGTGTCGACGCGCGCCGTCTCCCTGCTCGGCTGGTCGAATGGCGGCTCGACCGTGCTCTACGCCGCCCGCGCCGGCGCCGCGGCCCAGGATGACGGTCCGCCCTTCGCGAAGGCGGTCGCCTTCTACCCGGGATGCCGGTCCCCGCAGGAGCGCGGCTGGCGCGGTGGGCTTCCGCTGCTGATCCTGGTGGGCGGCGCCGACGACTGGACCGGTCCGGGACCGTGCGAGACCCTGGCCGGGGAGGCCCGGGCGCGGGGCGAACCCGCCGACATCGTCGTCTATCCGGGCGCGTACCACGATTTCGACCATCCCGACCTCGCGCTGCGGGAGCGGCGCGGCCTCGCCTACACGGTCAACCACGACGGCATCGCCCATGTGGGCACGGACCCGGCGGCGCGGGCCGACGCGCTGAAGCGGGTGCCGGCCTTCCTGGCGCGGTAGGGTGCGCGCCGCGCTTGCGACTCCGGCACGCCCCTCGCATGCTCGCGGCGACCACGACGATGGGCGAGGCGGCATGGCGACGAATCTCTCGGTGAACGGCTCCCGGCTCTGGGAGACGCTGATGGTCTCGGCCGGGATCGGCACCGGGCCGCGCGGGGGCCTGCGGCGCCTCACCCTCACCGAGCCCGACCGGGTGATGCGCGATCAGCTCAAGGCCTGGGCGCAGGCGGAGGGCTACGGCCTCGCGGTCGACCGGCTCGGCAGCATGTTTCTGCGCCGCCCCGGCACCGAGCCGGACCTGCCGCCGGTGCTGATCGGCAGCCACCTCGACACGCAATGGGCCGGCGGGCGCTTCGACGGCATCCTGGGCGTGCTCGCCGGGCTCGAGGTGTTGCGCACCCTCGACGACCTCGGCGTCGCGACGAAGCGCAGCATCGAGGTCGTGAACTGGACGAACGAGGAGGGCGCGCGCTTCTCCCCGCCGATGCTCTGCTCCCTCGCCTGGTCCGGCCAGCAGACGCCCGAATGGGTGGAGGGGCGCGTCGACCGCGACGGCCTCCGCTTCGGGGATGCGCTGGCGGGGATCGGCTATCGCGGCCCCGAGCCGGTCGGCGGGCGGGCGATCGACGCCTATTTCGAGCTCCACATCGAGCAGGCGCCGGCCCTCGACCGGGCGGGCGTGCCGGTCGGCATCGTGACCGGCGGCTACCCGAGCTGCGGGATGCGCATCGCCGTCGAGGGCGAGACCGCCCATACGGGCCCGACCCCGATGGCCGAGCGCCACAACGCGCTGATCGGCGCCGCCATGGTAGCGGTGGCGGTCAACGACATCGGCTGGGCGCACGCGGAGGCGGACGGCAAGGCGACGGCCGCCCGCCTCGACCTGGTGCCGAACCTGCCCGGCACGCTCTCGGAATACGCCGAGCTCTTCGTCGACATGCGCGCCCCGGAGGTCGAGCGGCTGGAGGTCATGAAGGCGGCGCTGCGGGCCGCCCTCCCCGACTGCGCGGAACGCTCGCGCACCGGGATCCGAATCGCCGAGGAGTGGGGCTTCGGGGTCTTCGGCTTCGACCCCGGGCTGATCGCCCTGCTGCGCGAGACGGCGCAGCGCCTCGCCATTCCGACCCTCGACCTGCGCTCGCAGGCCGGCCACGACGCCTACCACGTCGCCCGGGTGGCGCCCGCCTGCATGATCTTCACGCCCTGCAAGGGCGGCATCACCCACAACGAGGCCGAGGACGTCGACCTCGATGCGACGCTGCCGGGCGTCAACCTCCTCCTCCACGCGGCCCTCGCCCGCGCCAACCGGTGATGCGCTTGACGGGGGCCGGTCGCGCCTTAGCTGCCGGGCGGGTCCACCGCATCCGGGATGGAGAGCCATGTCGATGACCCGCCGCACCCTCCTCGCCGCCGGTCCCGCCGCGGCCGCCAGCGCCGCCGGACCCGGGAGCGGGGCCGCCGCGGGGGCGCCCGAGGCTCCGCCCAGCCCGAAGGCTCTCCCCGGGATCTACCGCTACGGGATCGGCGAGGCGTCGGTCACGGCCCTCCACGAGGGCGGGGTCGCCCGGCCGATCGACGCGTCCTTCGTGCGCAACGCTCCCCTCGAGGGGGTGCAGGCTGCCCTGGAGCGGGCCTTCCTGCCCAAGGACCAGCTGCCCATCACCTTCACGCCGCTCCTCCTCGACCTCGGCGGCAAGCGGGTGCTGATCGACACCGGCTTCGGCGATGCCGGCCCGCCCTCCACCGGCGGCCTGCTGCGGGGGCTCGCGGCGCTCGGCCTGCAGCCCGCGCAGATCGACGCGGTGGTGATCAGCCACTTCCACCCCGACCACATCATCGGCCTGCGCCGCCAGGACGGCAGCCTCACCTACCCGAACGCGCAGGTGCTGGTGCCGGAGCCCGAGGCCGGCTTCTGGCTGCACGAGGATCGCCGCGCGAACCCGCCCGAGGCACTCAAGCCGACCCTGGCGGTGGTGCAGAAGGTGTTCGAGCCGAAGGACATCCGGGTCGAGCGCTACGCCTGGGGCAAGGAGGTGCTGCCCGGCCTCACGGCGGTCGACGCGCGGGGGCACACGCCCGGCCACACGTCCTTCGTGCTGCATTCGGGCGACAGCCGGCTCGCGGTGATGTCGGACGTGACCAACCACCCGGCCCTGTTCGTGCGCAACCCCGACTGGTCCGCCGTCTTCGACATGGACGCCGACCAGGCCCGGGCCACCCGCCACCGCATGCTGGAGATGGCGGCCGCCGAGCGGCTGCCGGTCGCCTTCTACCACGCGCCCTTCCCGGCGGTCGGCCATATCGCCAGGGCCGGCGCGGGCTACGAGCTGGTGCCCGCCCAGTGGGGCGTCGGCCCGACCTGACGCCTCACCCGCCGGTCTCGGCGAGCAGCCAGGCCAGCGTGTCGGCATCGGCGCCGGACGGCGTCAGGTGGAGGAGGATCGGCGTCTCGTAGGGGTGGCGGGCCTTGAGCGCGGCGCCGAGCGCCTCCGCCAGCCCCTCCCGGCTCTTCACGAACGCCACCACCTCCTGCCCGCGCTCCACCGCGCCCTTCCAGGCATAGACCGAGCGCATTCCGGGCAGGACGTTGACGCAGGCCGCGAGCCGCTCGCGCACCAGCGCCTCCCCGACCGCCAGCGCGGTCTCCTCGTCCGGAAAGGTCGTGTAGACGAGCAACGGGCGCTCCATGCTATGCGTCTCCCGATGACGGCGATGGCCGGTCCCGAGTGAGCGGGCCGCGGCCCGCCGCGTCAAGCGGGGCGGAACGGTCATGGCGCGGCGCTTCAACCGGATGGCCTTCATCGCCAGCCCCACGGCGGACTCCCGCGAGGCCGCCGCCCTGCTGATGCAGCGCTACGACCACGTGGCGCCGGAGGAGGCGGACGTGGTGGTGGGGCTCGGGGGCGACGGGCTGATGCTCCAGGCCCTCCACCGCTTCATGGGCACCGGCAAGCCGATCTACGGGATGAACCGCGGCACGGTCGGCTTCCTGATGAACGAGTTCCACCTCGACGACCTGCCCGACCGTCTGGAGCAGGCGGAGCGCAGCGTCGTCCACCCGCTCCTGATGGTGGTGACGGACGTGCTCGGCCTCACCCACACGGCGCGGGCGGTCAACGAGGTCTACATGCTCCGCCAGACCCACCAGACCGCGAAGCTGAAGATCTCCATCGACGGGCAGGTGCGCCTGCCCGAACTCATCGCCGACGGCGTGCTCGCGGCCACCCCGGTGGGCTCGACGGCCTACAATTTCTCGGTGGGCGGCCCGATCCTGCCGATCTCGGCCCAGCTCATCGCGCTCACGCCGATCTCGGCCTTCCGGCCGCGGCGCCAGGGCAGCGTGCTGCTCCCGAACCACGCCCGCATCCGCATCGAGGTCAAGGATCCGGAATACCGCCCGGTCTCGGCGGTGGCCGACCACACCGAGTTCCGGCGCGTGGCCCGCGTCGACACCCAGCTCGACCGCTCCACCGACCTCGTGATGCTGCACGATCCCGGCCACAGCCTGGACGAGCGCATCCTGCGCGAGCAGTTCGGGTGAGCGGGCGTCCCGGACCCGCCGGCGCGGTCCCGCGCCTCACAACCCTCGGACGAACCGGGTGAGCGTGTCGTCCGCGGCGCGGACCCGCTCGGCCACGCGCTCGCGCACGCAGACCCGCACCGTCATGTCGGCCCAGAACAGGCCCTGACGCTTCATCTCCCGGCATTCCAGGATCGGCGGCCCGTAGATCCCGGCGGCGATGAAGAGCAGCGCACCCAGCACCTCCGCGAAGGCCCGCAGGCCCGGGGGCCAGGGCGACGCGGGCCGTTCCTCGCGCCGCAGGGGCCGCGCGTCGAGGAGCCGCGGGACCTCCCGCCGTCCGGCGAACCGCCCGTCCTCGTCCGGCTCGACCACCCAGTCGACCGCGTCCGGCCGCAGGGCGGTGAGCGCGGTCGGCCCGGAGGGCGGCCGGTGGGACGACGGCCCGGAGGACGAGGGGATGCGATCCAACACCATGATGCGGGACTCCCGATTTGGCACAGGGACCATGGTCATGCCCCAACGTCAGAGAATCCCGCGCCAGTCGGAACGGATCCTTTACCACGGTGCCGTCTCCCGGCTCGGGCGTTCCGTCGCCGTCGCGATCCGCCATCGTCCTCGGAAGATGAGAAGGACATCGTGCACATCGGCCGCCCGTGAGAGTCATCATTCTCCATTGTCTCTCAAATACGAAACCGATTGCTGTTGACGGACTGCGATTGCGCGACGATCATTCTCATGTGTTCTGAATATTCATGAGGATGGCGGCGAAGACTGGCCGCTCGACATCCTCGCCTCCGTCATCCTGACGCGCCGTGCCCCATCCGAGGTCGATCCATGTTGCCTGTCTTCGCCCGACGAACCCTCCTCGCCCTCGCGGGTCTCGCGCTGCTGGCCGGTCCCGCCGCGGCGGACCCGCTGCGGATCGTGGCCTCCCCGGTCCCGCACGCGGAGATCCTGTCCTTCGTGAAGGACAAGCTCGCCCCGGACCTCGACATCCGGATCATCGAGATCTCGGGCGACATCCGGCCCAACGCCTTGGTGCGCGACGGCGACGCGGACGCGAACTTCTTCCAGCACACGCCCTACCTGCGCAGCGAGGAGACGCAGCTCGGGACGCGCTTCGCCGTGACGGCGGCGACCCACATCGAGCCGCTCGGCCTGTACTCGAACAAGGTGAAGAGCCTCGCGGACGTGCCGGTCGGCGCCACGGTGTCGGTGCCGAACAACGTCACGAATCTGAGCCGCGCCCTCGCCCTGCTCCAGGCGAACGGGCTGATCCGGCTGAAGCCCGGCCTCGGCGAGGGCCAGTTCGCGACGCCCGCCGACATCGCCGACAACCCGAAGAAACTCGCCATCGTGCAGGTCGCGCCGCCGCAATTGCCGCGCTCCCTCGACGACGTCGCGCTCGCCGTGATCAACGGCAACTACGCCCTCGAGGCGGGGCTCACCCCGGCCAAGGACGCCCTCGCCCTCGAGAAGGCCGAGGGCAACCCCTACGCCAACATCTTCGTCACGACGGAGCGGCTCGCCGCCGACCCGCGGGTGCAGCGCCTCTCCGCGCTCCTCACCTCGCCCGAGGTCGCGGCCTTCATCCGCGAGAAATACCGCGGCTCGGTGATCCCGGTCCACGGAGGTTGACGACCCCATCCCGGCCGCGGGCCGCGCGCCCGCGGCGCCCTCACCAACGGAGACATCCTTGCGTCGCTTCCTCGCCCTCGTCCTCGCGACCTTCCTCAGTGCCGGGGCCGCCCAGGCGGACCGTCTCGACGACATCAAGAAGGCCGGCGTCCTGCGGGTCGCGGCCTTCGACGGCAACCCGCCCTTCGGCGTCGTCGATCCCGCCACCAAGCAGGTCGTTGGCCTCGACGTCGACTACGCCAAGGCCATTGCCGACGCGATCGGCGTGAAGCTGGAGCTGCGCCCCACCAACCCGGCGAACCGCATTCCGCTCCTCACCTCCGGCAAGGTCGACCTCGTCCTGGCGAACTTCACCATCACGGAGGAGCGCGCCAAGCAGCTCGACTTCAGCATCCCGTACTTCGCGTCCGGGCAGCAATTCCTGGCCCGGAAGGGGACCTTGTCCTCGCCCGAACAGCTGAACGGGCTGCGCATCGGGGCCGACAAGGGCACCACCAACGAGATCGTGCTGCGCCGCGACTACCCGAAGGCGACCGTCGTGGCCTTCGACGACACGCCCTTCGCCTTCGCGGCCCTGCGCAACGGCAACGTTCAGGCGATCACCCAGGACGGCCCGAAGCTCGTCGGCCTGCTGGCGAAGGTGCCGGACCGCGAGAACTACGAGATCCCGGCCTTCAGCATCTCGAACGACTATATCGGCGTCGGCATCCCGAAGGGCGAGGCGGCCCTCGTGGAGGTGGTCAACCGGACCCTCCGGGACCTGGAGGCGAGCGGCCAAGCGGCAGCGATCTACGACCGCTGGTTCGGGCCGCAGACGACGCAGCCCCTGCCGCGGCTGTTCAAGATCGGCGACCGGACCTGAGGCTCCGCCAGGATGGGTGTCCTCGGCGAGCCGCTGGCGCCGCACTACCTCCTCTGGTTGCTGCAGGGCTTCGGGGTGACCCTGGCCCTGTCGGCGGCCGTCTGCCTCGCCGGGACGGCGCTCGGCCTCGGGGTCTGCGTCCTGCAGGTCGCGCCGAGCCGGCTCCTGCGCGGGGCGGCCGCGGCCTTCGTGAGCGCCGTGCGCAACACCCCGCTGCTGGTGCAGCTGTTCTTCTGGTATTTCGGCGCCGCCGCCCTGCTGCCCTCCGGCCTGACGGCCTGGCTGAACGCGCCGCACGCCCTCGACTTGCCGCTCGACTTGCCGCCCGGCGCGCTGCACTGGCCCGCCTTCGAGACGCTCGCCGGGTTCTTCGGCCTGACGCTCTACGCCGCCGCCTACATCGCGCAGGAATGCCGCGCCGGCCTCAACGCCGTGCGCCCCGCCCAGCGCGAGGCCGCCCTGGCGCTCGGCCTCACGCCGCTCCAGGCCTTCCGGCACGTCGTCCTGCCGCAGGGCCTGCGCATCGCCTGGCTGCCGGTGGTCGGCCAGTACCTCAACACGATCAAGAACACCTCCCTGACCATGACCATCGGCCTCGCCGAACTCTCCTACGCCTCGCGGCAGGTGGAGACCGAGACCTTCCTGACCTTCCAGGCCTTCGGCATCGCGACCCTGCTCTACGTCGCGGCGGTGGCGGCAGTGGAGGCGGCGGGCCACGCCCTGGCGGCACGCCCCCGGCAGGCCGCCCGCCGATGAACCTCGCGGTCGTCACCGATCATCTCGACTACCTGCTGGTCGGGGCGTGGCCCGACGGGCCTTTGGGCGGGCTGGCGCTGACGCTCTGGCTCACGCTCCTCTCCGGCCTCGCCTCCGGCGGGCTCGGCCTCGGCCTCGGCATCGCGCTCGCCATGAGCGGGGGCGCGGCGCGCCGGGCGCTGGTGGCGGTGCTCGGCCTGCTGCGCGCCGTCCCGGTGCTGATGCTGATCTTCTGGAGCTACTTCCTGCTGCCGATCCTGCTCGGGATCGCCGTCCCGGAGATCGGCACCGTGGCAACCGCCCTGGCGCTCGTGGGCGGCGCCTACCTGTCCTACGCGGTGGCGGCCGGGATCGGCAGCATCCCGGACGGCCAGTGGCAGGCGGGCCTCGCCCTCGGGCTCGGCCGCTGGGAGGTGCTGCGGCTCGTGGTCCTGCCCCAGGCCCTGCGGGCGATGGCGCCGTCCTTCGTCAACCAGTGGACCGCCCTGATCAAGGACACCTCGCTCGCCTACGTGATCGGCGTGCCGGAACTCTCCTTCGTCGCCGCGCAGGTGAACAACCGGGCCATGGTCTACCCGGCCGAGATCTTCCTGTTCGTGGGCGCGGTCTACTGGAGCCTCTGCGCGCTCCTCGACCGGCTGGCCACGGCCCTGGCGCGGGGCCGGCGGCGGGCCGCTCAGGCGTAGGCGGCGGCGATCCCGAGGAAATCCTCCGCCTTGAGGCTCGCCCCGCCGACCAGCGCCCCGTCGACGTCCGGGACCGCCATCAGCTCGGCGGCGTTCGACGGCTTCACCGAACCGCCGTAGAGGATCCGCATCCGGGCGCCCTCGTCCCCGAGCCGCCCGGTCAGCTCCCGGCGGATCAGCCCGTGCACCTCCGCCACGTCGGCGGGCGTCGGGGTGAGCCCGGTGCCGATCGCCCAGACCGGCTCGTAGGCGATCACCGTGTCGGCGGCGCGGGCGCCCTCGGGCAGCGAGCCGGCGAGCTGGCCGCGCACCACGTCGAGGGTGCGGCCGGCTTCCCGCTCCGCGCGGGTCTCGCCCAGGCAGATGATCGCGACGAGCCCGGCGCGATGCGCCCCCCGCGCCTTGTCGCGCACCTCGGCGTCCGTCTCGTGCTGGTCGGCGCGCCGCTCCGAGTGGCCGACGATCGCGTGGGTGGCGCCGAGATCGGCCAGCATCTCGGCCGCGATGCAGCCCGTATGCGCGCCGCTCGGCGCCGCGTGCACGTCCTGCCCGCCGATCCGCACGGGCGAGCCGGCGGCGGCCTCCGCGAAGGCGTCGATCAGCGTGGCGGGCGGGCAGATCAGCACGTCGATGCGGGCGGCGAGGTCCGGCGACAGCCCGGCGATCACCGCCTCCAGGACGGAGCGGGAGGCCCGCGTGCCGTTCATCTTCCAGTTCCCCGCCACCAGCGGCCGCGGTCGCTCGCCCATGCGCTCCCCTCCAGGTTGATGCGTAGCCGGTAACAGAGGCCCCCTCCCACCGCAAACCGCGCCGGCGCCCGGACTTTGCGCAGAGGCGCGGATGGGCTATCGCGGGCCCTTCGGAAGGGGCGGTGCGCGGGGCGCGCGGCCGCCGGCTCGTCGAGGACCAGGATGCTCCAGGGGTTCCGCGCCGCCAGCGAGAGCTGGCTCGGCAAGATCGTCATCACGGTCGTGTTCGGCCTGCTGATCGCGGGCCTCGCGATCTTCGGCATCGGCGACATCTTCCGCGGCGGCAGCACCACCACGGTGGCGCAGGTCGGCGGCACCAAGATCTCGGCGGAGGCGGTGCGCAGCGCCTTCCAGAACCAGCTCCAGCGCCTCGCCCGCCAGGCCCGCCGGCCGATCACGCCCGACCAGGCCCGGGCGCTCGGCCTCGACCGGGAGGTGCTGAGCGCGCTCGTCACCGAGGCGACCCTCGACCAGAAGACGCGCGAACTCGGCCTGCGAGTCTCGGACGACACGGTGGTGCGCCTGATCAAGGAGGAGCCTGCCTTCAAGGGCCCGACCGGCGCCTTCGACGTCGCGGTGTTCAACGACACCCTGCGCCAGGCGGGCCTGACCGAGGCCGCCTTCGTGCAGGAGCAGCGCGCCGTGGCGGCGCGGCTCCAGCTCGCCGATTCGCTCACCGCCGGCCTGCCGGTGCCGCTGGCCGTGCGCGACGCGATCCACCGCTACACCGCCGAGCGTCGCGCGGCCGCCTTCCTGCTCCTGCCCGAGAGCGCGGCGGGCGAGATCCCGCCCCCCACCGACGAGCAGGCCAAGGCCTATTACGACGAGCACAAGGGCAATTTCCGCGCGCCGGAAGTCCGGGGCGTGAGTCTGCTCGTCCTCGATCCGACCACCCTCGCCAAGCCGGATTCCGTGACCGAGGCGGAGGCCCGCGCCCGCTACGAGGCCGACACGTCCCGCTACGGCACGCCGGAGAAGCGCACGATCCAGCAGATCGTCTTCCCCAACGAGGCCGATGCCGCCGCGGCGCTCGCCAAGATCCGCGGCGGGCAGGCGCCCTTCGAGGCGGTGGCCGCCGAGCGCGGCCTCGACCCCAAGAGCCTCGACCTCGGCACCTTCACCCGCGCCGAGCTGTTCGATCCGGCCGTGGCCGACGCCGCCTTCAAGCTCGACAAGGACGCGGTGAGCGAGCCCGTGAAGGGCCGCTTCGGCACCGTGCTCCTGCGCGTCACCGCCATCGCGCCCGGCAGCGTGAAGCCCTTCGACGCGGTGACGGACCAGATCCGCACCGAGATCGCCCGTGAGCGCGCCCGCGACGACCTGGAGAAGGTCCACGACGCCATCGAGGACCAGCGGGCCGGCGCCAAGCCGCTCGCCGACATCGCCCGCGAGCGCGGCCTGTCCCTGGTGACGATCCCGGCGACCGACGCGCAGGGACGCGATCCCAAGGGCGCGCCCGTCGAGGGCCTGCCGGACAAGGACGCCGTGCTGCCGGCGATCTTCCGCGCCGACATGGGCGCCGACAGCGAGGCCCTGCGCACCCGCTCGGGGGGCTACGTCTGGTACGACGTCACCCGCATCGACCCGGCCCATGACCGCCCCCTCGACGAGGTGCGCGACCAGGTGGTGAGCCAGTGGACGGCCGAGGAGGTCGAGAACCGCCTCGCCACCAAGGCCCGCGAGGCGGCCGAGCGCCTCGACAAGGGCGAGGCGATCGAGGCCGTGGCGTCGTCCCTGGGCGTCGAGGCGAAGACGGCGACCGACCTCGCCCGCGGCCGTGCCAAGGACGGGCTGACGCCCGAGAGCATCGGCCGCATCTTCGCGACGCCGGTCGGCAAGGCCGGCTCGGCGAGCGCCGGCGACAAGGTCCGGGTCGCCTTCACGGTGACGGAGGCGGTCGTCTCGCCGCTGGCGCCGGGCGCCGAGGGCAATGTCGAGGGCCAGTTCCGGCAGGCGCTCGGCGACGACCTCCTCGCCGAGTACATCGCCGACGCCCAGAAGGAGGAAGGCGTCTCCATCAACCAGGCCGCCTTCCGGCGGGCCATCGGCGGCGAGTATTGATCCAGGACGCATCCCGTCCCCGGGTGAGGGCGCCGAGATTTTCGCCCTTGCTCTCCCCCCTTTTCCGGGCGCATGCAGCGCCAGCGGAATGCGACCCGGAAACCAGCACAAGAAGACGCGAAGCGTCCGCTTGTCAGCAACGCGGCTGGGAGTCGGAGCCGCTTCGCGGCGAGTCGTCATCTGGTTTCCGGATCTCCTTCCGCTGGCGCTTCAGTCGTCCGGAAAAGGGGGGAGGTGAAAGCCGCGATCCCCCAACCCTGCGCCGAAGCTCTCCGCCCACTCCCCCGAGTTCCCCATGCTGGTCACACCCACGCTCGACGCCGCGGACGCCGCCCTCGCTGCGGGCACCCCCGTGCTGCTGCGCGCCACCCTCGTCGCTGACCTGGAGACGCCGGTCGCGGCCTTCCTGAAGCTGCGGGCGCAGTGGTCCGGCACGGCCTTCCTGCTCGAATCCGTCGAGGGCGGCGCCGTGCGCGGGCGCTACTCGATGATCGGCCTCGACCCGGATCTCGTCTGGCGCTGCACCGACGGGCGCGCCGCCCGCGCCGATGCGCCCGCCCTCGACCGCTTCATTCCCGACGACCGCCCGCCGCTCGAGAGCCTGCGCGCCCTCATCGCCGAGAGCGCGCTGCCGTCCGATCCGGCCCTGCCGCCCATGGCCGCCGGCCTGTTCGGTTATCTCGGCTACGACATGGTCCGGGAGATGGAGCGGCTCGGCCCCCCGAAGGCCGACCCGATCGGCGTGCCGGACGCGATCCTGGTCCGTCCGACCATCATGGTGGTGTTCGACGCCGTGCGCGACGAGATCGCCGTCGTGACGCCGATCCGGCCCGCCCCGGGCACGAAGCCCCGCGCCGCCTTCGAGGCCGCGCTGGCGCGCCTGGAGCGCGTCGCGGACATCCTCGAAGGCCCGCTCCCCGTCGAGGCCCGCGCCAACCCGACCGAGATCCCCCCGCCCAACTCGGTGTCGAACACGACCCCGGAGGCCTTCCACGCCATGGTGGCGCGGGCCAAGGAGTACATCGCGGCCGGCGACATCTTCCAGGTCGTGCTCTCGCAGCGCTTCGAGGCGCCCTTCGCGCTGCCGGCCTTCGCGCTCTACCGCTCCCTGCGCCGGGTGAACCCGGCGCCCTTCCTCTGCTACCTCGATTTCGGGACCTTCCAGATCGTCTGCTCCTCGCCCGAGATCCTGGTGCGGGTGCGCGACGGCGAGGTCACGATCCGGCCCATCGCCGGCACCCGCCGCCGCGGCGCCACGCCGGAGGAGGACCGGGCACTCGCCGACGAGCTCCTGGCCGACCCGAAGGAGCGGGCCGAGCACCTGATGCTCCTCGACCTCGGCCGCAACGATGTCGGGCGCGTCGCCGAGATCGGCAGCGTGACGGTCACGGACTCGTTCTTCCTCGAATATTACAGCCAGGTGATGCACATCGTGTCGAACGTGGTGGGGCGGCTGGACCCCCGCCACGACGCGCTCGGCGCCCTGGTGGCCGGCTTCCCGGCCGGCACCGTCTCGGGCGCCCCGAAGGTGCGGGCGATGCAGATCATCGACGAGTTGGAGCACGAGAAGCGCGGGCCCTATGCCGGCTGCATCGGCTATTTCGGCGCCGACGGCCAGATGGACACCTGCATCGTGCTGCGCACCGCCGTGGTGAAGGACGGGCGCATGCACGTCCAGGCGGGCGCCGGCATCGTGTACGATTCCGACCCGGCCTCCGAGCAGCAGGAATGCGTGAACAAGGCCAAGGCCCAGTTCCGGGCCGCCGAGGAGGCGGTGCGCTTCGCCGCGCAGGCCCGGCGGGGGCAGTGAGGCGGGGCTCCGCGCCGGCCGCACTTCCGTCCGATGGACTCGGCGGCCCTTTCCCCGGAGGCGGCGCCATTGTCCGATTCCTTGGCCGGGGGTGACAGATGCGATGCGCGTGGTCTCGAACAAGGCTTTGGTCGCGTTCGCGGCGCGCCATCCGGCCGCGGCGACACCGCTTCAAGCCTGGCGGAAGATCATGGAGTCCGGCACCTTCGGAAATTTTGCCGACCTGAAACGCACCTTCAACGCGGTGGACCGTGTCGAGAAATTTTACATATTTGATATCGGAGGCAACAAGTTTCGCATCATCGCGACCATTCATTTCAATCGAGAGATGTTGTTCATACGCGAGGTTCTGACGCACAAGGAGTACGACTCGTGGAAGCCGTGATGCTCAACGCCGCCGATGTGGAAGAGATCGCCGGACATTACGGTGAGATCGCCAAGAAGGTTCCGCTCCACCCGATCGTGACAGAGGCAGAGTACGACACTGCCGTCTCCGTCATGAACGCCCTGCTCGATCAGGGCGCGGACGACGAGAACCACCCGCTGGCGGGGCTCGTCGCGACTCTCGGCAAGTTCATCGGCGACTACGACGACGCCCATTTCCCGCTCCCGGAGATTGGTGCGGCCGCGATCCTGCGCACGCTGATGGAAGCGCACGGTCTCAAGGAGGGCGACCTTCCGGAGATCGGAACTGACGACGCGGTCGCGGAGATCCTGGCGGGGCGGCGGGATCTGGACGTGCGGCAGATCCGCGATCTCTCGCGCCGGTTCGGCTTGAGCCCCGCCGCCTTCTTCTGAGCCGCCCGACCGAATGCCGGCCCGGTCCGGCAGGCCGCCGAGACAAGCCCGGTTTTGATCCCGCCCCTTGACCCCACCCGCCCCGCCGCCCACACCGGCCCGGATCCCGAGCGCGACGCCATGGCCGACATCCTCGTCATCGACAACTACGATTCCTTCACCTGGAACCTCGTGCACCTGATCGGGCCGCTCGCCGCCTCGGTCGCGGTGGTGCGCAACGACGCGATCACCGTCGCGGAGATCCGCGCCCACGCGCCCGATGCGCTCGTCCTCTCGCCCGGCCCCTGCACGCCGAGCGAGGCCGGGATCTGCCTCGACGTGGTCCGGGAGTTGAGCGACGCGATCCCGATGCTCGGCGTCTGCCTCGGCCTGCAGGCGATGGGCCAGGCCTTCGGCGGCACTGTCGTGCGCGCGCCCCAGCCGATGCACGGCAAGGTCTCGACCGTCGAGCACCGGGCCACCGGGCTGTTCCGCGGCATCAACGGGCCCTTCGCGGCCACCCGCTACCACTCGCTGATCGTCGACCGCGCCACCTGCCCGGCGGACCTCGTGGTCACCGCGGAGGCGGACGGGCTGATCATGGCGCTGGAACACGCGAGCCGGCCGCTCCACGGGGTGCAGTTCCACCCGGAGAGCATCCTCTCCCAGCACGGGGAGCGCATGGTGCGCAATTTCCTCGACCTCGCCGGGGACTGGAACGCTGCGCGCCGGGGTGACAAGGCCGCCGCCGGCGTGCATTGACGCAGCCGTGACACACCCGCCGCGCTGAGACTGCCAAGGCCCGTCATGGATTCGTTCAAGCCCTACCTGGCGAAGGTCGCCACGGGTGCGGCGCTCACGCGCGAGGAGGCCCGCAGCGCCTTCGACCACCTGCTCTCCGGCGAGGTCACCCACGCCCAGGCCGGCGCCTTCCTGATGGCCCTGCGGGTGCGCGGCGAGGCCAACGACGAGATCGTCGGCGCGGCCGGGGCCCTGCGCGAGCGCATGGTCCGCGTCGCCGCGCCCGCGGGCGCCATCGACATCGTGGGCACCGGCGGCGACCATTCGGGCAGCCACAACGTCTCGACCCTCGCGGCGATCCTCACCGCCGCCTGCGGCGTGCCGGTGGCCAAGCACGGCAACCGCGCCGCCTCCTCGCGCTCGGGCTCGGCCGACGTGCTGGCGGCGCTCGGCGTGCGGCTCGGGCTCGATCCCGAGGCGCTCGCCCGCTGCCTCGCCGAGGCCGGACTCTGCTTCATGTTCGCCCAGGCGCACCACGCCTCGATGCGGCACGTGGCGCCGGTGCGGGTCGAGATCGGCACCCGCACGCTCTTCAACGTGCTCGGGCCGCTCTGCAACCCGGCCGGGGTCGGGGGCCAGCTGCTCGGGGTCTACGCCGCCTCCCTGGCCGAGCCCCTGACCCGCGTGCTGGCCGATCTCGGCAGCCGCCGGGTCTGGACCGTCCACGGTTCCGACGGGCTCGACGAGATCACCACCACCGGCCCCACCGCCGTGGTGGCCCTGGAGAACGGCGCCATCCGGCGCTTCACCATCGATCCGCGGGAGGTCGGTCTCGCGCTCGCCGCGCCCGAGGACCTGCGCGGGGCCGATCCGGAGTCCAACGCGGCGGCGCTGCGGGCCGTCCTCGACGGGGCGCGCACGCCCTACCGCGACATCGCGGTGCTCAATGCCGGGGCGGCTCTGGTGGTCGCGGAACGCTCCGCTAATTTGGCGGAGGGGGTGGCCCGGGCCAGCCAGGCGATCGACACGGGCGCGGCGCGCGCCGTCCTCGACCGCCTCGTCGCCGTCTCCAACGCCTGACGGCGGCAAGGCAGCCGCGAAGGGAGATGCCCGTGACCGCGACCCCCCCCGCGCCCGTGGTGGACAAGCCCCCGACCCCCGACGTGCTCGCCCATATCGAGGCCTACAAGCGCCGCGAGGTCGCCGAGGCGAAGCTGCGCGTGCCGCTGGCCGAGCTGGAGCGTCGGGTCGAGGCGGCCGATCCGCCCCGCGGCTTCGCCCGGGCGATCGCGGCGCATCTCGCCGAGGGCCGCCCCGCGCTGATCGCCGAGATCAAGAAGGCCTCCCCGTCCAAGGGCTTGATCCGTGCGGATTTCGATCCGCCCTCCCTCGCCCGCGCCTACGCGGAGGGCGGCGCCACCTGCCTGTCGGTCCTCACCGACGAGCCCTCCTTCCAGGGCCGGCCCGACTACCTGACGGCGGCGCGCGCGGCCTGCGCGCTGCCGGCGTTGCGCAAGGACTTCCTGTTCGAGCCCTACCAGGTCTACGAGGCCCGGGCCTGGGGCGCGGATTGCGTGCTCGTGATCATGGCGAGCCTCGACGACGCGGAGGCGACGGCGATCGTCGAGACGGCCCACGATCTCGGCATGGACGTGCTGGTGGAGGTCCACGACCGGGCCGAGCTGGAGCGGGCGATCCCGCTCGGCACGCGCATGATCGGCATCAACAACCGCAACCTGCGCACCTTCGAGGTCTCGCTCGACACCGCCTTCGCGCTGGCGCCGCTGGTGCCGCCGGACCGGATCGTGGTGGGCGAGAGCGGCATCGCGGGCCACGCGGACGTGCAGCGGCTGGCCGACGCCGGCATCCGCACGCTCCTCGTCGGCGAGAGCCTGATGCGCGAGGCCGACGTCGCGGCGGCGACGCGGCGGCTGCTGTTCGGGGGCGGCTAGGCCGTCACCGGCCGACCGATGAAACGCGGGGAACCCCTCTCCCGTGCGGGAGAGGGGCAGGGGTGAGGGTCCCGGACCGTGCCGCAATCTGGCTGAACGGCAGTGCTGGGAGCGGGACGCTTCAGACAGCTTGCTGAACCACCTGGACCCTCACCCCTACCCCTCTCCCGCACGGGAGAGGGGATCCCGCGCCTGACTCATGAACTCCTTCCGACGGAAGGCGGGTTCGACGACGCGGAGCGCACCCCATGCCGAGCCTGACCCACCTCGATGCGACCGGCGCGGCCAACATGGTCGACGTCTCCGACAAGGCGCCCACCGCCCGCACCGCCCGCGCCGAGGGCGCGATCGTGATGCGCCCCGAGACCTTGCGCCTGATCCGGGAGGGCGACGCCAAGAAGGGCGACGTGCTCGGCACCGCGCGGCTCGCCGGCATCATGGCGGCCAAGCGCACCCACGAGCTCATCCCCCTCTGCCACCCGCTCCTCCTCGCGAAGGTCCGCGTGGAGTGCGAGCCCGACCCGGCGCTCCCCGGCATTCGGGTCACCGCCGAGGTGAAGGTCCAGGGACCGACCGGGGTCGAGATGGAGGCGCTCTCCGCCGTCTCGGTCGCCTGCCTGACGGTCTACGACATGGTCAAGGCGGTCGACCGCGCCATGCGGATCGAGGGCATCCGGCTCCTGGAGAAGAGCGGCGGCCGCTCCGGCCCCTACGCGGCGGATCAGGCATGAGCCCCCTCCTCCCCGTCGCCGAGGCCCTCGGCCGCATCCTCGCCGGAGCCGTGCCGCTCCCGGCCGAGACCGTGCCGGTCGGGCGCGCCGCCGGCCGCACCCTCGCGCAGGAGGTGCGGGCCTTGCGCACGCAGCCGCCCTTCGCCACCTCCGCCATGGACGGCTACGCGGTGCGCAGCGCCGATCTCGCGGGGGCGCCCGTCACCCTGCGGCTCGTCGGCACCAGCGCCGCCGGCCACGGCTTCCGGGGGCCGGTCGGCCCCGGCGAGGCCGCGCGCATCTTCACCGGCGCGCCGATGCCCGAGGGCGCCGACACCATCGTCATCCAGGAGGATGCGGAGCCCGGCGAGGGCACTGTGCGCCTTCTCGTGGCGAACCCGCCCGGCCGCCACCTGCGCGGCAGCGGCCTCGACTTCCGGCAGGGCGACCTCCTGCTCGCGGCCGGCACCCGGCTCGACGGGCAGCGGCTCGCGCTCGCCGCCGCGGGCGGCCACCCGACCCTGCCGGTGCGCCGCCGGCCCCGGGTCGCGATCCTGGCCACCGGCGACGAGCTGGTCCGCCCCGGCGAGCCGGCCGCCTGGGACCAGATCGTGGCGTCGAACGGCCTCGCCCTCGCGGCGTTGGCCGAGGAAGCGGGCGCGGTGGCGATCGACCTCGGCATCGCGGGCGACCGCTTCGCCGACCTCGAAGCCGCCATCGCCCGCGCGCGGGAGGACGGGGCCGACCTGCTGCTGACCCTCGGCGGCGCCTCGGTCGGCGACCACGACCTCGTCCAGTCGGCGCTGGTGCGCCAGGGGCTCGACCTCGGCTTCTGGCGGGTGGCGATCCGGCCGGGCAAGCCCCTGATGCACGGGCGGCTCGGCCCGATGGCGGTGCTGGGGCTGCCCGGGAACCCGGTCTCCTCGGTCGTCTGCGGTCTCGTCTTCGTGCGCCCCCTGATCCGGGCGCTCCTCGGCGACCCGCGCGCCGGCGAGGATCGCAGCGAGCCCGCGCTCCTCGGCGACGACCTGCCCGCGAACGACGCGCGCCAGGACTACATGCGGGCGCGGCTCGACACGACCGGCGACGGGCCGCCCCGGGTCCACCCGGCGCCGCGGCAGGATTCCTCGATGCTCTCGGTGCTCGCCACCGCGGAGGCGCTGCTGATCCGCCCGCCCCACGCCCCGGCCGCCCGGGCGGGCGATCCCTGCCGCATCCTGCGGCTCGACCGCGCCGGGTAGGAGGCGGCCGCCCGCCTCTACTGTCGCCGCGCGCCGCCCGTCGGCTCGCCGCGGTCGAAGGCGCTGATCGCCGCGCGGCACTGCGCCGAGAGGCGGCCCCGATTGCGCTCGAAGCAGCGCTCGACCTCGGGGCTGTCCGGGTCGGCGCCGGCGCAGAGGCGGAAATAGTCGCTGGCGCAGTTCATCTGCAGGCCCGGATCGTCCCGCTGCGCGAGGACCGGCGTGGCCGTGACGGTGAGGAGGGCCGCCAGGGCGGCGGGAACGCGAAGCGACGGTACCAAGAGACAATCCCCGATCGTTGGTCGGCGGTAACGTGAGGACGGGCGCGGCACCGGGCAAGCGTATCGGCGCCACAGTGGCGTCCCGTCGCGGGCCCGCCCCATTCGTGCGCCGCCGGCGCCGATCCGGTCAAGCTTCCTGCAGAATAGTGAAGCTCGATGCGACGCTTCTTCATTAAGATTGGCTGAATATCGTTTTCAGACCTCATTAAAATCCGTGGCTTTAGTGCGGCATCCGCAATCGGGTGCGGCCATCGACGCATCCTGAACGAGGCGACGGGCCGCGATGGCGGCCGCAGCGAGCGGCGATGACCGAGGATATCACGGCGGGCCGGCCACGCGGAGCGGTCCGGAGCGGCCGCACGCGGGCCCGTCCCACCCCGACGATCGACGCCGCCGGCCGGGAGGATCTCGGCCACGCGCTCCGCCGCGCCTACGCGGAGCTGCTCGCGGCCCCCATCCCGGAGCGATTCACGACGCTCCTCGCCGCCCTCGGGGGCGAGGACGCCCCGCGCGACGAGAGCGCCCCTGGCCAACAGGGCACCCTCGGACACGAGGGCGCGGGGGCCGCGTGCGACGGCCCAGAGGAGAGCTGCCCATGACCGGCGTCGATTCCGAGATGCGCGCGCTCCTGCTGGGAGCGATCCCGGCCCTGCGCGCCTTCGCCTTCTCGCTCACGCGGGACGCGGACCGCAGCGACGACCTCGTGCAGGAGACCCTGGTGCGGGCCTGGACGAAGGCGCACACCTTCCAGCGCGGCACCAACCTGACGGCGTGGCTGTTCACGATCCTGCGCAACCTGTTCTACTCGGAGCAGCGCAAGCGCCGCCGCGAGGTCGAGGATGCGGACGGGGTCCAGGCGGCGCGGCTCGCGATCCTCCCGGAGCAGGAGGCGCATGTCGAGTTCGACGCCTTCCGGCTCGCGCTCGCGGACCTCCCCGCCCCCCAGCGCGAGGCCCTGATCCTGGTGGGGGCGCAGAGCTTCACCTACGAGGAGGCGGCCGCGATCTGCGGGGTGGCGGTCGGCACGATCAAGAGCCGGGTCAGCCGCGCGCGCATGCGCCTCGTCGCGGTGCTCGGGATGCGGGGGCCGGAGGATATCGGCAGCGACGCGTCGACGCGCGCCGCGATGGGGGGATCCTGAACGGCCGGGCCGCGTTGCCTGCCGGGTCGCGGCCGTGCTAGAGCGGCGCCCGGTCGCGGGACCGCCGGGTGCTGCGCTAGCGCGTTGATCGGACGGAATTTTCCGCGACGAACCGGACACCTCTCCGTCGCGCGACGCCGCTGCGGGGCCCGGCATCCCGGGCTGGGGAGATCGACCATCCCGGTCCGTTCGCCCGATCCGGACGGGCCCTCGCGGGAGCGCCACGTGCCGCAGCGCCGGATTACGATCCTCGACACGCTGCGGCGGAGGCTCCTCCCGGGCGCGCGGCGCCGCGTGCCCGTGGCGTTCGAGCCGGACTTCTACCGGCGGCTCTATCCCGACCTCGCGCGGATGGCGCCGGAGGCCCTGCTGACGCATTACCTGCGCCACGGCCGGGCCGAGGGGCGGTTTCCCACGCGCGCGGCCTATCTGGCGCATCTCGCGGCGCGGCATGGCGACCTGCCGGAGGGCTTCAATCCCGGCCTCTACCGCGACCTCAACCCCGACCTCGCCGACCGCCTCACCGAGGATTGGCAATCCGTCGCCCATTACCTTGCCGACGGACGCGCGGAGCAGCGGCGCCACGCCCTCGACCTCTCGGGCGAGGAGGCGGATTTCGCGCGCCGCGCGGGGCTGGAGCCGGAGGCGGGGCGGGAGGCTTTCGCGGACTTCCTGCGGGCGCACGGCCTCGTCCCGGGCCGCTGGCTGCTGCGCTTCGACCTCGACCAGTTCGGCCTCCTCAACGCCGACTGGATCGAGGCGCCGCCCGCGACCCGCGCGGAGGGGATCCGCCTCTTCGCCGCGCGGGGCATCGCGCGCCTCGCGCCCATCGCCGCCGACGCGGCGTTCGATCCCGCCTTCTACCGCGCGGTCTACGGGGTCGCGGGCATCGCCGAGGACGCGGCACTCTACCGTCACTGGCTGAGCACCGGGATCGAGCGCGGATGGGTGCCCAACGAGGCCGCCCACGTCACCGACCTGATCGGCGAGGCCGGTCTGCCCGCCTGTTTCGACGCCGAAACCTACCGGGCGAGCCTGCGCGGGGGCCGGCGCCTGCGGCCCTCGCAACTCCTCGCCCAGTGGCTGGAGACCGGCTTCCCCCAGGGACGGCTCGACATCGTGTCGGGGCCCGGGGCTGCCGCCTTCCTCACCCGCGTCGGCGAGTGGCACCGGCGGCACGGACGTCTCGTCCCGGCTCTGCGCGCCTTCGACGAGGCCCTCGCCCGCGGCGGGCCGACCGCCCGGCGCCTGCACGGCCGCGCCGAGATCCTGCAAGCCCTCGGCGAGCCGGCGGCGGCCGAGGCCTTCGCGGCCGCCGCCGCCCGGCCCGAGGCCGGTTTGTGGAGCCAGGTCGGCGCGCTCCAGGCCCTCGCGGCGGCGGGCGACCTGCCGGGGGCGCTCACCGCCCTGCGCGCCGCCTCGGCCCGCTGGAGCCGCGACCCGCGCTGGCGCGAGGCGGCCCTCGCCGTGCTGCGCCGCGCCTTCGACGGCGCGGTCGAGGCGGCCCGGGAGGCCTACCGGGCGGGCCGGCGGCCGGAGGGGGACGCGATCCTGGAGGCGGCCCTGCACCGTCTCGAGGACGACCTACCCCGCGCCGAGCCGCTGCCGGCTCCCTTGCCCGCCGCCCCCGGGCGCCGGCTCGTCATGCTGGCCAATCTCGACCTGCCGCAATGCGTCCACTACCGGGTCGAGCAGCGCCGCCGCCAGCTCGCCCAGGCCGGCTGGGAGGTCGAGATCTTCGGGCAGGGCGAGGCGGGCGCCTTCCGGGAGGCCCTGCCCGGGGCGGCGGCCGCCCTGTTCTATCGCGTCCCGGCCTTCCCGGACGTGCTGCACGCCATCCTGTACGCCCGGGCCCTCGGCCTGCCGACCGTCTACGACATCGACGACCTCGTCTTCGATCCGATCCACTCGCCGGGGCCCTACGCGGATTTCGAGGGGCAGATCTCGCCCGAGGAGTATGTCGGGCTGCTCCTGGCCGTGCCCCTGTTCCGCTTCGCCCTGTCGCGCTGCGAGGAGGGCTTCGCCTCGACCCCGGCGCTGGCCGAGGCCATGCGCCCGCTCCTGCGCTCGGGGCGCTGCCACCTCCTGCGCAACGGCCTCGACGAGCGCAACGCGCCGTTCCTGGCGCGGCCCGATCCCGCGCCGGCGGATCCGGACGCGCCGGTGACGCTCTTCTACGGCTCGGGGACGCGGTCCCATAACCGCGACTTCACCGTGCTCGCCGGCCCGGCCCTGTTGCGCGTGATGACGCGCCACAAGCGGGTGCGCCTGGTGATCGCCGGCCATCTGCGGCTCGACCCGGCCTTCGCGCCGGTCGCCGAGCGGATCCACCGGCTCGGCTTCACGCCGCGGGCGGACGAGTACTGGGAGGCGCTGTCGGCCGCCGCGATCAACCTGGCGGTGCTGCTGCCGGGGGCGGCGGCGGATGCCAAGAGCGAGATCAAGTGGCTGGAGGCGGCGGTCTGCGGGGTGCCCTCCGTGGTGAGCGGGACCCGCACGCACCGGGAGGTCCTGGCGGACGGCGAGGACGCCCTGATCGTCGACACGCCGGAGGCGTGGGAGGCCGCCCTCGAGCGGCTCGTGACGGATCCGGACCTGCGGCGGCGCATCGGCCTCGCCGCCCGGCGCAAGGCGCGCCGCGATTACGGCCTGGCGGCGGGCGCCGCGGCCCTGGCGCGGGCGCTGCCGGGGGCCGCCCGCCCGGGGGCGCCGGCCCTCGCGGGGACGAAGCCGCGGATCCTGCTCGTCAACGTGTTCTTCCCGCCCCAGACGATCGGCGGGGCGACCCGGGTGGTGGCCGACAACCTCGACCGCTTCCTCGACGCGGCGGGCGACCGCCTCGCCTTCGCGGTGGCCGCGAGCGACGAGGGCGCCTTCCCGCGCGAGCGCGCGCGGATCGACGCCCATCGGGGCGTGCCGGTCCTGCGCATCGGCGTTCCGGCCGAGCCGGGGGTGGACTGGCGGCCGTTCAACCCGCGGGTGGGCGAAGTCTTCGGCCGGTTCCTCGACCACGCCGCCCCCGACCTCGTGCATCTCCACTGCGTGCAGCGCCTGACCGCCTCGGTGCTGGAGGAGGTGCAGGCGCGCGGGCTGCCCCACCTCGTCACGGTTCACGACGGCTGGTGGATCTCCGACCACCAGTTCCTGCTCGACCGGGACGGCCGGCTGGTGCGGCCCGCCCCCGTGGCGCTGCCGCCGGAGGTGGATGCGCCCTACGGGGCGATGGCCCAGGTCGCGCGGCGGCAGCGCCTTGCGCGCCTGCTGTCCGGGGCCGACCGGGTGCTGGCGGTGTCGGAGAGCTTCGCGCGCCTCTACCGGGAGGCCGGAATCGCCGGGGCCGTGGCGGTGCCGAACGGGCTCTCCCTCGGGGCGGTGGCGCCGCGGGAGCCGGGGCGGGGCCCGCGCGTGCGGCTCGGCCACGTGGGCGGCCGCGAGGCGCACAAGGGCGCGCCCCTGGTCGAGGCGGTCCTGCGCACGACGCCGACCCGCAACCTGAGCCTGACGCTCGTCGACTTCGCGCAGGACCCGGGCTCCGCGCGCGAGGAGGTGTGGGGCACGACGCCGGTGACGATCGTCGGGCCGGTGGCCCCGGAGGCGGTGCCCGCCCTCTACCGCTCCCTCGACGTGCTGCTGGCGCCCTCCCGCTGCGCGGAGAGCTTCGGGCTGGTCTCGCGGGAGGCGCGGGCCTTCGGTCTGTGGGTGGTGGCGAGCGACCGCGGCGCGATGGGCGAGGAGGTGCGCCCCGGGATCGACGGGTTCGTGATCGACGTGGGGACGGCGCAGCCCCTGCGCGAGGTCCTGGCCGCGATCGACGACGACCCGGCGCGGTATTGCGCATTGCCGCCGCCCGCGGCCGGGCCCGTCCGCAGGGCGGCGGATCAGGCCGACGACCTGCTGCGCCTGTACGACGAGATCCTCGCGGCGCCGCGCCACCGCGCGGCGGAGTAGCGGCGCCTAGAGCGTTTGCCGTTCAGTTAGAAATAGCTTGGCTTGCGGCTCAGTCGGCATCGTAGCCCGACGCAGCGATGATGCGGCCGCACTCCCGTGGCTTGAAGCAGCGCAGGATGCGCTGGACGGCCCGATACAGAGCCTCCTCGCTGCGCGCTGCCGCCTTGCGCAGCAGCGCCTTGATCTTGGCAAACACCTGTTCGATCGGGTTGAAGTCTGGCGAGTAGGCGGGGACATACAGGATCCGCGCTCCCACCTCCGCGACTGCCTCGCGCACCCCCTCCACCTTGTGGGCCGACAGGTTGTCGAGGATCACCGTGTCGCCCGGGCGCAGGCTCGGCGCCAACTCCTCCTTCACGTAGGCCAGGAATGCGGCACCGGTCATCGCGCCGCGGCGCAGATGCGGGGCGACCAGCCCATCGCTGCGCAAGCCCAGCACCAGCGTCGTGCTCGCCCAATGCCCGTGCGGGGTCGCCATCCGGCATCGTTCGCCGCAGGGCGCTCGCCCGCGCAAACGCGCCATCTTGGTGTTGACCCCGGTCTCGTCCACGAACACCAGCCGCTCCGGATCCAGGTCGAGCTGGTCCTCAAACCACGCCTCGCGGACTTCCTTCACGTCTGGGAGTTGCTGCTCGGCGGCATGCGCTGTCTTTTTTTATATGTCAGGCCGTGCCGCGTGAGCAGGCGCGCGATCGCGCTGAGCGAGGTCTTGACCCCGCGCCGGGACAGACGACCCTTCAACTCGGCCAGCGTCAGGTCGGGCGTCCGCGCGACCTGGTCGAGCAGAACCGAGGCGTGCTCTTCGAGATCAGCCGAGCGACGGTCCCCGCCCATGGGGGCAGCTGCTAGCGAACCGTCGCAGCTCAACTGGGTGCGCCACCGGCTGGCACTGGCTGGGCTGACGCCGAACCGCTCGGCGACTTGCGAGCAGGACAAGCCCTGCTCCAGAGCAGCAACGACGCGACGACGAAGATCGACGGACAGGGCGGCAGGCACGGTTCCTCCTCGTGCACCTGAGGATTGATCTCCACCAGGTAACATCCACATAGGAGCGGGACCACGTCCAGCCAAGCGAAGCCATTTCTACCTGAACGATAAATGCTCTA
>NZ_JBSVZN010000010.1:0-242890 GCF_054052225.1 Methylobacterium sp. JK268 | reverse complement strand
AGTGGTCTGAGTTAGAAGAGGTTTGACAGTTTAGCCGGGTAGGCGGATTGTTGGGTACTTCCTGATGGAGGTGCGCCATGTCGCGTGGCCCAAAGGCAGTCGCTCTCGATCTCAGCCGGCAGGAGCAGGGTGAGATACAGCGCCTGCTGCGCCGACACGGGACCGGGCGGGCGCTGGTTTCGCGCCTGCGCATCATCCTGGCCTGTGCCGAACCGGGCGCGACCAACCTGGGGGTGGCGACGGCACTGGGGGTCAGCCGCCAGACGGTGGCGCTCTGGCGGGGCCGCTTCGCCGCGCATCGGCTGCCGGGGCTGGTCGACGCGCCGCGCTCCGGCGCGCCCCGCAGCATCGATGACGAGGCCGTCGAGCGCCTGGTCGCTCTCACTCTGGAAGAGGCACCGGCCAACGCCACGCACTGGAGCACCCGCGCGATGGCGCGCCGTACGGGCATGAGCCAGAGTGCGGTGTCACGCATCTGGCGCGCCTTCGGTCTGCGGCCGCACCAAGCCGACACCTTCAAGCTCTCCGCGGATCCGGCGTTCGTGGAGAAGGTGCGCGACGTCGTCGGCCTCTACCTCGCCCCACCCGATCGCGCGCTGGTGTTGTGCGTCGACGAGAAGCCGCAGATCCAGGCGGTGCAGGGTACGGCTGCAGCCTTTCCCCTCCGGCCGGGCCAGGCCGAGCGCGTGACACACGACTATCGCCGGCATGGCACGCTCGACCTGTTTGCCGCCCTCGACGTGAAAGCCGGAACGGTGATCGGGAGTTGCAAGCCGCGTCATCGCAGCGTCGAGTTCCGCGCATTCCTGGAGCAGGTCGAGAGCAGCGTCGCACGCGATCTGGAGGTGCATCTCGTGCTCGACAACCTGAAGACGCACAAGACGACCCTAGTGCATGACTGGTTGGTCCAGCATCCGCGGTTCCACCTTCACTTCACGCCGACGAGCGCGTCGTGGCTCAATCTCGTGGAGTGCTGGTTCTCCGTTCTGAGCCGGCGTCGGCTGGAGCGCGGTGCGTTCAGCAGCACAGAGGGCCTGGAGGCCGCGATCCGAGACTACATCGCCGAAACCAACGCTCATCCCAGGCCATTCGTCTGGACCAAGTCAGCCGACGCGATCTTGGCCAGTGTCAGCCGATTCTGCACACAGATCTCTAACTCAGACCACTAGCCAAGAGCAAGGAGTACGGCATTCCAGCCCTTCCCTATACCAGGGGGCAACCGTTGCCGGCGGAGTTCCACGACGGCAAGGCCGTTCTCGTGGGTGCCTACGAGACGCTGTTCAACGGGCGCAGCAAGTTCGGTGTTCGCGGGTCGGGGCAAGAGGTTGTCAGGGTGGGAGCCATCGTGCTCGACGACGCCCACGTCGCCCTATCGTCCGTCCGCGAGGCGTTCAGCCTCGATATTTCGGCGAAGGATCACAAGGAAGTCTACACCGAACTGGCCGACCGTTTCCGACCTGCCTTCAAGGAAATCGGACGCAACGGTTCGTTCGCCGACATCGTCAACGGCAAGGAGTTCGGCGTCATCGAGGTCCCGAGTTGGGCTTGGCACCGCAAGCTCGACGAGGTGCAGCAGTATCTCTCGGGGAAGGTCGATGACATTGACCCCTTCGTCTGGCCTTTCCTGCGCGACAACCTCGGCGTCTGCCATTGCCTCTTCAGCAAGTCGGGGATCAGCATCACGCCCATCTTCCCGCCGGTTGACATGCTGCCGACCTTCGACGACGCGAAGCGCAGGATTTACATGTCGGCGACGATTGCCGACGACAGCGAGATTGTTCGGACCTTCGGCGCCTTGCCGGACGCGGTCGGCAAGCCCATCACCTCGACTTCGCTGGCGGGCGTGGGCGAGCGTATGATCCTGGTGCCGGGGCTGATGAAGCTTAGCGACCCCATCGTGCCGCTGGTCAAGGGGCTTGCCACTTGGCTCGCGGAACATAAGCAGGGTGTCGCGATCCTGACGCCGTCCGGGGCGGCCGCCAAGCAATGGGCCGACATCGCCGACTATCCCGAGAAGACCGCCGCCGTGTCCGAGAAGGTGGCCGCCATGCAGGCTGGCGAGATCTATGGACCGCTCGTGCTCGCCAACCGCTACGATGGCATCGACCTCGCCGGGTCGGCTTGCCGCTTCCTCGTGATGGATAATTTGCCCCAGGGCACCTCCAACTACGACGTTTTCCGCATGAATGTCGTGGCTGATGCCGCGGTCAACTCGCTCCTCGCTCAGCGCATCGAGCAAGGTATCGGCCGAGGCACGCGCGGTGGCGCCGACTTCTGCGTAATCATGCTGATCGGCACCAAGCTCGTGGGTTGGATTGGCCGCAAGAAGAACCTCGATTTCCTGACGGCCAGCACGCGCGTGCAGCTCAAGTTGGGGCAGGAGGTAAGCGAGGCGGTCGCCACCTCGAAGGAGGTGGGCGATACCATCCTGAAATGCCTCAGGCGCGATCCGGACTGGGTGGGCTACCACGCATCAGAACTGGCCGACGCCGCGCATGCGGCGCCCGTCGACATGCTGGCGCTTAAGGTTGCGGCGGTGGAGCGCAAGGCGTTCAGGCTTCAGAGGCTCGGCCAGTACGAGAAGGCCCTTGCCGCCATCGAGACGCTGATGGGCGACGTAGCGTTGAAGGCTGATGCCCAGCGTCGCGCCTGGCTCGCTGCCCTCGCCGCGCGTATCGCTCACCAAATGGATGACGATGCGAAGGGTCAGACGCTCCAGACCACCGCCTATTCGGTCAACAACAACCACAGCCCGCCGCGCAAGCGGCCTGCCTACGTGCCGCGGCCCGCGCCGGGCAAGCAGTCCGCCGCGATTGTGAAGCGGCTGACCGAGTACGACCGGCGCGCGGCCATGCTCGCGGACTTCGACGAGGCGGTCAGTGACCTCGTTCCCGAAGCGTCCGCGACGCGTTACGAGGAAGCGCTGGCGCACCTCGGCGCGTACCTTGGCTTCGACGCCGAACGGCCGGAAAAGGTGCATGGCGTCGGGCCCGACGTGCTCTGGCGGACGGACGCTGCTTTCGACTTTGTGATTGAGGCCAAGAGCGAGAAGGACGAGGACAATCCGCTATACAAGAAGGACCATGCGCAACTGCTTGAAGCAGAGCACTGGTTCAAGCAGGCATACCCCGGGCGCGAGGCGGTGCGGGTGTCGGCGCTGCCGGAGGCAGTAGCAGACGAGAAGGCAACGCCAGTCGGCAGCTTTGCCTTCCGCTTGGATGAAGTCACCAAGGTGGTGAGCGTCCTGAGGGGCGTGTTGGCCGACCTAGTGGGGGCGGCAGGGGAACCAGACGCCCTGCGCGAGCGCTGCGAGGTCGCGCTGGTCAAGGCCGGGCTGAAGCCCGCCTCCCTTCGGGATACCTTTATGAAGCCCTTCGGGACTGCGAAGTCGAAGCCCTCATAGCCCGGACATGAGGAAAAACGGAGCAGGCGTCGTTCCCGCCCTTCAGGGGAAGTCAGCCCGTCTCCCGGAAAGCCATTGAGGCAGCGAGTGCCAATCGCCTGATGAAGGTCAAAGCTTCTCGGGAACGCTCGCCGCTCTCACTTTCCGGGACGAGGCCGCCTTGGCGACCATCGGATCACGGCGCTTGCGGGTCTGTCTCGCGGGCACCTCGATGCCCGTGTCCCGCTCCATCCCGCCCGGACGCGGCATCACGACGGCGTCATAGACCTTCGGCATGCCTCGTAGCCCCTGGAGCAGGGTCGCGTGCTGTTCGACCCGGCGGGAATCGTCCCAGATGAACGGGATCAGCACATCCCACCGGCTGTCCAGCCCGTAGAGGGTGTGGTCCGCGGCAATCTCCTCCTGGATGTCCGCGAAGCTCTTGCCCGCCCGGATGAACTTGGCCTCGACGACGAGCCTCAGGCTCGGGATGGTCAGGTCCATGCGGGGGTTCTTGTGCCCGACGGGCGCGGCGTACTCCTCGGCCCTGAGGTCAGGAAACAGGGGGGCGAGCACCGCCCAGAGAAGGTTCTGGACGTGATACTCGTTCTCGATGTGCCATTTGACCGCCGGCGAGTTCGGCGTCCGGGGACGGTCCTCCCAGGTCCATGACTGGAACGAGCGGACCACGCCTTCGAGGACCCGCACGACGTCCCGCGCTTCCAGGCGCCCGAGCCTGGCCGGCATGTTGCGGTCGCACAGGGCGTCGAACGCCCGGAGCGTGAGCGGCGCCCGAGCGGGACCGCCATCCCCGGGCACGTACCGCAAGGCGGCGCGCCACGCAGGCGGTCCGCTTGCCTCGTCCACGGGCATCAGCGCGAGATCAGCAAGGGCCACCCGCACTTCGGGCAGCATCACCGACAGGTCCGGTCGGCCGGCCGCTCCCAGGACATGTGCCGCCGCGGCCACCAGGGACCGATTAAGCGGGGACAACGTCTGCATCCCGGCGCTTTTCACGGCGAGCTCGGCAAGCGGGGGCCGGAGCGCGTCGTCGCATTCGCGCGATCCGAGCGCCACGCCTAGCATCGACACTCCGTCGGCCTCAAGCGTCGCTTCCCGCAGCGGACGATGCCACGGCCGTTCGGCGATCCACCGGATGCCGTCCGCCAGGACAGGTGCCAAGGCGTCAGGCAATCGCCGGGCGGCGGCCGCGTAACCGAGCATCGCGACATGCCGGGCCGCCCGCTCCCCGGGGTTGCCGAACGCCTCCGCTGCCCGTGAAGCAAGGCCGGTGAGCGGATCGTGGTCGTCGAGGACGAACGAGCGGAACGCCAGCAACAGCGGCGCGTCGTCCTCCACCGCGGTGGCCGCGACGAGACCGGCCCGAACGGCGGCGACGGTCGGCCCCTCGCTCACAGGAACCACGGTCGCCTCATGACACGGCTGCCGGCGACGGCGTCGCGGTCCCAGCCCGGCGTGCGTTCGAGCCCGGAAAGCTGCCGCGCGATCTGGTCGGCGTACCCCAGCGTGACAGGCAGCCTAGCCGGCATGAAGGTCCGCCAGGAATGGCAGGCGAAGTCCGAGACCTGACGGCTTAGTGCCTCCATGTCGGAGTAGGTCGAGCGGTGATGGAGGCGCAGCAGGATCGGGTCGGGTAGGCCCTGCCGGCTGCCCTTGACCTCCTTTCGGCCGGTCAGCGTCACCAACCACTCCCGGTCGCCCAACGCGATGGCTTGGCCTCGCTCGGGCGCGAGCGGGGCCTTGTAATCGTTCTCCGCTTCGAGGTCGAAGACCGTGAACGGATGGTCCTCGACGACATGCAGGAACGCGAAATCCATTCGCGAGAGGCCGAGCCCCTTCACCGCCTCCACGACGGCGTCCGCGCTCTCGCGGCCCAACTGGGTGAATGCATGGAAGACCAAACGGACCGGATCGTCAGGTCGCCACGCCTCCTCACTCCGGACCCGCCGGATCGCGTCGACGACCACGGTCCTGAGCGCTTCGGGCAAGCCTTCGTAGCCCACCGCCGCGGTCCTGCTGTCGAGAACGAACTCGCCCTGCGCCGTGAACATCGTCGCGATGCCCACGACCCGTTGGCCCGCTCCGCGTCGCCCTTGCTTCTCCACATGGGAGCCTAGGCCGAACACGAACTCGTGGGCATCCCCTCGTGACGCCGGCAGAAGCCAAGGTCGCCCGCCGAGCTTCGCGTAGACCCCGAGCGCCACGTTCGCCAGAGCCATGGCATAGGGCAGGTCTTCCATCGCCAAGGTCTCAGTGGAGAGCGCCTGGACGACGGTTCCCTGCTTGAGGAATGCTGCCTTGCCCATCCAATAGGGGCTGTCGTCGTAAGGACGCTCCTTCCATTCACGGGAGACCTGCAGGAGCGCCAAGTCCCATTGCTCGTCCCGGTCGGCCGCGTCGGCGTTCGCTGCCCGGGCCGCTTCCGCATAGTCCTCCCCGCGGTCGCCGGCGGCAGGGAAGTAGCCGACCTGAGGCTCGTCGAGGCGGAACCGGCCTACCAAGCCGGTCGGATGCGGGGCCAGCGGGTTCGCGCCCTGGCTGCGCACATTGGGGAGGCCGTATAGGAAGCCCTCCACGATCCCCGCGATATTCCTGCGAAAGCCGGGCTCGAAGACGACCGCGATCCTCAACTTCTTCAGCGGGAAGCTCTCCCGGTCGTAGGGGCCCGTCTCGTCGAGTTCCTTCTGCGCCCAACGGTTCTCCCTCATCCCGCCCGCGCTGAACGACAGCTTCGGCTTGGGGAACACGTCGACGTCCGGGAAGCCGGCACCCTTCACCGACTGGTCGAGCAGGGGGCCGAATTCCATCGGCACGCCATCCGCGAGTGTCAGGCCCTCGCAGCGCCTCAGCCAGGCGATGGTTCTCCCGACCGTATCGCGCGTGACGACACCGCCGTGCCACTTGGCCTCGATGTCGGCCACCGCTTTCATGACGTCGGAAGCCCGCCCCTGGGTCAGTGCCGCGACCACGGCAGCGAAGTTCGAGCGCGACGGTTCGAGGTAGAGCTCGCTGTCCGGGACGGTTTCCGAACCCTCGCCATGGTCCTCCAGGGTCAGGGTTCCGTCATCGTCGACGGAGAGGATGCGGCCGGCGTAGCCTAGGCGGTCCGCCACCTTCGGGTCGGCGGTCTCCCGCATCGTCGACACCGCCTTGCCGGCTAGCGGCACCCCGATCTCGCGGAGTTCCGAGACAGGGGCGTCAATGAAGGTCCTCAGGCGATGCGAGCAAGTCAGCACGACCTGGACGGAGCCCTGCGAAATCAGCGTCCGGACGTCGAACTCCAACACGAGCCGCCTCCTCAGCCATTCCGGCAGCCCGAGCCCCGACGGAAGAACGTTCTCGGTCCCCAGCCCCCCGGCCTCGACCACGAGCGGGCGGCGACGGGTGATGCGGTAGCCCCTGTCGGCACGGGTCATCACTTCCCGCAGCACGGCCTCCCGGGCGAGGCCCGCAACGAGGTTGGGGTGATCCGCCGCTCTCAACGCCTGTCTCGCCGCGGGGAGGTTGGCGTCAGGGATGAGCGGCACGATCGCCAACTCGTTTTCCATCCGGAGCGCGTGAACGTCCTGAGGGTCCCTGTCCAGGTGCCGGTAAAGGGTGTCCCGGTCATAGGGGACCATCGCCGCTGGGATGGTGCCGGCGGGAATGACAATGCGGACCGCGTTCAACGCGAGGCGGGGTTCACGCCTCGCTCCTGCTCGGAATGCCATGCTCGACCATAGGCCACCGCCCCGGCGCGTGGACGGCCCGAGCGCGACCGCGCGCAGGCCGTCCACAGCCGAAACGTCGCCGGGCGGCGCAGCCCGGCATGCCCCGCAACGCCCTGGCCGGGTTGGCGAAAGACACGCGATTCGCTCGACGCTGGGGGATCCGCCGGAAAATTGGAAGAGCGGCGGCCTCGCCGTCACCGCCGCATGCGGGCCCTGAACTCCAGCTTCCGGCGGCGCAGGCCGGTGGCCGACCTCATGAGGAACGCGTCGAGCGCCTCGCACCGCCGCTCCGCCTCGGCTCCGAGGAGACCCGCGACCGAGGGCTCGGCCTCGGCGTAGAGCAGCGCCGCGAACCTCGCCCGCACGGTCCGCGACACGACGCCGGCATCGTCCTCCGCGTCCCGCGGCAGCACCGTCCGCTCCGGGATCTCGGCGAAGGAGCGCCAGACGTCGAACGCGGTCCGGTCGTCGTCGACCAGGAGCATCCGACAGGTCTCGGGCGTCACGGGCAGGTGCCGGCGCCCCCAGAGGCGCTCCTCGTCCCCCGGCTCCCACTCGGCGACCACCTGCTCGTAGAAGGCCCTAAACTCCTCGCAATCGTACCGGTCCGGCGTGGCCGCCTCGAAGAACAGGCCGCCCTCGGCCAGGCGGTCGATGTCACCGGGGGTCGGGTAGGCGCCGAACCGCAGGAACCGGGCGTAGCCGGCCTTGTCCCAGGCATCGCCCTCGGCGGCAGGCCCGGGCTCGCCAACATAGGTCACCGGGTCCAGCGTGAAGACCATCCTCAGACCGCCGCGCCGGTCCGGGTCGGCGACCACGCCGAGGCCGACCTCCTGGCAGATCGCGCAGTGCGTGCGGCCCAGCGGCGTCAGCTTGGGGCGGGCGAAGTACAGCGCGCTCTCCTCGCCGTCCTCCCATTCGCCCCGGGACACCGTCGCCTCGGCGTGCGCCACCATCCGCGTCAGCAGCGGGATCACCGGGGTGTTGCCGCCGTCGTGCATGGAAGCGGCCGGTCCATGGAAGACCATTTCGCCGGCCGCGGCGTCGAACCCGAGCTCCAACCGGCGCGCCTCCGCCAGGAACCGGGCGAGCTCGAACCGGCGCCCCGGGTTCGCGAGGTGGTCCGCGATCCGGTTGACGTCTCCGGCGAGCTCCGCGTCCGGTTCGAGCTCCGGCTCGGCGCGGAACGGCTCCAGGAAGGCTCCGACCGCGTCGGCCAGTTCGGCCAGCAACGCCCCTTCGTCGACGGCCTGCCCCTTCTGGCGGGCGTGGCGTGCGATGGCCTTCACGTGATCGACATGGGCGCCGATGCCGGTCGCCAGCCGCTTCGTGACCTCGGCCCCGGCCATCTCCAGGTCCGTCAGGTAGAACCGGCCTGTCGCGCTCGGCTGGCTCGCGCGCCCGGCCCCCACCAGCACCTTCGATGGCTGCAGACCGAAGCGCCGCAACATCGACGTTACGGTGCGTGTCGCCGCCAGTGCCTGTTCCCGGGACAGCTTGCGCGGTCCCTTCCAGCCGCTCTTCGGCTTCGTCATCTCGGCGGCGAAGGCCAGGACGGCGGCCGGGCCGGTGCTCTCAAGGGCGTGGTGCATCATCGCCTTCACGGTCAGAGTGGCATCGTTCGTCACGGTCGGTCTCTCCGTCAGGTGGAGACAGGAGCATGCGGTCCGACGCCGCCGACCGCATTAAGATTATGCCATACGCCGCGCCGGGCCAATTGGCTTAAGCTTCGTGCCGCATATGGCATAGCGTAGCCTGGATCGGGACACGCCTCCGGCCCGACCATTCCCGCATCGGCCCCAGCGGCCTCATGCGGACCATGCCATGTCGACCCCAGCCACGCTCCGGAACCGCCTCGCCGCCGCCGCGGTCCGGCTCCAGCATCTCGCCGTCACCGCCTATCCGTGGGCGGTGCGCGCCTGGCACCTCCTGCGTCTCCTGCAACGCCTCACCGGCCACCCGGACCTCGGTGACCTGGGCCTCGACGAGCTTCCGCAGCCGCCGACCGATCACGCCGGAGGTATCGGGTAGCGCTACCCGATACCCCACCGACGAGTCGCGCTTTCGGACCCTGGCCCCGCTAATCGGAACGGCCTCCGGCGCCGTTCCGGGGGCGCGGCTCTGTGGATCCCGGCGCCCCGGGCTTGCGCCCGCATGCACGCCGCGACAGGGTTAACGGACCTCAGGAGACACCGCCATGAAACCCGTGAGCGAGCGCCCCACCGACTGACCGCCGGAGTGCCGCCGCGTGCCGAGCCTCCGCAACCCGCGAGGCTCCGATGTCACCCAGAACCTTATGGTCGAGCGACCACCACTTCGGCCACCGGGCCCTCCTCGACGAGCGCATGGCGGCCCGCCGCCCCTTCGCCTCTATCGAGGAGAACGACGAGACGCTGATCGCCAACTGGAACGCGGTCGTGCGCCCCGAGGACACCGTCTGGCACCTCGGAGACTTCTGCTATCGCTGCAGCGAGGAGTACGCCCGGTCGATCTTCGCCCGCCTCAAGGGAAAGCGTCGCTTCCTCGTCCGCGGCAACCACGACCGCATCTCGGCACGCCTGCCCTGGGACGGGATCTTCGACGTCGCTCGGGTGGCGGCGCCCGATCCCGCGACCGGCGCGACCGTCGGGCTGTTCCTGTTCCACTACGCTTGCCGCGTCTGGCCCCGCATGCACCGCGGCGACCTGCACCTCTACGGGCATTCCCACGGCACCCTGCCGGGTACCGCGGCCAGCACCGACGTCGGCGTCGATTGCTTCGGTTTCCGGCCCGTCACCCTCGACGAGATCCGCGCCCGCTTGGCCGAGAACGCCCAGGCCGTGGAAGGCACGCCATGACCGCGCGGGACACGTCCCAGGTTGTCCACACGGAGACGTCGCGGCCAGGCTCGCAGATTGCTTAGGTTCGCTTGTCGGCTTGACGCCCCGGGCGTCGACCGCGAATCTGTTTCATCCCTGGACGGTCACCCGTCCCATTGCGAGACCACCGTGTCCCATCCCCTGCGCTTCATACGGGAAGCCCCGGCCTTCGGCCGGACCTCGCCTTCCCCCCACGCCCTGCAGGGGGCCTGACCGGCGCGCGACGTCCGGCGGCCCCGAGAGAGGCCGCATGACCGACGTCATCACCGACCACGCCGACACTCGCGCGTCCGGCCACGCACCGTCCCGTCCCTTCGCCGCGCCCCCTCCCGAAACTGAGGACCCCGCCCGCCAGGTCGGAGAAATCTTCAGGAGGCTCAGCGGCTGCCAGTCCACGTACGGCGAGGCGGGGTTCACCCGGATCGCCAGGACCGTGCTCGTGGCCCTCGGAAGGGCCGCGATGGACGAGGCCGAGCGGCAGGCCCGCCACCTCCGCGAGCGGACCGCTCCGGCGCACCCGGGCATCAGGGTCTCCGCAACGGCCCGCCGGGTCGACTTCGACAACTGGGACCCCGGCGAACGCGACTGACACTGCAGCCAGGACAAGAGGAGCACGCCATGACCGACCGCATGAAACGGATACCGCGCCCCGCCGGCCGCCTCCTGGGCCCGTCGGCCATCCGCCCCCTCAACCGATCCGAGACACCCCCACGGGCCTGACCAGCGCGCACGCACGCGCGACGGCCCGATGATGGAGGCCGCCGTGAACAGCAACAAGACCCCCGCCCTGACAATCCTCGACCATGCCCGGCGCGTCGCTCGCCAAGCCGACGAGGATGGCTTCCCCGACATCGACGCCGAGCCTGCCATCCCAGCATCGGCCGAGGACGCCCATGCGGCCTTCCTCGACATCAACCCCGTCCCGCGACTGCTCGCGACCGCGATGCTGATGGAGGCCCTGTCTAAGCGCGACCGCGCCGCCATCGCCAAGCGCGACGGCCTGGCCGTCGTCGTCGAGGTTGCCCATCCCGAGATGATCGCGCCGGTCGGCGACGCGCTCCGCGCCGCAGGTCGTTTCTCCGACGTCCTGCAGCGCTCCGGCAGCAGCAAGTCGCAGGATCGCCCCGACCACGGCTGCGATAAGACCGCCAGCCTGCTCGGCAACGGCGCCAACATCGGAGGCGTCTCGCAGGCGCCCGCCCGCTACCTGCCGTCCACGCTGACCGCGGCCGCCGACATCCGCCTGACCTTGGGCGCACCCACCCCTGCCGCCGTCAGGACGGTCGTCGCGCTGGTCACCGGGCGCCGCGCCCGCAAGGTGCCCCCGCTCGCCGGCCTGACCTTCCTCGACGTCTGCTCGGCCATCCGGCGCAACTCCACCGCGGCGGCCTGCTCGCGCCGGCTCGCCATCATGGCCGCGGCCAAGCAAGCCGTCGTGGCGACGAACGACGCCCCACCCCTAGAGGAGATGTTTGGCCTCGGCGAAGCTCGCGAATGGGGCTTGGCCCTCGCGGCAGCGGTCGAAAACTGGCGGTCGAAGGGCATTCCCTGGACGGAGGCCGTCAAGGGTGACCGTGCGGTCGTGCTGGCAGGCCCACCCGGCACCGGCAAGTCCAGCTTCTCCGTCAGTTTGGCCAAGAGTTTGAAGCTCAGGTTGTACGTCACCAGCGCTTCGGCATGGTTCTCCAACAATGCCGGCTATCTTGGTGACGTAGTTCGCGCCATCACGACTACCTTTCAGGAAGCATCCGCGAATGGACCAGCAGTATTGTTCCAAGATGAGCTTGATGGTGTCCCATCGCGCGATAGCGTCGACCCAAGATATAGGGACTTTTGGAGCCCCGTGATCGGGTGTCTATTGCAGGAATTGGACTCCGCAGCTTCGTCGAGCGCCAACCTGATCGTGGTCGGGGCGACCAACTATCCCGAAAGGCTCGACCCGGCGCTAATCCGCCCCGGCCGCCTCAACAGGGTCCTGAGGATCGGTCTCCCCGACGCCGAGGCCATCGCGGGCATCCTCGGCCAGCACCTCGGTGAAGAGGCGCCCCCCGGGGCCGACCTGACGCCGCTCGGCTCCCTCGGCGTCGGCGCAACCGGGGCCGACGTCGCCGGGTGGGCCAGGGCCGCCCGCGCCGCGGCCCTGGCCGCCGGCCGGGCCGTCACCTTGGACGACCTCGTCCGGCAGGTCTGCCCGCCGGAGACGCGGCCGCCGGAGACCGTCCGGGCCATCGCGCGCCACGAGGCTAGTCATGCCGTGGTCGGCGAGGTGGTCGCCTCCTCGACATTGGAGGTCGTGACCATCGTCGAAAGAGGGGCGTTCGCGGGGAGCACGAGCGGTCGCCTGCGCAGCAACCCCACCATGATGACGGCGGCGCAGATCGACGCACTGGCCGTGACCCAACTCGCCGGCAGGGCGGCCGACGAGATCTGGGGCGAGCCGACCACGGGCGCGGGCGGCGAGCGGTGGAGCGACCTCGCCGTCGCCACAAACCTGCTCGCCTCCAAGGCCGCCTCCTGGGGGCTGTCGGGTTCGCTCCCGTACCGCGGGGACCGTTCGGAGGTGCAGGCCTTGCTGCGGGAGCCCGACTTCCGTGAGGCCGTCGGGCGCGACCTCGACCGCCTGTACGCCGTAAGCCTGCGCCTGGTGCGGGAGAACAAGGACCGGATCGAGTGCGTGGCCGACCGTCTGGTCGAGCGCCGCGTCCTCGGAGGGGCCGAGGTCCGCGCGCTCATCGCAGAAATCCCGGCCACGCCCGTCCCCGGGGCCGATGCTGCCGAGGGAGGTCCCCATGCGTGAGGACGTCGACGCCCGCATCGCGGAGGTCGTCATGGGGCTGGTACGCCTGTCCCGCCTCCTGCCGCCCGACGACATGGACAGCCTGCTCGGGGCCGTCGCCGTCGAGGTGGAGACCGGGATGGAGCTCGTCGAGGAACGCCGCCACACCCGCAGGGCGGACGCCAACGTGGTGTCCTTCCCGGGGCCGCGCGGCCCGTGAGGCGCCATCCCCGGCAGCGTCATCCACAGGCTTCTCGTGCATTCGGCGGGGCCCAGGGTGTTCGTTAACCTGCCATCAGCCTGGGCGCTGCAGGATGCCTACATCGCCCGACATCGACCCACCGGCCACGACCTGGCCCCCACCGGAGGAGCGCGCGCATGCCCTGCATGACCATACGTTCAATCCGGTCCGGCGGTGTCCCTACCATGGCGATATCCCCGAACCGGACCTGACCCGGAGCGCCCGCGGGCGCCCGACCCTTCGCGAAAACCCGAAGGCGCGCCCGTTCGCGGCGCGTGACGTCGTCCTCGTTCACGGGAGGCTACCATGCCCGCACGCCACAACATCCTCTCAGCGCGCCTCAACGCCCGCCGCGCCGGGCATTTGGCTGGTTCGAGCCTCGTCACCAAAGGGTGACAGGCTGACCCTGGCCAAAGGGGAGACCGGGCACGACGCGCAAGCGGCCACCGGGCTCGTCGGCTACGATTGCTCCGACACGGACCCCGACCGTCGGCCCAGGCCGAAGTGGCGCGGGTCGTCGGTCGGCAGGATCGACGATCCGTTCCGTGGGTTCGTCCACTACCACGAGAGCGAGACGGAGCGCGCGGTCCTGACCGTGCTCATCTCGCTCCCGGGCGTGGTCCGTATCCGCGAGCAGCGGAGTGTGCGGTACGAGCGCGTTGGCAGCCAGCACGTCTACACCTTCGACATCCTCGTCGACTGGGCGAACGGCGTGCGGGAGGCCATCGCGGTCAAGCAGACCTTCGAGGGCCTGCATAGGGACGAGACCGTGGCCATCGTCGAGGCTATCTGCGCCCAGAAGGGGAGCAGGCTCGCCGACGACTACCGCGCCATCACCTACGAGACCCTCGACCCCGTCGCGGTGCTCAACGGGCGGTACATCGTCGCCTGCGGACGCGACCACGACCATGCCGGGCTGAGAACCGTTCGCGCGGTGCTCCCGGGGTTGGGTCCGGTCACGTCCCTGCGCGAGGTCGCCCTCGCCGTCGGCCTCGGCCAACGCGGCGTCAGGGCGGCCGCCGCCCTCCTGCAGTCCGGCATCCTGATGAACCCGCCCGGGAAGAGGCTCGGCCTCGACCTGCCGCTGGAGAACCGGGTGTCGGGCGGTGCCGCCCCAAACCAATAACCATCCCCCTTAATCGGGCCGACAGCTCCGCGCGGGAAGGTGACACCAAACGTCACCCTCCCGCCGGCGGGCCGGCCGCCCCGGAGAACGAGAACATGCCCGCGCAAAGCTACAAGTTCGGCCATAACGACCGCATCACCATCGACGGGGCCCACTATCGGCCGGCCGGGCGGCAGGGCCGGGCGAACCTCCTGCGCCTCGTTATCGACAACGCCGTGGTGGACACCTCCATCAAGCCGCTGACCGACGACGAGTACGTCCGTCTGCATGCGGCAAGGAAGATCCGCGTCGAGGAGGGCTACTACTCCCTCGCCTTCCAACTCCTGCGCGACCGGGCCGCCGGAACGAGGCTGTCGGACCTCTCGGACCTCGACGACAGGCAACTGCGCACCGTCGCCTGGAAGGTCGAGTGGTGCGTCAGGTTCAACCAAGCGCGCATCGGGGCCGCGGGTCATGAGACCCGCCCCGACAAGACCCCGGAGGACATGGCGGCCTTCATCGAGGCCGAACGCGAACTGATGCACCGCTGGTACATCGACACCTTCAACGAGGCCCGGCCGCCCGGCCGCCGGATCGCAGGCCAGCCGCGCAAGCCCTACGACTACCCGGGCGCCACGACGCTCCGGGAATGGCTCGACCTGTTCGAGCGCGGCGACCGCCAGCCGGGCGTGTTCAGGCCACAATACGACAAGTGCGGCAACCGCAACCAGTTGGACCCTCGGGCCAAGGCCATCGTCGAGAAGGAGGTCCGCAAGTACGCGTCCGGCAACAGGATCAAGCCCGAGGACGTGTTCACCCGCGTCGAGGCCGAGCTCATGCTCCTGAACCGGCGCCTCTCGCCCGAGTCCCATGTCTCCGTCGACAGCCGGGCGATCCGCCGCCGCATCAAGAAGCTGCCGCCCATCCTCGTCGACATGGCTCACCTCGGGCCGAAGCAGACCGAGCTCAAGTACATGCCCGTCGGCAAGGGCATGGTCTCCGTCGATGGGCTCACCAAGCTCGGACGTATGGACCGCGTCGAGATGGACGACTGGGAGATGGATCTCTTCGTCGTCATCAAGCACAAGCACGCCAAAGGTCTCATCACCCCGGAGGCCAAGCTAGCCGCGCGCAAGCTGCGGAAGGATCGGGTCACGGTTCGCTGCACCGTCACCGTCGCAATCGACACGGCCACCAAGTGCGTCGTCGGCCTACACGTGACGCCCTTCTCGCCCTCGGCGGCCGGCTCGAAGTCGGCGCTCCTGAGCGTTTTGGTGGACAAGAGCGAAGTAGCCAAGTTCGCGAACTGCGCCAGCGACTGGCCGATGATGGCGCGACCGAACGAGGTCTCCACGGACGAGGGCTCTGCCTTCCAGGGTGACTTCGTGGGGACTCTTTCCAAGGCGAATATCGAGCATCGGCTGCCGGGCAAGGACCCGCGCTCGCGCGGGACCATTGAATCGTTCTTCCGCACCTTCAGGAGGTTCTGCCGGATCTACACCGGCCAGAGCTTCTCGAACATCGTCGAGAAGGGCGAATACAAGTCCGAGCAGATGGCGAGCCTGCTCCTGGAAGACGTCTACCCCAAGCTCGTGCGCTTCATCGTCGACGAGTACCACCACAAGCCCCATGCCGGACTCGGGGGCGCTCGGCCCTACACGGCCTGGCAGCGCAACATCTTCGACGACGAGGAATGGGAGGCGCTGAACCCGGCGCCGGACGACCTGGGCAGGCTCCTGGCCTTCGGGCTCGCGGTGCCGAACCGCGTCCTGGGCGTCGACGGCGTCACTTACCTCAACGCGACCTACACCCACGACCTCATGGGGAAGCTGCGGGGCTACCTGGGCGAGCGCAGGCTCACCATCGTGACCGACCCCTGCGAGTTGGGGCGCATCCTGGTCAGGGTTCCGCCCGACCTCCGGTGCCACTTTCCCGGCGAGGGCGCCTATCTCGTCTTCGACGCGCCGGACCTGGAGGGCAAGCACCTTGCCGACTGGCTAAAGGGAAACAGCGACCTCCGCCGCTTCGAGAAGCAGGAGAGACTGGGGGGCAACCCGTTCCGGCTCACCGCCCACCGCGACCTTATGGGGGAGGCCGAGGAGGCACGCCGTCGGGCCGGCGTTCCGTCCCACGTCGTCTCAGAGGAGCAGGTGAACCGGCTCCTCAGGGTCATCGAACGCACTGGCACCGTGAGGCGGGCCCAGCCGGCCGCACCGTCCGGGCCGGCCATCAACGGCGACGTCGGATCGGGCCGCATCGGCATCTCGCTCGCCAAGCCGGCCAAGGGGCGGCTGCCCGCGCGCTGTCATGCCGGCGGCCCCGGGGACAGCGAGGACTCCATCAACATGTACGGCGAGGACGGCGAATGAGCGACCGTAACGAGGGTTACGACTTCGGCTATCCTGGGCCGGGCGCCATCGACCCCGACGCAGCGTTCGAGGCCATGCGGGCGAAGCTGCCCGAACGGGACCGCAGGATCCTGGAACGGCTCGACATCCTCGAAGCGGTCTACGTCGAATGCGGACGCGACACGGTCCTCCGTGACGCCTTCGGCATGTTCATGCGGAAGATGCTGACCAGGAAGCTCCAACGGCGGAAGCATGCGAACGTGTTCTTCTTGACCGGGCCGAGCGGCGCGGGGAAGACCGAGGCCGTCGAGCGCTTGTTGAGAGAATACTCGGCGCTGGAACCCGAGAACACGTCGTACGGGACCGTGCGGCGTTACGTTTCGATTTCGCTAACTGGCTACGTGATCTCGCGGATCGTGGCGCAGAACATCATGGCCGCGGCCGGGCCGCCCCTCGGCAAGAAGGGCCAGGGCGATGCGTGGAACCAGTTGTCGAACGTGCTGATGAGGCGTGGCGTCTCCCTCGTGCACATCGACGAGACCCAGCACATCGTCAAGGACTCGCAGGCGGCGAACGTGGAACTCGCCAACGCCATCAAGGGCGTCTCGAATTCCCCGACCTGGCCGGTCGCCTTTGTCCTCTCGGGGCTGCCGAAGATCCTCGATCTCCCGTTCGACGACGAGCAGTTCGAGCGGCGATGGCGCTGGGTCGATTTTCCCGACCTGGACATGGACAGGGAGCGGATGCTCGTGGTCCGCATCCTGCGGAAGCTGACACAGGCAATCGGCATGGGCATCGGGAACATGCCGGACACGGACCTGCCCGAACGATTGGCGCATGCCAGCCGCTACCGCTACGCCCGTGTCTGCGAGGGCGTCGTGGAGGCGATCCACCACGCCCTGTCCATCGACCCGGACGCGACCGAGCTCACCCGCGAGCACTTCGCGCAGGCCTGGACCAATCAGACCCGGGCGCCGGGCGTCAAGCTCTACAACCCGTTCATCGTCGACGATTGGACCAGTCTGCCGCAGGGGTCGTACCACGGAATGCCGCCCGACGAGGAAGCATGATCACGGCATCGCTCCCCGCGGCCCTGGACTGGAAGCTCCCGCCCAAGCCCCGCGAGCCGGCCTCCGGCTTCGCCTCGCGGCTGGCCGCCCTCAACGGCATCGCCCTGGCCGACCTCATGGGCGCGTCCGGCATCTCCGCGCGCGAGGTCCACAATGGCACGGACGACGCCGTGCGGGTCGTGGCCGCGCTCGGCGGCCTGACCGGGCCGCAGGCCACGGGCCTCAGGCTCTGCACGCCCCGGCGGGTGGGCAACGCGATCCTCACCGGCAGGGGCAACGAGAGGCTCACGTGGCGCGCCGCGCACTTCAACTACTTCCGGTTCTGTCCCCACTGCATCGCCGACGACCTGGCGGGCGCCCAGTCTGACGTGCCCCTCGCCGCGCGCCCCTGGCTGCGCCGCGATTGGGTCATCGACCAGATCCGTTCGTGCCATGGGCACCGAGTGGGCTTGCTGGAGAGCTCCCGGACCGAGGGGCAGGCCATCGTCGACTTCTCGGCCATGGTCGCCGAGGAGGTGCTGCCTCGTCTCGCGCGTCTCCGTGCCGATGTAGCCGACGCGGGGCCCAACGCCTTCGAGGAGTGGGTCGTCCGGCGGCTCGACGGCGTGCGCGATCCGACAAACTGGCTCGACGGCCTACCGCTGCACGCCGCGATCGCGATCTGCGAATGCCTTGGCGTTGAGGGCCTGGGCCCGGGGCGCCCCCACCTGCGCGACCTCGGAAACGAGGTGCTGGCCGCCGCGTCGCTGGCCGGGTACCGGACAGCTGCCGCCGGCGAGGCATCCATCGAGCGGTTCCTCGACACGCTGATCGCCCGGAGCCATGCGGCCGGCTCCATTGGTATCAAGAAGACCTACGGCCACATCCTGGCGGTCCTCGAACGCGACCTCGACGACCCGGGGTTCCAGTGTATCCGGGACCTCGTGCGCCGGCACGCCATCGAGAACGTCCCGCTTCCCGCCGGCAGCCAGGTTCTGGGGCAGGTGCTTGAGGAGCGGCGGCTGCATACGTCGACCTCGGCCGCCGCCGCCTCCGGGACCTCCCACCAGACCCTGCGGGCGATCTTCGCGCGTTCCGGCATCGCACCGGCGTTGGGGGAACCCGGACAGTTGCGCCTCACGATCCGAGTCGACGATTTCGAGGAGCAACTGCGGGCGTACGCCGCCGGTCTCAAGGTCGCGGACGTTATGGCGGAGACCGGCATTCCCAAGAGGCACCTCCTGGAGCTCGTCTCCCGGGGCCTGATCCCCACGCTCTTCGGGTCGCGCGAGGTCAACAAGGCTCGGCACCGCATGGCGCGCGCCGACGTCGAAGCCTTTATGGAGCGCCTGCTCGTGGGGGCGGTACCGGTCGATGCGCCGACCGCCAGGCAGGTCCCGTTCGGCCGCGCCTGCTTCATCGCCTCGACCAACATCGGGGACCTGGTGGAGCTCGTCCTCGGCGGCCGGCTGTCCTGGAAGGGATGCTTGGGAGGCGGACGCCGGTACACGGACCTCCTGGTCGATGCCGCCGAGGTGACCGCATTCCTCCAGGCGGGCATGCCGCCGCGGCGAAGCCTCACGAAGAAGGAGATCGGCGCGGAGGTGCCCAGCCTGACGCCGGGTGTCCTGAACGGCTTGATCTCCCTGGGCGCGCTGGCGGTCGGGAAGGAGTTCTGCCCGCTCACGCGCCGCAAGCTGCCGGTCGTCACGCGGGAAAGCTACGAGGCGTTCAGGGGGCGCTACGCGCTCCTGACGGAGATCTGTCACGAGAGGAACCTGAACGCGCGCGTGGCCGGCAGATACCTTGCGGCGGGCGGGGTCGCGCCGGCCTTCGACCCGGCCTTAGTCGGGAGCGCGGTCTACGAGCGGACCGACGCGCTCGATGCCGCCCTGATCGGTTGCCCTCCCCGGGGCGCGATCTGGGCGATGAGCCACCCCGGCAGGCGGAGGTGGGCGGCGCGGGGGTAGGTGCGCGTCCGGCCCCTGCCCCGGCGCGGGTCAGTGCCTGGGACCGGGCGAGGCCGGCACGTGGTCGGCCCATACGCCGTCGGCGACGGAGAACTGCGTCAGCCCCAGGGCCATCGCGATCTCGCAGACCACCGCGAGGCGTTCGCGGGTCTTTTCGTCTGCGGCCTCGGCCACTTCCTTCGTCAAGGGCTCGTCACCGGAGATGACGTGCCTGAGGTAGGCCAGCCGTCCGAGGACATCCTCTTGCGTGTACCCCTCGCCGGCGAGCTTGGCGGCGATGCCGGGCAGGTAGTCCGGATCGACCAAAACCTCGATCTCGTCGAACACGAACCACCGCATCGTGGTGTCGAAGTTCGCCATGACCACCTTCTCGCGCTCGGCGCAGAGCGAGAGATTCCGGACGGCGCTCTGCAGGGCTTCCTGCCGGGTCCCGTATGGGGCCGCATTCCCGATCACGGTCGGCACGCCGACGGGTAGGTCCTGGAACGCGATGTCGGCGTACCAGCCGCGGGCCGTCTCGTAGAGATGGACCCCGGCGACGTTCGACAGCCGCCAGTGCGGAGATGAGCTCGCCGCCTGCATGGTGGCAGCATGCTCGACCGCACCGCTCGCGTCGACGAGCTTACCCTTGAGGGTCTCAAGCAGGGCGGCGGCGCGCCTCCGGTTAGGGCGGCTTCCGTAATCGTAGGGCATGGCGGTTCCCCGCTTGACGGATGTCGTCCGTCCGTCCGGGCAGCGTCACACCGGGCATCGAAAGGGACAAAGGGCCCGGCGAGGCCAGTGCCGCAAGCCGCCCGAGGGGAAACGGAACTTTGCTGCTTCTGGCACCAGAACTTTGGTGATTGACGGTCCATCTCCCCTCTGGAGATGAAGCGGAACATTGAGCCTGGGATCATCGATGCCGACCCGCCTGCCGAGCTCGGCCCGCAGCGCGGCGCGGGCCCTCAGGCGCTCGTCGCGCTCGATCCGCGCGAACACCTCATCGGCCTCGGGGTTGTCGACGCCCGCCTCGCGCATCAGGCGGCGCGCCAGGTAAAGGTCGCCGGCGATGGCCCGGATGAACTTGTCCACCGCCTTGATCTGGGTGATCTTGTCCCGCTCCCAGCGGGTCCACGTCTTCGGACCCGTCGAGAGGATCTGCTCCATGTCCGCCTGGCGCAGGCGGTACTTCGAGCGGATCGCGCAGAGCTCCGCCACCGAGAGCAGGACCTCCATCCCACGCTCGGCCGCGGCAACTGCAACCTCGTGCCCGCTCACCTGCGCCCCGCGGTAGCTGACGTTCCCGCAGGCGGCGCAGACCATGCGCCGGTCCGCGTAGGTCGCGCTGCGCCTGCGGCGGGTCAGGGTGACCGCATCGACCCGCTCCTCGACCGCGTGCTCGCCGCAGACCAGGCACCGTTCGGGGGTCATGCGCGATTGTGCTTCCCGAAGCCCTAGAGGTAGCATCGTGCTACCTAAGCTTCAAGCGTAACACTCGGCGCAGTGCAACGCCGGGCGAGCGTCGCGCTCCTCGCCGACCGGCATCGACGGTGCTGAAGCCATTTGCATCATCCCCTCCGGGGGCATAGGACCTGCTCATGGAGCACGCCTCGCACCCGGACATCGTCAAGCGCCTGAAGCGCGCCCACGGCATCCCGGCCGGACCGTAGGCCAGCGCTGGTGCAGGTCGTCGATGACGTAGGCGTGGGAATGCCGGCCCGATCCGACGCCCCCCAGGTGGGGATGGCCGGGATCGAGCTCGGGATGCGCGTGCTCGACCACGTCCGGCTCCGAGGCGGGCCACAGGCAGGCCGCGGCGGCAACGGCGACCAGGGTGAGCGCGCCGAGGACCGCCAGGGTGACCGGCATCCCGGCCTCGGCGCCGAGCCAGCCCGCTAGAGGGTAGGTCACCAGCCAGGCGACGTGCGAGAGGGCGAACTGCGCCGCGAACACCGCGGGCCGGTCCTCGCTCGTGGCCGAGCGCCGGAGCAGCCGCCCGGTCGGGGTCTGTGCGGCCGAGTACCCGATCCCGAGGACCAACCAGGTGCCGAGCAGCATCGGCCAGCCGATCACGCCTTCCCAGGTCGTCGCGGCGAAGGCGAGCAGGACGACGCCGAGGAGCGCCGCCGCCGGCAGCATCACAGCGCGATCCGGAAGACGGTCGAGTATCCGCGGCAGGATCAGGGCCGCGACCATCGACCCGCCGCCGAACAACCCGAGCGCGACGGCGACGTCGTTCTGGGGCCTTCCGAGGATCGCCTGGACGATCACCACGGTGTTAACGATGACCATGGCGCCGGCGGCCGAGACCGCGAGGTTGAGGGCGAGGAGGCCACGCAGGCGGGGCGTCGCCAGGTAGATGCGCAGGCCGCGGGTGGTCCGGTCGTAGATGCCGCGACGGTCGGTCGGCTGCGGGCTCGGCAGGCTGACCGAGACCACGAGCGCGGCCGAGCAGAGGAAGCCGACGACCGTGCCGCCGAACAGCCAGTGGAAGTTGATGACCGTCAGTAGGACGGCGGCGAGCGCCGGGCTGAGCAGGTTTTCCAGGTCGTATGCGAGCCGCGAGAGCGACAGGGCCCGCGTGTAGTCGCTCTCGTCGGGCAGGATGTCGGGGATGGTCGCCTGGAAGGTCGGGGTAAAGGCGGCCGAGCACGACTGGAGCACGAAGACCAGCACGTGGACCTGCCAGACCTGGTCGACGAACGGCAGGATCAGCGCGACGCCGGCTCGGACGAGGTCGGTGGCCACCAGGAAGGCGCGGCGTGGCAACTGCCCAGTGAAGGCGTTCGCGACCGGTGCCACCAGCACGTAGGCGACCATCTTGACGGCGAGCGCGGTGCCCAGAACCGCGCCGGCCTCGGGCCCGGCGAGACGATAGGCCAGGAGCCCGAGGGCGACGGTCAGCAGTCCTGAGCCGATCAGGGCGATGACCTGCGCGGCGAACAGGTGCCGGTAGGTCCGGTTCGCGAAGACGCTCAGCATCGGGCGGTCCTCAAAGGTACTTGGCAAGCGCCTTGAACTCGGCCAGCGTGGCTCTCGCCGACTTGCCCCCGCCGGCGACGCCGTCGCCGATGCAGTGCTCCATGTGGTCCTCGATCAGGGTGCGCTTCGCGTTGGCGATGGCGTTCTCGACCGCCTGGAGCTGTTGGGCGAGGTCGAGGCAGGGGCGGCCCTCGTCGATCATCGCGATGACCCCGGCGAGGTGGCCATGGGCACGCTTGAGGCGCTTTACGATCTCGGGGTGCGAGGCGTGGGTGTGTTTCATGTTGACATCGTATCCCCCTGGATAGGATAAGGGAAGGGCATTCGCCGCTTCGGTCCGGCCGGGGCTATATGGGGGGCGTGGATCGCGTGTCGTTCGGGCGGCGTCTCATGACGATGGCCGCGGCGTTGCTGCTGGTGGCGGTGGCGGCGTTGCCGCTGCTCGCCCAGGCTCGGCACGAGGCGCCTGGTCCCGCCGCGCAAGCGGTCCTGTCGATGGCGGGACAGGATCACCCGGCCGGCCATCGGGATGCCGACGATCTGGTCCACCATGCGCAATCGCACGCGCAAGGCGTCATGCCCGCCGCGGCGGGGTCTCCGGGAGCCGGCGTCCTCTCCGTGGCCCAATCCTTCACCCGCGCGGACGAAGCCTTCCGCGCCGGCGGCGATGGGCAGGGACCGTTCGAGCCGCCGAGGGCTTGAGGCCGCTCGCCTCGACTTTCCTTCGAACCACGGCTTCGCGCCGGTGCGCGGCTGGCCGCCATGGCATCGACATGCTCAAGCGTCTCATACCCGTGCTGCTGGCCGTCGCCGGCGGTTTCCTGATCGCGACCTGGTGGCCCGGGGCCCCCGAGGCCGTCCGCGCGATGCTGTCCGCGACCAAGGGGCCAAGCGCCCCCGCCAAGCCCGAGACGCCTCCAGCGGCCAAGGGCGAGCCGGAGAGGCCCGGCCTCGTCAAATTGACGGACGACCAGGTTGCCAAGGCGGGGATTCGGACGGCAACGGTCGTTGGCGGCAGCCTCTCGCGCCACCTGCACGTGCCGGGCACCATCGTCCCGAGCGCCAACCTGACAGCCCGGATCGCGGTGAAGACCACCGGCACCGTGGTGGAGCTGCGCAAGGGTCTCGGCGACGCGGTCGCGAAGGGCGAGGTCGTGGCGCTCCTCGACAGCCGCGAGATCGCCGAGACCAAGGGCGAGTACCTCGCGGCGCGGGTCTCGACCGCCCTGCAGAAGACTCTGTTCGAGCGCGACAAGGAGCTCTGGGACAAGCGCATCTCGTCCGAGCAGCAATACCTGCGCTCGCAGGCGAGCTACCAGGATCTCAAGGTCAAGGAGGATGCGGCGCGCCGCAAGCTGACCTTCCTCGGCCTGAGCCAAGCCGAGATCGAGGCCTTGCCGAAGCAGCCCGAGGCGCAGTTCGAGCGCCAGGAGATCCGTTCGCCGATAGGCGGTAAGGTCGTCGAGCGGCGGGTCGACCAAGGGGCCGCGGTCGGGCGGGACAACCTGGAGACCGAACTCTACAGCGTCGTTGACCTCTCGAAGGTCTGGATCGACCTCGCGGTCAGTCCCGGCGACATGCCGCTGGTCCGGGAGGGCCAAGCCGTGACGGTGCGGGCCGAGGCGACCGGGGAGGCCGCGAAGGGTCGGATCATCTTCATCGTCCCGGTCCTCGACCAGGCCACCCGCGCGGCCCGCGTCGTCGCGGAACTGGCCAACCCGGACGAGACGTGGCGGCCCGGCTCGTTCGTGGCCGCCGAGATCGTGATCTCCGAGAAGCCGGTGCGCGTGCTCGTCCCGGCCTCGGCGGTCCAGACCCTCGATGGCAAGCCCAACGTCTTCGTGCGCGTGGCCGAGGGCTTCGAGGGGCGCCCGGTCAAGCTCGGGCGGTCGGACGACGACGACGTGGAAGTGACCGAAGGGCTCGAACCCGGCGAGGCCGTGGCCGTGGCGAACTCGTTCACGCTCAAGTCCGAGCTCGGCAAGGCCGCGGCGGAGGACTGAGTCGTGATCCGTCCGATCCTCGCCTTCTCCGTCGCCAACCGCTACGCGGTCATCCTGGTGACGCTCATCGCCACCGCCTTCGGCGCGTGGTCGCTCGCGCGCCTGCCCATCGACGCGGTGCCCGACGTCACCAACAACCAGGTGCAGATCAACGCCATCGCCCCGGCGCTGACCCCGGTCGAGATCGAGAAGCAGGTGACGGTCCTGGTCGAGCGGGCGCTCGCGGGCACGCCGGGGCTGGAGAGCATGCGCTCCTTCTCGCGCAACGGCTTCGCCCAACTCACGGCCGTGTTCAGCGACAAGGTCGACGTCTACTTCGCCCGGAGCCAAGTGAACGAGCGCCTGACCGAGGTGCGCGGCACCCTGCCACCCGGGGTGGAGGTGAAGCTCGGGCCGATCTCGACCGGGCTCGGCGAGATATACTGGTGGGCGGTGGAGTACCTGCCTCCCGGCGAGGGCGCGCCGGTCAGGGACGGCCAGCCCGGCTGGCAGACGGACGGAAGCTATCTGACGCCCGAGGGCGAGCGCCTGAAGGAAGACTTCGAGCGCACCGTCTACCTGCGGACGGTGCAGGACTGGATCATCCGGCCGCAGATGAAGGGCGTCCCGGGCGTTGCCGGGGCCGACGCCATCGGCGGCTTCGTGAAGGAGTACCAGGTCAAGCCCGACCCGATGAAGCTCGTCGGCTACGGGCTGGGTTTCGCCGACCTGACGCGCGCCATCGAGGCCAACAACACGACCCGTGGCGCCAACTACGTCGAGCGCAACGGCGAGGGCTACGTCGTCCGGGCCGGCGGCCTCATCGAGAACGTCGACCAGATCCGGGACGTCGTCGTGGCGACCCGAAACGGGGTGCCGATCCTGGTGAGGGACGTCTCCGAGGTCGGTATCGGTCGCGAACTCCGGACCGGTTCGGCGAGCGAGAACGGCCACGAGGTGGTGCTGGGAACCGCCCTGATGCTGATCGGCGAGAACAGCCGCACCGTCTCGGCGGCGGCCGACGCCAAGATCAAGGAGATCAACAAGCTCCTCCCGCCGGGCATCCAGGCCCGGACGCTCCTCAGCCGGACGGACCTCGTCGACGCGACCATCCGGACGGTGGGCCGGAACCTCGCCGAGGGCGCACTGCTCGTCATCGCGGTGCTGTTCCTCGCCCTGGGGAACATCCGGGCGGCTGTCATCACCGCCGTGATCATCCCCGTGACGATGATGCTCACGGCGACCGGCATGCTGGCCGGGCGCATCAGCGCCAACCTGATGTCGCTCGGCGCGCTCGACTTCGGGCTCATCGTCGACGGTGCCGTCATCATCGCGGAGAATAGCCTGCGTCACCTAGCCGAGCGGCAACAGGAGCTCGGACGCAAGCTCACCCTCGACGAAAGGCTCGGGACCGTGCGCATCTCGGCCGAGGAGATGATCAAGCCGAGCGTCTACGGGCAGGCCATCATCATCCTGGTCTACGTGCCCCTGCTGACCTTCACCGGCGTGGAGGGCAAGACCTTCACGCCGATGGCCCTGACGGTGCTGATCGCGCTCGTGGCGGCCTTCGTCCTGTCCCTGACCTTCGTCCCGGCGATGATCGCGACCTTCGTCACCGGACGGGTCAGCGAAGGCGACAACGCCCTGGTCCGCGCCCTGAAGGCGGCCTACCGGCCGGTCCTTGCCGGTGCCATCCGGGCGCCCGCGACCTTCATCCTGGGTGCGGTGGTCGTCCTCGGGCTCGCCGGGGTGCTGGCGACGCGCCTCGGGCAGGAGTTCACGCCGACGCTCGACGAGAAGAACATCGTCATGGAGGCGCGCCGCATCCCGTCGACGTCCATCACCCAGTCGCAGGCGATGCAGCTCGGCGTGGAGGACGCCATGAGCAAGTTCCCCGAGGTGGCCTTCGTCTATTCGCGTTGCGGCACCCCCGACATCGCCGCCGACCCGATGCCGCCGAACGCCTGCGACGCCTACCTGATCCTCAAGCCGCAGGCGGAGTGGCCGAATCGGGACGAGTCCAAGGAGGCCCTCATCGGGCGCATGGAAGCCGAGGCGAAGCTGATCCCGGGCACGCTGCTCGGGTTCTCGCAACCCATCCAGATGCGCTTCAACGAGCTCATCGCCGGCGTGCGCGACGACCTCGCGGTGAAGGTGTTCGGCGAGGAGTTCGGCCCTATGGTCGAGGGGGCACGCAAGATCGCGGGCATCTTGCGGAGCCTCGATGGCGCCGCCGACGTGAAGGTCGAGGAGGCGGTCGGACTACCATTCCTGGAAATCAAGGTGGACCGCCGCGAGATCGCCCGGCGTGGCCTGAGCATGGCGGACGTGCAGGACGTAATCGGCACGGCCGTCGGCGGAAAGGATGCCGGGCAGGTCTTCGAGGGCGACCGGCGGTTCGCCATCGTGGTGCGCCTAGCCGACAACGTCCGGGGCGACGTCGAGGCGCTCAAGAACCTGCCGGTGCCGCTTCCGCCCACGCAGGCCGCGCCGGCGCGGGCGGGCACCGGGGTTCCGGCGGCGCCCGGGCCGGCCGGCGCCACGAGCGTGCCGTTGCGGCAGTTGGCGACCTTCACCTTCACGGAGGGGCCGAACCAGGTCAGCCGGGAGAACGGGCGACGCCGGGTGGTCGTCACCGCGAACGTCCGCGGGCGGGACATCGGCTCGCTGGTGTCCGAGGCGCAGGAACGGATCGCCGCCGAGGTGAGGCTGCCGGCCGGATACGAGGTGCGCTGGGGCGGACAATTCGAGAACCTGACAGCCGCCCGGCAGCGCCTCATGGTAGTCGTGCCGGCGGCCTTCGCGCTGATCTTCATCCTGCTCCTCGGTGCGCTCGGTTCCGCGCGCGAGGCCTCCATCGTGTTCAGCGCCGTGCCGATGGCCCTGACCGGCGGCGTGGCCGCCCTGTGGCTCCGCGGCATGCCCTTCTCCGTCTCGGCGGCGGTTGGTTTCATCGCGCTGTCGGGCGTGGCGGTGCTGAACGGACTGGTGCTACTCAACCACATCCGGACGCTGGTGGCGGGGGGCATGGCCATTCCGCACGCCGTTCGGGAGGGGGCGCTGACCCGGTTGCGGCCCGTGGTGATGACGGCGCTGGTCGCCGCGCTCGGCTTCGTCCCGATGGCCCTGGCGACGGGGACCGGGGCGGAGGTCCAGCGACCGCTGGCGACCGTGGTCATCGGCGGCCTCGTCAGCGCGACGCTGCTCACCTTGCTGGTCCTGCCGGCGCTGTACATCCGCTTCGGCAGGGCGGCGACGGGAACGCGGGTCGTCGAGGCGCGGCATCCTGGGCTGGCGGAGCAGCGCGCTTAGGAGAAGCCCACGGGAGCGTGATGGCTGTCGAGTTCGCCTTTTGGTCGATCCCAGGTCGAGTGCCACCGCCAACGACTGAACCTGTCTCGGCTCACGGCCTGTCGGTCAGCCGTGAACGTCGACCGTCCATGCGGCCGCGTGGTCTTGGTGTGGGTGGCTGATACCCTGCCAACCGAGCCAGCCGGTATAGAGCCCGACCAGGACGATCAGCGCGGCCGAGGCGTAGGGGGCCCGCCGGGCGAAGGAGCCGAACCCGGACCAGCGCGAGGCCACGTGCTTGACGCTGAGCGCCGCGATGACGCCGGCCGAGACCATCGTGAGTGCCAGGCCGACGCTGAAGCAGACGACCAGCGCGAAGCCCAGGCTGAACTGCTTGAGCTGGATGCACAGGAGGAGAACCGTGATTGCCGCCGGGCACGGGATCAGGCCTCCCGTCAGGCCGAACATCACGATCTGGCCCGTCGTCACCTGCCGGCCCGCGAAACGGCGGCGGATGTCGTCGGCATGGGCGCGGGCATGGGCGTCGTCCTCGTCGCCCAGGTCCATGTGCCCGTGTTCATGGTCGTGCTCCTCGAACGCGACTTCGTGGGCCTCGGCTCCGGCCGGTCCGTTCAGGGCAAGCCGCGCCGTGAAGGCGTGCGGCTCGGGGATCGTCTCCAGGCTCTCCAGGAAGTCGCCGCCGTTCGCAAAGGTGAACGTCTGCCGGCCCCCGTCCGGGCGGACCGTCTCGATCAGGAGGTCGCCTGTAGACGGCAGGTCGCCACGCTCCGCACGCACCCGCCAGCGCGGCGGCACGCCGTCCTCGAACACCTCCAGCGTCAGGAGGCCGGTCCCGGTCGTGACGTGCTTCGCCTCGTCGTGATGGTGATGGTCGTGGTGCTGCTCCCGCCAGGTGCGCCAGGCCATCCAGAAGGCGATGCCGACGATGAGGGCTGCGGAGGCAAGCTGGAAGTACGGCTCGCTCGCCTCGCCGCCCCATTCCTGGCCGAGATACTGCCCGCCCAGCGCAATGACCCATACGACCGCCGTGTGCGACAGCGTCGCCGCCACGCCGAGCAGGACCGCCTGCGTGACCGTGCCCCGGACCGCGATGATGAAGGCGGCCATCATCGTCTTCGAGTGGCCGGGCTCCAGGCCGTGCAGGACGCCGAGCAGGATCGCGCTCGGCACGAACAGCCAAGCATGAGCGGTGCCCTGCTGGAGCAGGTCAGGCAAGGACGTCATGGGGTCTCGTCACTTGAGATAGGTCCGCACCACCTCGATCAGCTCGGCCGCGCCCCGGGCGCGCTCGGCGTCCGGCTCCGCGTCCGGGTTCACGACGTGGTGGCGGATGTGGTCTTCCATCAGCTCGGCGGTCAGGCCGTTGATGGCCCCGCGCATCGAGGCGACCAGCATCAGGACGTCGGCGCAGCCGAGCTCGGCCTCAAGGGCCCGCTCGACGGCTTCCGCCTGTCCCTTGATCCGGCGCACCCGCGCCAGGAGCTTGGTCTTTTCCTTGATCGTGTGGGCCATCGCGGGATTCCTCGTCATGGCGATATATAGGGGGGTACCCTATATGTGTTTAGCGGCCGGCGTGCCGCTTGGCGTATGGAGCCCTAACATGAAGAAGGACGCCCCCTGCATCGGGGTTTGCCAATGGGACGGGCGTACAGGCCGGTGCCTGGGATGTGGCCGCACTGTCCCGGAGATCCGCGCTTGGCGGAAGATGACGCCCTACCGGAAGACCGCCCTCGCCCGCGAACTCCCGCGTCGGGTACGCCAAATCGCCGGCACGCAGGACGGGGCCGATCCGGGTAAAGGCTGAGCCACCGCATGGACGCTAGCGCGCGGCAGAGCTTGGGGGCCTGTCGCGACGTACCCGCCATCCAGTGCCTGAGGTCCAGCGCGACACTTCGGTCAGGGCGCGCCGGAATAGGCCAGCCAGAGGAAATAAACCCCGTAACCGGTGACCATCACCGCCGCGATGCCGTCCAGCACGTATGGCGGCACGCGCCGGAAGATGCCTGCATTCCGCAGCAGCAGGCCCAGGAGGACGATGACGATAAGCCCGGCCGCGACCCCGGCGGTCGCGGTGGCCGGCCCCTCGCGCAGCGACACGCCGAGCCAGACCACGAGGATCTCCAGTCCTTCCGCAGCCAAGGCCCAGGCCGCGACGCCGACCCCGCCGGCGTTGACCGGCAAGTCCCAGCCGAAGCCGTGAGGTACGCCGTCCACCCCGGGTCGCTCCCGCAGGCCCGTCACGAACTCGTAGGAGAGGTACAGACCGAAGCCGAGCAGCAGCAGGGCGGAGATCCAGTCGAGCCAATGCAGGGCGATCCGGTACGCCGCCACCTGCAGCACCGCCGCCAGCGCCGCGACGCCGGCGGCACCGAGGACGGACCCGAGCGCCACGCTGCGCCAGCCGAACCGGTAGGCCGCCGCCGCGATCACGGTCGCGGCGATGAACAACTCCGTGAACGTCACCTGGAATGTGACGACGGCCCCGAACCACGACAGCGACACGTCATCCTCCGACCCTGCGGAACGCGCAGATCCTCGTCATCCCGAGCAAATCCCGTCGCCTGCACGGCCCGATGGCCTCAAGCCGGGTCCGGCGGGCAATCGAGACCGGGCTTAGGCGCGATGGCCAGTACCGGCGACGCCTGCCCCTGTCACCGTTTGGCCGCGCGTACGGGCCATGCGAACAGGCACCCATGTTGACCTATCCCGCCTTCGCAGCGGCCGCCCTGGCCGAGATCGCCGGCTGCTTCGCCTTCTGGGCGTGGCTGCGCCTCGACAAATCCCCGTGGTGGCTCATCCCGGGCATGGCCTCGCTCGCGCTGTTCGCCTACCTGCTGACCTTCGTGGAGACCGAGGCGGCGGGGCGCGCCTACGCGGCATACGGCGGCATCTACATCATCGCCGCCATCCTTTGGCTCTGGGGCTTCGAAGGCCACCGACCCGACCGATGGGACGTCATCGGCGGTTTGGTGTGCCTGGCGGGCAGCGGCCTGATCCTGTTCGCGCCCCGGGGAGCCTAGGCGGCCCACCGGGGCAAGCGGTCAATGGCGGTCGTCGACGCAAAGGCCGTGGTCCGAGAGCACCTCGATGACCCGGCACTCGCCGACGCGCCCATGGCCGCACTCCCCGATAATACCGCGAGGGCGACGTCCCCGCCCGGCTAGCGCCGGGAGAGTAGCCTACGAGCGATCAGACCGATCCACCCCCCGGAACGGACGCCACACCCGGCGACGTTTCGCCATGACCAGAACCGAGGACACGCCTGACCGAATGACCGAACATCACGATCACTCCGGACACGGCCATGAAGGCCACGCCCACGCCCCCGCAAGCTTCGGCAAGGCGTTCGCCATCGGCATCGGCCTCAACACGGCCTACGTGGTTTTGGAGGCCACCTTCGGCGCGATGTCGGGCTCGCTCGCGCTCCTGGCAGACGCCGGCCACAACCTCTCGGACGTGCTCGGTTTGCTGATCGCCTGGGGCGCGTCCTGGCTCTCGAACAAGCCGCCGACACCCGGGCGCACCTACGGCTACAAGCGTGCCCCGATCCTCGCCTCGCTCGCCAACGCCGCCATCCTGCTGGTCGCGGTCGGCGCCATCGCCTGGGAGGCCGTGCACCGGCTGGCGGAGCCGGAGCCCGTCGCGACGGGCACCATCCTTTGGGTCGCGGCCGCCGGCGTACTGGTGAACGCCGGCACGGCCTGGCTGTTCATGGCCGGCAGGAAGGGCGACCTCAACATCCGGGGCGCGTTCCTGCACATGGCGGCGGATGCGGGCGTGACGGTCGGGGTCATCGTCGCCGCGCTCCTCATCCGCTGGACCGGCTGGCTCTGGCTCGACCCCGCCATCAGCCTCGTCATCGCCGTCGTGATCCTGGTCGGCACCTGGGGCCTTCTGCGCGATTCGGTGCGGCTGTCGCTCGACGCCGTGCCGCTCGGCATCGACACGGCCGAGGTCCGGGCCTGCCTGGAAGGGCTGCCCGGCGTCAGGGGCCTGCACGACCTCCATGTCTGGCCGATGAGCACGACCGAGACGGCGCTGACGGCTCACCTCGTGACCCCGGACGGGCATCCCGGGGACGCGTTCCTGATGGACGCGGCGAGGCGGCTGCGGGAGCGCTTCGGGATCGGCCACGTCACCCTGCAGGTCGAGACCGATCCGGCCAACGATTGCGCGCTGGCGCCCGACGAGGTGGTGTGACCGCGATGCAAGCCTGGACATACACGCTCATACCGGTCGCCGCCGCGGTCATCGGGGCGGCCGCCGCCGTCAACCTGCGGCCCGGTTCCGTGCTCGTCAGCGCGATCCAGCACTTCGCCGCCGGCGTGGTCTTCGCCGCGGCCGCGGGCGAGATCCTGCCCGACCTGAAGCACACCGGTTCCGTCTGGGCCACCGTGATCGGGGGCGCCCTAGGCGTGGCGGCCATGCTCGGCGTCCGCACGCTGGAGCGGCGCATGAAGGGACCAGTGGGGTTGATGGCCGTCACCGGCATCGACGTCCTGGTGGACGGCCTCGTGCTCGGCATCGCGTTCGCGGCCGGCGCCAAGGCGGGCATCCTCCTGACGGTGGCCCTCACCATCGAGGTGCTGTTCCTCGGGCTGACCGTCGCCAACGAGCTCGGCGAGGGCGGTGCGTCCAAGTGGAAGGTGGTCGGTTCGACCGCGGGCCTCGTGCTGCTCCTGCCGCTCGGGGCGCTGCTCGGCGGCCCGGTCGGCTCGCTGCCCGCTTCCGTCCAGGGCGGCTTCCTCGCCTTCGGCCTGATCGCGCTCCTCTACCTCGTCACGGAGGAGCTCCTCGTCGAGGCGCACGAGACCGAGGACCGTCCGTGGGTGACCGCGATGTTCTTCGCGGGCTTTCTCCTGCTGCTCCTGCTCGACGAGATGATCGGCTGACCCGAGCGGGGGCATCAGTCATCGAAGTCATGATGCTGGTGGTGACGCCGCTCGCCGTATAACGGCCTGTCCTCGTAGCGACGCGGGTGGTGGTGCCGGACGACGACGTCGTCATGGTCTCCGTGGCGGTAGACGTCGACGTGGCCGTGCGGCCGCCTGTAGCCATAGCCGCCCTCGTAGTATTGGGCCGACGCCGCCGCCGGGACGAGGAGGGCCGCGGCCGTCGCCAGCATGACAAGGCGCATCTTCATGTCCGGTCGCTCTCGGTGAATGTCTAGCAAGGTTGCCGCGACCGCCTTGAACCGCGGCTGAAGGTGACGTTCAGCACCTCGTCGGTCGCTAATGCGACCGGTTCGTCCGGCGTCTTTCCCCTGAGACTTGTGGCAGGACGCCGGAATCGCGCATAAGGAACGTGATGAGTTCGGCGGGACGCCAGAGGGCCTTCGGGGCATGGACGGGGTGGTGGGCGACCGCCGCCCGCGCGCTCGCCCTCGTCCTGGCGCTGGCGGTCTCCGCCCCGACGGCAGGCCTCGCCGAGGATCTCGCGTATCATCAAGGCCATCCCGGCCATGACCGTACCGAACTGGCGATGGCGTCGGACCAGGCGCAGGCATCGGCCCAGAAAAGCGACCCCGGCGTAGCCTGCCACGTCCATTGCGGCTGCCACGTCGCCATGCCGCTGGACGCCGTGGGGGCCGCCCCTCCAGTGTCGCTCTCGCGACCGTGCTACGGGCAGGCCAGCACGGCCCTCCCGTCGATCTTCCCCGACCGCCTGCCGCGCCCGCCACGCGCCTGAGGTGACGCCGCGAAGGCGCGCGTCCTGAGCTCCGGGCCGAGCCCCGGGGACCGTACCCTCACGTCACCGCAACGGGACCGCCCCGGAAGCCGCCACGGCGCCGGCGTCCCGACGAGCAGGCATCATGCGCATTCTCCTGACCGCGGCCCTCGTGGCCGCCGGCGTCCTCGTGGGCGCCGCCGTTCCCGCCGTGTCCGGCTTCGTCCGCGGCCTCCTCGCCTCGGCCGGGCTGCCGCCGACCGCCCTGACCTTCGCCGCCGGCCCCGGAACCGCGTCGCCCGGCGAGACCCGCCACGATGAGGGAGACGGACACGACCACGGCAACGCGCCCCCCGCCAAGTCCGCCGCCCCTAAGGCCGCTGAACCCAAGGTCGGCGACGGGCACGCCCACGGCGAGCATGCCCATTCAGAGGCCGAGGGCGAGGAGGGTCACGTCAAGATGACCGCCGAGCAGATCGACGGCCAGGATATCAAGGTGGCCAAGGCCGAGGGCGGCCTGCTGTCGAGGCACCTCCTCGTGCCCGGCACGATCACGACGGACGCCGACCGCATCGCCCGCGTCCCGGTCCGCGTCGTCGGCACCGTGTCCGAGATGCGCAAGCGCCTGGGCGACGACGTCAAGAAGGGCGAGGTCGTCGCCGTCCTCGACAGCCGCGAGGTCGCCGATGCCAAGAGCGAGTACCTCACCGCCATGGTTCAGTCGGACTTGCAGAAGGTGAACTTCGAGCGCCAGCAGCGCCTGCTCGCCTCCGCCGCCGCGTCCCAGGCGGCGTTCGACAACGCCAAGGCCACCTTCCAGGAGAACCAACTCCGCGTCGACCTCGCCCGGCAGAAGCTCTCGGCGCTCGGCCTGAACGCGGCCGAGGTCGCCGCCGCGCAGAAGCGCGACGAGGCGACGCCCAACGCCTCCACGCTCCGCCAGTACGAGTTGCGGGCACCAATCTCCGGCCGCATCGTCGAGCGCAAGGTCGATGTCGGCACGGCGGTCGGTAAGGAGGGCGACCCCGCCGACGTCTACACGGTCGCCGACCTCTCGACCGTGTGGATCGAGCTGTCGGTGCCGACCTCGGACCTCGCCGAGGTCCGGGAGGGCGCGCTCGTCACCGTGAACCGCGGCGGACGCAGCGAGCGGGGCAAGGTCATCTTCGTCAGCCCGCTCCTGAACGCCGACACTCGATCCGCCCGCGTCGTGGTCTCGCTTCCCAATAAAGACATGGCTTGGCGCCCCGGCACCTACGTCACCGCCGAGGTCGAGACCGCGACGGACCAGGTGCCCGTGCGGGTCGCCAAGGCGGCGCTGCAGACCGTCGAGGGCAAGCGCGTTGTCTTCGTGCGCACAGAGGAGGGCTTCGAGAAGCGCGAGGTCGAGCTCGGGCGCTCCGACGACGACGGCTTCGAGGTCGTCTCCGGCCTGAAGGCCGGCGAGCCTATCGCGGTGGCCAACACCTTCCTCCTCAAGGCCGAGCTCGGGAAGAGCGAAGCCGACCACGACCACTGAGGAGGAACGACATGATCAGCCGCATCCTCGACTTCTCGGTCCACCAGCGCTGGCTCGTGCTGCTCCTGTCGCTGCTCGCCGCCGGCTTCGGCGGCTACGCGGTGATTAGGCTGCCCATCGACGCGGTGCCGGACATCACCAACAACCAAGTGCAGATCAACACGACCGCGCCCTCGCTCTCGCCCGTCGATATCGAGAAGCAGGTGACCTACCCGGTCGAGACCGCGCTCGCCGGCATCAAGGGGCTGGAATACACCCGCTCGCTCTCGCGCAACGGCTTCTCGCAAGTCACCGCCGTCTTCGCGGAGAAGCTCGACATCTACTTCGCCCGCCAGCAGGTCGCCGAGCGCCTCGCCCAGGTGAAACGCGATCTGCCTCCGGGCGCCGAGCCCGCGATGGGCCCGATCTCGACCGGGCTGGGCGAGATCTACATGTGGTCGATCCACTACGCGAAGCCCGGCGAGCGCAAGGTCTCGCAGCCCGGCAAGCCCGGTTGGCAGCCGGACGGCAGCTACCTGACGCCCGAGGGCCAGCGCCTCCGGACGGAGCTGGAGCAGACCGCCTACCTGCGCACGGTCCAGGACTGGATCATCCGGCCGCAGATCAAGACCGTCCCGGGCGTGGCCGGCGTCGACGGTATCGGCGGCTTCGAGAAGCAGTACCACGTGCAGCCCGACCCGACGAAGCTCGCCTCCCTCGACCTATCCTTCTCGGACATCGCGCGGGCGCTGGAGGCCAACAACGCCAACCAGGGCGCGCGCTACCTTGAGGACAACGGCGAGGGCTACGTCGTGCGCGCCGCCGGCCGCCTGGAGGGCATGGACGACATCGGGACCGTGGTCGTCGCGACCCGGGGCGGCGTACCGGTCCGGATCAGGGACATCGCCGAGGTCCGCATCGGTCGCGACCTGCGCACCGGCTCCGGCAGCGAGGACGGGCAGGAGGTCGTCGTCGGCACCGCCCTGATGCTGATCGGCGAGAACAGCCGCACGGTGGCGGCCGCCGTCGACGCCCGCATGGACCAGATCCGTAAGAGCCTGCCGCCCGGCGTCGAGGTGCAGACCGTCCTCGACCGCACCCGCCTCGTCGAGGCGACTGTGAGGACGGTGGTCAAGAACCTGTCCGAGGGGGCGGCCCTCGTCATCGTCATCCTGTTCCTTCTGCTCGGCAACATCCGCGCGGCCGTCATCACTGCGCTCGTCATCCCGGTCGCCATGCTGATAACCATGACCGGCATGGTCGAGGCGAAGATCTCGGCCAACCTGATGTCGCTTGGCGCCCTCGATTTCGGACTCATCGTCGACGGGGCGGTGATCATCACCGAGAACGCCCTGCGCCATCTCGCCGAGCGGCAGCACGAACGGGGCCGGCCCCTCGACACCGAGGAGCGTCTCCAGACGGTCCGGGCCTCGGCCGAGGAGATGATCAAGCCGTCCCTCTACGGGCAGGCCATCATCATCCTGGTCTACGTGCCGCTCCTGACCTTCACGGGCGTCGAGGGCAAGATGTTCGAGCCGATGGCGCTCACCGTCATCATCGCCCTGGTCTCGGCCTTCGTCCTCTCGCTGACCTTCGTGCCGGCGCTGATCGCCATCGTCATCACCGGCAAGGTCACCGAGAAGGACAACCTCATCATCCGGGCGCTCAAGGCCGCCTACCGGCCGGTGCTGGGCGCGGCGGTCCGAGCGCCGTTCGCCTTCGTCGGCGCGGCCCTGCTGCTCCTCGTCGGGGCGGGCATCCTGTTCACCCGGCTGGGCACCGAGTTCATCCCGCAGCTCGACGAGAAGAGCATCGCGCTGAACGCGACCCGGATCCCGTCCACCAGCCTCACCCAGTCGCAGGCGATGCAGCTCAAGGTCGAGCGGGCGGTCTCGAAGTTCCCGCAGGTCGCCTACGTGTTCTCGAAGACCGGCACCGCCGAGGTCGCCTCCGACCCGATGCCGCCGAACTCGTCGGACACGTTCGTGATGCTCAAGCCGCAGGAGGAGTGGCCGGATCCGGAACTGCCCAAGGCCGAGTTGCAGGAGCAGATCGAGAAGGCGGTCGGGCAGCTTGCCGGCAACGTCTACGAGTTCTCCCAGCCGATCCAGCTGCGCTTCAACGAGCTCCTGGCCGGTACCCGCGGCGACCTCGCGGTGAAGGTGTTCGGCGAGGAGTTCGAGCCGATGCTCAAGGCCGCCAACCAGGTCGCGGCGGTGCTGCGCGGCATCGCGGGCGCCGAGGACGTGAAGGTCGAGCAGACGGCCGGCCTGCCTTTCCTGGAAATCAAGATCAACAAGGCCGAGGCGGCGCGCTACGGCCTGAGCACGGGGGCCATTCAGGAGGTCATCGGCACGGCCATCGGCGGCCGCGACGCCGGCGTCGTGTTCGAGGGTGACCGGCGCTTCCCCATCGTGGTGCGCCTGACCGACAAGGTGCGCGAGGACAGGGAGGCCCTGGAGAACGTCCCGGTGCCGCTGCCGCCGGGCTCGAACGGCCGGGCGAGTTCGGTCCTGCTCAAGCAGGTGGCGAGCTTCTCCGTCACCGAGGGTCCGAACCAGATCAGCCGCGAAAACGGCAAGCGCCGCGTCGTGGTCACGGCCAATGTGCGCGGCCGCGACATCGGCTCGCTCGTGGCCGAGGCGCAAGCCAAGGTCGGCAGCCAGGTGCAGCTGCCGCCCGGCTACTACGTGACCTGGGGCGGCCAATTCGAGAACCTCGCCTCGGCCAAGCGGCGGCTGATGGTCGTGGTGCCGGTCTGCTTCTTCCTGATCTTCCTGCTGCTCTACTCGGCTCTGGGGTCTCCCCGGGACGCGCTCCTGGTGTTCAGCGCGGTGCCGCTTGCGCTGACGGGTGGCATCCTCGCGCTGTGGCTGCGCGGCATGCCGGTCTCGGTGCCTGCCGCGGTCGGCTTCATTGCGCTGTCGGGCGTGGCGGTCCTGAACGGCCTGGTGATGCTGACCTTCATCAAGCAGCTCGTGGCCGAGGGGCGCCTGAAGCGCGAGGCCATCATGGAGGGCGCCATGACCCGGCTCCGGCCGGTGGCCATGACGGCGCTGGTCGCCTCGCTCGGTTTCGTGCCCATGGCCATCGCCACCGAGACCGGCGCCGAGATCCAGCGGCCGCTCGCCACCGTGGTGATCGGCGGCCTGATCAGCGCGACCCTGCTGACCCTGATCGTCCTGCCGGCGCTCTACGCCCGCTTCGGCAAGGCGGCCGTGCCGAAGGTCGACGCGAGCCCCGCGGAGGCTGAGCCCCGACACCTCAAGGCGGCGGAGTAGGCCGGATGCGACGCGTCGCGACCTGGGCGGCGGTCCCGCTCGCGCTCCTCGCCCTGGCGCGCCCGGGGCCCGCGGCGGAGGTCCCCGACGGCGAGGCTCCCCTCGGCCTCGCCTGGGGGCCTGTCGCCACCGTGCCGCGGCCGTGGAAGGTCGACCGCGAGGCGAACCTCACCGGCCTGTACTACCCGAGCGGGTGGGGCCCGGCGACCGGGTCCGGCACGGCTGAGGTCGTGCTGGTCGTCTGCCGGGACGAGGGTCTGCAGCAGGTGGTCTGGGTAGGAGTGCCGCTGACCGCGGAGGTGTTCGCGCGGGCCCGCAAGACCATCCACGACGAGGGCGTGCGCCGCTACGGCGAGCCCAATCCTGGATCCACCCCGGATTCCGAGTTCTGGCCTGGCGGCCGAGCGCTCCTTGCGAGCCGTGAGGCGGCGGACGGCCGGCGCGAACTCGTGATGACGGCCTTCGGCCCCGGTTACGCGGCCTGCTCGCAGGCCCATCGCGCCGCGACTGGGCACCCGGCCGGTGCGCATGTGGCCGACCTGATCGGTTCGGCCGACCACTGAGCCGGCACCAAACAACGCATACCCTAGCGGCGCACGCGCTCATCAGGTGGTCACCGCCTCCACGTCGGCCTCCGGCATCCCTTTCTCAACCGGTGAATCGAAAGACCCGTATCGGAGCGCGAGGGTCGGCCGGTCGAGAAGGTGGAGGACCATCGAAGTAACGGGACCTCCAAGGATGATGATGGCCATCGGTTCCTCGATCTCGCGCCCTGGCTCTCCCGCGCCGAGCGCCAGCGGCAGCAAGCAGATCCCGTCGCGAGCGAGGTCATCAGGATCGGGACCAGCCGATCCGGCGCTCCCGAGACCGCCGTGTCGAGGTTCCAGGTAGGCGTCCCCAAGGCGCGGGGCCGGCCTCTGCCGCTTTCATCCTCGCCGACTCAACCGGTCACGCAGCCCGGGCGGCTCGATTTACCTAAGGGAAGTCGAGCCGGTCCTCGGCGGTGCCGGTCTCGCCCTGAACCTTCGCCCCGTGCGCCGGCCGTCGGCCATCGTGAGCTTCGCCTCGAAGCGATACACACCAGGCTCGGTCGTCGGGGGCCGCTCGATCTTCGAGGTCATCTCATCCATGCTTTTGGGAGCCATGTCGAGAGGCGCGCGGCGTCGTCTGGCGCCCACGCCGGTGGCATCAGCCTCAGGATCGGGGTTATTTCGCGGGCGGGGCCTGCTGCGCGAGGCCGGCGAAGAACGACTCGCCCTTCAAGGCACGCCCCTCGGCCACGTCGATCCGCGTGGGGAGGCCGCCCCCGTCCGGCAGGCCGGTCACGACCCTCGCCAGGCGAAAGGCCGTCAGCGGACAACCCTTCGGGCAATCCGGGATCGCCGGCGTCTTGTGGGGGGCAGCACGGCATGTCGTCCATGGCCGCCTCGGCCATGTCATTCCTGTCGCCTGCCAACGTCGCCACCGCGTGGCTTGGCACGGCCGCCGGCACACGCATTCCTGCGGTGACCGCGGACGCGGTCACCGGTGCGAGAGCGAGGCTGGAACACCGCAATGAACGGGGCCGCCGCCGTAAAGTGAGTTACGCTATCACGGGCGAGGGATCGCCCATCGGGTACCGACCGGAAGACCCGGTTCGGGGCGAAGGCGGTGGGTCGTCGCTTGCTGCAGATGGCAGCGCGCATGAGCGGCGCGGGCGGGACCCGTGCGACCGCGCGTCACAGCCCCGGGATATGAAGCGCAATTTAGTCGACAACGCTTCCAAGCGGGCGTGAAGTGCAACTTGGCGATGCTGTGATGGCATGGGGTCATGCGACGCGTTCGGTTCCTTCTGAACCTGGCGGCGTGCCTATCGCTTGCACAAGCGCAAGCCGCCGGCGTGACGGAGTACCCGCGCAAGCCGCGAGTACTTACCGAGTCGGTAGTCGTGCGACCAATATACGGTGGTCCCTACCGCCGCTGCGGGGGCGCATGCATCAAAAGCGGCAATCTCTCGTGGTTCTGCACCGTCAAACAGGAATGCTCCCTAAGCTGCGCCGTCGCGCCGCCGGCGATGAGATGCGCGGCGCCGTGACGGCCGACGTCCAGGCTCAGGGCCTTCGAAGGGATTGAACTCAGAACGAAGCCGGGAGAAGACCTGTCCTATGATGCGGCCCTCGGACCTGTGTCCGTTGCCGGCCGGACGAATGACGGCGTCGATTCCCGCGGCGGCCAGGCGGTTGACGCCTGCCTTCGCTTTGGCCTGCGCCGCGGCGCATGGCGAGCAGGCCGGCCAGGACACCGTTCGCCACGAGGCCGACGTCCAGCGCCTCCGCACCACGGGCACGCCAGTGACATTGGCTTCGAGGTCGACGACATCCACGCGCTACGAACGCCGGATGGTTCGGCGCCAGGCATGACGTGGCCCGCGGCAAGCAGCAGGGCGGCGAGCGCGACGAACGGCCTGCCCCCATGCCGGTGGATGGCGAGGCCAACTTCGGGAGACGCGAGCGCGGCCACCAGGTGCCCGGGACAAGCCGCCGCCCCAGGCCAGAGGCCGGTCGGCATCGGCCGTGATGGGCCCGGTGCGCGCCGCCGACAGGTCGAAGGACGAGCCGCTGGCGAGGATCTCCACCACTTCCAGGGCCGAGATGACGGCGAGGAAACCGCGCGGCCGCCCGTGTCAGACCTCGCGGGGTGCGTGCGTCCGGGCCGCTCCTCTGCTCGCCACGCCACGCTCGTACCAGTCCTGGCTCCGGTTCACGATCCACACGACCGAGAGCATGACCGGCACCTCGATGAGCACGCCGACCACCGTGGCGAGCGCCGCGCCCGAGTTGAAGCCGAACAGGCTGATGGCGGCGGCCACCGCGAGCTCGAAGAAGTTCGAGGCGCCGATCAGGGCCGAAGGGCCGGCGACGCAGTGCCGCTCGCCCGCGGCGCGGTTCAGCAGGTAGGCCAGCCCCGAGTTCAGGTAGACCTGGATCAGGATGGGCACCGCCAGCAGCCCGATGACCGCGGGCTGCGCCAGGATCTGCTCGCCCTGGAAGCCGAACAGCAGCACCAGGGTCGCCAGCAGCGCGACGAGCGAGGCGGGCCCGAGCTTGGCGAGCAACCGGTCCAGCGCCGGCTGGCCGCCCGAGGCGATGAGGCTGCGCCGCACGACCTGGGCGATGATCACCGGGATGACGATGTAGAGCACCACGGAGAGCACAAGTGTGCCCCAGGGCACGGTGATGGCCGAGAGCCCGAGCAGCAGGCCGACGATGGGCGCGAAGGCCACTACCATGATGGTGTCGTTCAGCGCCACCTGGCTCAAGGTGAAGTGCGGCTCGCCCTGGGTCAGGTTCGACCAAACGAACACCATCGCGGTGCAGGGCGCCGCGGCCAGGATGATGAGCCCGGCGATGTAGCTGTCGACCTGGTCGGCCGGCAGGTAGGGCCGGAACAGGTAGCCGATGAACAGCCAGCCGAGCGCCGCCATCGAGAAGGGCTTCACGGCCCAGTTGATGAACAGCGTCACGCCGATTCCGCGCCAGTGTCGGCCGACATGGCGCAGCGAGGCGAAGTCGATCTTTAGCAGCATGGGGATGACCATGAGCCAGATCAGGGCTGCCACCGGCAGGTTCACCTTGGCGACCTCAGCGGCGCCTACGGCGTGGAAGAAGCCCGGCATGACGTGGCCCAGCGCAATGCCGGCCACGATGCAGAGCGCGACCCAGACGGTCAGGTAGCGTTCGAAGGTGCTCATGGCGTCCTCAGGCGGTGGCGACGCGGCGGCCGCGCTCGTCGACGACGCGCTCGCCGTCCTCCTTCATGAACTCGCCCTGCTGCGCCGGCAGCAGGTCCAGCACGGCCTCGGACGGTCGGCACAGGCGCACGCCCTTCGGGGTGACCACCAGCGGACGGTTCAGTAGGATCGGTTGGGCCTCGATGGCGTCGAGGAGCTGCTCGTCGGTGAGCGCCGGGTCCCTAAGGCCGAGCTCGGCGTAGGGCGTCCCTTTCTCGCGCAGGACGTCGCGCACCGAGAGGCCGGCGCGGGCGAGCATCTGCTTGATGAGCGCCCGGCTCGGAGGCGTCTTCAGGTACTCGACCACGTGCGGCTCGACCCCCGCGTTGCGGATCATGGCGAGCGTGTTGCGCGAGGTGCCGCAGGCCGGGTTGTGGTAGATGACGACGTCCATCACGCGACCTCCGGGCGGGCCGAGGTCGCGCCGGCAAGCTGGCCGATCTCGCGGACCTTGGACGAGAGGGCCACCTGGTCGAGGCTGCCAAGCGGCAGGGCGACGAAGGCCGCGATCCGGTTCTTGAGGTAGCGCTGCGCGGTGACGAAGGCGCGCTTGCGTTCCATCTCCGAGCCCTCGACCGCGGCGGGGTCCTCGATGCCCCAGTGCGCCGTCACCGGCTGGCCGGGCCAGTACGGGCAGGCCTCGCCCCCGGCGTTGTCACAGACCGTGAAGACGAAATCCATGACCGGCGCGTCGGGTCCGGCGAACTCGTCCCAGGACTTCGAGCGCAGCCCCTCGGTCGGGTAGTCGCTCTCGCGCAGGACCTGCAAGGCCAGAGGGTGCGGCTCGCCCTTCGGCTGGCTGCCGGCCGAGAAGGCGCGGAAGCGGCCGCCGCCCTCCTTGTTGAGCATGGCCTCGGCCAGGATCGAGCGGGCCGAGTTGCCGGTGCAGAGGAACAGGACGTTGTAGGCGGGCTCAGGCATGGAGGGCGTCCCCGGTGGTGCAGTCGCAGGCGGCGAGCGCGGCCACGGCCGGGTTGCACACCTCCGGGTGGCCCTGGCAGCAGTCGCGCATGAGGAACTGGACGAGGTCGGACAGGCCGGCGTAAGCGGCGCTGTAGATGACCGACTTTCCCTCGCGCCGGGACGTGATCAGCCCGGCATGCGAGAGCTCCTTCAGGTGGAAGGACAGGTTGTTGCCAGCGACGCCTACGGTCTCGGCGAGCACGCCTGCCGCGAGACCGTCCGGCCCAGCGGTGACGAGGGCGCGCACGACCCGGAGCCGGTGTTCCTGACCGAGCGCCGAGAAGGCCGCGAGGGCTTGCCGTTCGTCCATCGAATAACCTACATATCAACTTCTGTTGAAATGTAGAGGAACATAGCGCCTTGGACAAGTCCCATCAGCCGCTCTCCGACGGGATGCCGAACCTGAGCGAGACGCACTTCGAGGTGCCGACCGAGGAGCGGGTGCAAGCCTCGACGCCGATCTCCCACCCGCCCCGCTTCCTAATCCTCTACGGGTCGCTGCGGGAGCGCTCGTTCAGCCGGTTCCTGGCCTACGAGGCGGCTCGCCTGCTGGAGGCGATGGGCGGCGAGGTCAGGATCTTCCACGCCCACGGCCTGCCGCTGCCCGACGACGCCACCGCCGACCATCCGAAGGTGCAGGAGCTCCGGCAGCTCTCGATCTGGTCCGAGGGCCAGGTCTGGGTCAGCCCGGAGCGGCACGGCAACCTGACCGGGGTGATGAAAGCCCAAGTCGACTGGCTGCCGCTGAGCGAGAGCTCGGTGCGGCCGACGCAGGGCCGCACGCTCGCGGTGATGCAGGTCTCGGGCGGGTCGCAGAGCTTCAACGCGGTCAACGGCCTTCGCGTGCTCGGGCGCTGGATGCGGATGGTCACCATCCCGAACCAGTCCTCGGTGCCGATGGCCTACAAGGAGTTCGACGAGGCCGGCCGGATGAAGCCGGGCCCCCTCTACGACCGTGTGGTCGACGTCTGCGAGGAGCTGATGAAGTTCACCCTGCTGACCCGCGGGCGGGCCGACTACCTCGTCGACCGGTACTCCGAGCGGAAGGAGCGCGAGCCCGAGCGTCTCAAGGCCGTCGCCGCCGACATCGGGTTCGCGAAGCGCTGAACCCGGGCAACCGCTTTCCTGACCCCGGGCCGTTGTAGCCTGCCGGCGCAAGTTCCTTGGCGCGGCGGCGGCATCCGTTCAGCCTGCCGGGTTCGCGGCCGGCCCCGAAAAGAGCGAAGGCGGCGCCCCCTTTCAGAGGCCCGCCTTCCGATATCGTCCACGGGAGGGGTCCAAGGTAGATCGACCGGGATCTCCAGGGACAACCTGTCCGCAGCCCACGACCCGATGATACCGGTTGCGGCGGAAGTCGCAACCGGGACGCCGCCGCGCCACGGGCCTGCGTGCGCGACCCGGCCCGGCCAGGACGGCATCCGGTGACCGTCCGGAGCTCGCTCGTCAGGCGAAGGACCGCCCGACGTCATCCAGCGGCCTGAGGCCGTCGCAGGTCCTGTACCGGCCGGCCTTCAGCATGGCGACGTGGTGCTCCGGCACGGCCGGCTCCGGGAGCAGGTACGTGCCGCCGTCCTCCGTCGTGGGGATCTCCTCGCCGAAATCCTCGGCGTAGAGGACGGCTTGGTCCTCGTTCTCGACGACATGGGCGGCGTGCCGGAGGTCGGGCCCGGTCAGGTCGCGGCCGCGTATCACCCGCGCGTGGGGCGTGCCGTCGCCGTCCTTCCAGCAGGTCCAGAGAACGTCCGCCCCATCCTCGGCCTTCCTGTGGGCCCATGAGCCGCGGCCGCCCTGGGCGTAGGTCACGACCGCGAGGTTGAAGACGATCTGGTGCCAGTCCGACATGGGTACCCCTCTAGGAAGCGCTGGGGCATCCTGGACGTGGCGGCTTAAGAAATGCCGGCGGCGCCCGGCCCCGCCCGTCCGGTGGCGTCAGGGGCGAACTACGCCGCCTCCTCGTCGCTGAGCGTCCTGCTGCCGGGCCAGCGGTAGGTCGCGGCGAAGCGCCCGTCGTCCATCTCCTTGAGCGGCCTGCCCTTGGCGATGCGGACGTTCAGCTTCTCCCGGAGCTTGCCCGGCGGGACGGTCCCCTGGTCGTCGGCCTTGCCGTACCGCCGCGTGGCCTCGACCCAGCCGGGCGGGAGCTTGTCCAGGATGTCGTCGACTGAGAGCGGGCCCGCCTCCAGCAGCAGGTCGTGCACCTCGGCCACGAACAGCGTCCAGAACCGCCGTCCCGAGAGCGCCGGCGGCACGGCGCGGTCCGAGGGCGGGGCTCCGGGTGCGGGCGCGGAGCGGGACGGCTCCGCGAGGGCGAAGCGCCCCCCGGCCTCGGTGACGCCCTGTCCGCCCTCTGCCAGCCGCAGCAGGCGGTAGCGCAGCCAGGCAGGCGTGAGCGGCATGCCGATCCGCGCGCCCCTGTCCTTCAGCGCGGCGGGCAGCGCCCCGTGCAGTGCGTGCACGGCCAGGGGGCCCTGCCGGCGCATCGCCGCGTCGACCGCGGCCCGCACCTCGTCCCAGTAGGCGTCGGCCTCGCGGGCGAGGCTCTTGCCCATCAGGATGCCGATGAAGCCGGCCGTCGCGCTCGGCGCCCCGGTTTCCGGTGTGGGTGCGGACGGGAACGAAGGCACGGGCACGGCCGAACCGTTTCGGAGCCGTTCGACCTCGGCCTGGAGCGCCGCAGCACGGGCCTCCATCACGTCCGCGTGCGCCAGCGCCTCGTCGAGCATCTCCCGGAAAGCTGCCCGCTCGCCGTTCGCCAAGCCGGTCAGGTCGTGCCGGGTCCACTCGATCCGCACGTGCTCCAGCAGGGCAGCGCCGAACTCGGCCAGGCGGTTCTGCAGGGCCTCGGGCAGGCCGGCCGTCTCGATGACGGCCTGGTAGCCGGTCCGCGCCTTCCACCGGGCGAGCGCCGGGCCGATGCTCTCGAAGGAGCCCCGACCGAGCTCCCGCCGCACGTTGCGCACCGAGACGCGCTCGCCCGGAGCGCAGTCCGGCTTGGCCCGAGCCCGTATCCGGTCCGCCGCCGCCCACACGTCGACTTCCGCCACCATGCCCGCCGCCCTCACCGGAGGCGGCCATCCTGTGGCAGGGCAGTGAAAAATTGGTCTTCGCGCGCCCCCGGCGTAGCGCGTGTCGCGTGGCGGCCCTCGTTACGCGGCATCCTCGGAGTCGCCCCGGTCGCCCCGCCCCGGGACCCCCGTGGCTCCATGCGAGTTCACCAGGGGCGTGCCGCCGCCCGGGCGATGCGCCGGAGCCCCGCCTCGCCCATGACCGCCCCCTCGCTGAGCCGCCTGCCCACCTTCGGCGAGGATGGCACCGTCCACGTCGTCGTCGAGACGCCCAAGGGCAGCCCGAACAAGTATGCCTACGATGATGCATTCGGCGCCTTCCGGTTCAAGATGGTCCTGCCGGAGGGCACGAGCTTCCCCTACGACTTCGGCATGATCCCCTCGACCAAGGGCGCCGACGGCGACCCGCTCGACGTCCTCCTGCTTCTCGACGCGCCCGCCTTCCCGGGCTGCATGCTGGAGGCACGCCTAATCGGCGTCATCGAGGCCGAGCAGCGCGAACGCGACGGGACCTGGGAGCGCAACGACCGTCTGATCGGCGTAGCCGTGAAGGCCCGCACGCACGCGCACATCGAGGCGCTCAACGACCTGCGCCCGGGGATGCTCGACGAGGTCGAGGCGTTCTTCGGCCACTACAACCTACTCGCCGGCAAGGAATTCCGGGTGCTCCGGCGCGGTGACGCCGAGGCGGCGCTGGGCATGGTCCGGAAAGGCGTCGGGGCGTTCGGTCGGGCGGAACGCTGACACCTAACCAGCGGACCGTCGCCGGGGGCTGACCCATGCCCGGGTCGGTATGGGAGCCCCTTCATGCCGGCCCGGGGTGCCGCCTCCGTCCATCTCGGTCATGGAACGCGACAACCGACCGCCACGCGAGTCAATCAAGCAGCCGCCTCGTGCTCCTCGGCGCCCGCCCTGCCGCAGCGGCCATCCCGGGCCCCTGGCGCCGCCACCGGCTCAACACCGTAGGCCCGAGCGTACCGAGGCGACGCCCGAGCGCTCATGGTCGTGGGCAAGCGGACCGCGGGCCATATCCCGGTGGCCCCGCTTGTGGCATTCTCGTCGGCCGGCGACCATCGTCGGTCGACACCGCTTGCCGGGAATCGGTCTCCGGGGCCCCACGCGGGACGAGATCGAGGCCAGCATCGATAACTCGCGCAGGGCCCCCCGTGTCGTGCCCCAAGGCGTCTATCGCTACCGCTCGCACGCGGAGGCGAACGCCGACATGGACCGGTGGACGGTCGATGGGATGGTCAGGCGCTCTCTGAAGTTGGTTGACCGCGGACGTTGATCCCCCCGCCGCGGCGCGACCCTCCGAACGGCCCGGGCGAGATCACGGTCCGGGGGGACGCCATTCCGTGTCGTCGCCCTGCTCGTCCCGGTGCGGCCGGTCGATCAGCGTCCGCCGCAATCCCCGTCGCCTTTGCCGACGTTCCTCATCGGTCAGGTCCGGCTGGCCAAGCCCCCGCATGTCGGCCAGCACCGCGTCGGCGCTGGGGATGCGCCGCGCGCGTTCCAAGCCGACCAGCAAGGCGTAGGTCGTGAGGGCGTGGACGGGGTACTCGTCGAAGAAGCTGACGGTGTGCCCCCGCATCAGCCGCTCCTCCTCGAACAGGAATACGTAGGGGCCGGGCTCCATGTACCCGTTCGAGACCGCCTCGAAGATCGTGAGCTCGCCCACGTTCTTGCGCTTGTCGGGAATGCCTGCCTTCTCCTTCCGAATCCGCTCCTGGCCGGTCTCGGTGGGCAGGACCGTGACCAGCGGACGGTTCGCCCCGATCCACGCATCGATGCGCCGCGCCGTCACGCTGCCGGAGCGCGTCGCTTCGTATTCGATGTAGTCGGTCAGCACGATGGGAAGCCCGACCTCGACGAGAAGGTCGAGCCGGTCGATGCCCGCGAACGAGAACAAGGGGCCCGCGTCGGGCAGGATGATGCGGGCCTTCCTCACCGGCCGTCCCCGCGCTCGCCGAGTCCCGGCGCCAGTTCGAGGAGGATCTCCGCCGCTTCCTCGGCCCTCGCGCGGTCGGGACGCGGCCAGGCGACGCCGCTCCCGTTCATGAGCCGGGCGAAGGCGCCCACCTCGGACGGGTCCAGGCCAAGGGCGACCATGGTGTCGCCACGGCCCGCCTCCCCTCGCGAGTAGGCGGTCAGGATGGCGTGGCGCCGCTCGTCGGTGAGGGATGGGGTCACCCCGTCGGTCGCCTCCTTCCATCCGATCTCGCGCATGAGCAGGTCGCGGATGAGGTCGCTCACGGTCGTGCCGCGCCTCAGCACGTGTGCCTTGACCGCCTCGATGAGGGCGGGATCGACCTTCATCGTGAACTGACGCTCCATCGCGGCACACTCCGATACATACGTATGTACCATAGCATGGGCCAGCGGGTCATGCTAGGTGCGTCGCGACCGCCGAGCCGAGGGTTCCGGGTGGCTGCGGGAGCGTCCTTCATGCCGGCTTTCCTTGCCCAGGCCACTTTCGGAGCCGTTCTGTCGCGAGGCGGTGGATTAGGTCGTAGAGCCACCGCTTGCCGAAGTTGCGGCGGGGCGGCGCGGGCTAACGCACAATGGCCTGCAGGAGCGCTTCGAGGCTGACGAGCCTGGCCCGGTGCCCCTGTTCGAAGCCGAAGCGCATGCTGGCGGCGTCGGGCCCGCAGATCAGCCAGTCGTCGTCCCGGGCCAGGGCATGCGCCCAGAGCGAGAGCTCGCCGGCGTCGAGGTACGCGCCGGGGCCGTCGAGCTGCAGCCTGATGATGGCGAGGTGGTCGTCCGGCTCGACCGCGTGGAAGGTCGAGCGCAGGGCAGTCGGGTCGATATCTCCTCCGGGCGCCGGCGCTGGAATCGCGTCCGCGTCTCCTCCAGGCACTTCGTCACCGTCACGCACCCGTAGCGGCTCGACAGCGCACGCCACGCGCCGACGCGGCGCGCCTCGATGACCGTGTTGGTGTCGGTGAGAACCGCGCCGCGATGGACAGGTATCCGGCGGGCTCACATGTCGAACGGGCGCTCGACCTCGTGCGCGTCGAAGAGTTCGCCAAGTTCGTCGATGGTGACGTCGAGCAGCGCCGCGGCCCGCCGCACCGAGATGTGCCCCTGGTCGATCCCGGCGGCCATCACCTCCATGAACCGACGCCCGAAAAGCGGCGGCAACTCGTCCTGCCGCCCGTCAGCCTGGCCGTTGTGGCTGAGGAGCCGGTCGTCGAACGCCCGGGCGGTGTCCGCATCCATCACCCCGATGCTCACCAACCGCCACTTCAGGGCGCGGGAGGTGACGCCGAGCGCGGTCGCGGTCCGGTTGAGCCACGCATGGTCGATCCCGGTCGCGGGATATCGAGCGAGCACGTCGCGCGGCATCAGCAGGGCGGAGGCGAACTTCTCCGCCATCTGCTCGATGCGCTTCTGGATCTTGCCGGACCCGACGCCGTCGTCGAGCCGCTCGGGAGGCATCGCGTCCCAGGTCAGGATGTGGAAGAGCTCGTGGGCGAGGTTGTAGTTCCGGCGCCCGGCCGGCTCCTTCCGGTTCACGAGCACGGCGCCCAAGTCGCGCACCAGGCACGCCGCCCCGGAGATGCCGGTCTGCGCCTCGACCATCAGCACGAGCGTCGAGAGCTCCTCCTGCATGGCCTCGGCCAGGCGCTGCGATGGGACCGGCCCGAGCTTGAGGAAGGCCGCGACGCCCTCGCCGGCGGCCTCCGCGGCCTCGTAGCTGTCGAACCGTGTCAGGTTCAGCCGGTGCACGATGGGCGACAGGGCGTTGCCGGTCGTCACGCTCAGCTCGCGATACGCCCCGATCCACTCGCCGGCCTTGCGCTCGAACGCGTCCAGTTCGGCCATGCCGAGCGCCCCGTCCCGCCGCCAGGAGAACCGCGCCTCCCCGACGATAAGGAAGGGGTTCGTGAAATAGTCCAGGTCGACCTCGAACACCCGCACGGCCTGCACGAGCTCCTCGGCCGACAGCTTCCGTTGGCCGCCCTCGATCTGCGCGACGGTTTGGTGGTTCTTGAACCCGAAAGCCTGCGCGACTTGCTCCTGGGACATGCCGCGCCGCTCGCGCAACGCCTTCAGCCGGGTGCCGGTCGATGCTGGTGTCATGGTCTGCCCCATCCGCTCGGCCTATCTTGCAAAAAGGCGTTTTGCAAGATATTAACGCAAACCACGAGGCTGCGTGCGTACTCGAACCATGGGCGCGCCGCCACAGCCTCGGACCGGGGGCTTGAGCATCAGGGCTTCCCGGCCGTCCCGGCGCCATCGGCCCCGGGCAGCGGGCAGGCTCTGAGGCATCCCGGGCCGCGCAACCGTTGCGCGGGCCCCCGACGTGAGCATCGACATGGCGACGAACCCTCCCTCCGGCGACGGCCACCGCAACGGCATGGTCCGCGACCGCTCGCAGGTCTTCAACCCCAGGACGGAGACCTGGACCAAGCGCGACGCCGATACCGGCCGCTTCATGGACGGCAAGAAGGACGGCACCCCCTTCAAGGGCGTGCGCAAGGAGCGCTGAGGCGCTCGCGGCGGGCCCGCCCTCGGGCGGGCCCGCGACCCCATGCTCCCACGCAAAGCGCATCACTCCCAATCGCGGCTCTCTCCCCCCCCCCCCCCCCCTCCCCCCCCCCCCCGACCCCGTGCTCCGACGCAAGGCGCATCATGCCCAAGAACATCGTGGTCTTCTCGGACGGCACCGGCCAGGACGGGGGCGTCCGCCCCGAGCAGCGTGTCAGCAACGTCTACAAGATGTACCGCGCCTGCAAGGTCGGGCCCGACAGCGGCATCGATCCCGCTGAGCAGGTCGCCTTCTACGACCCGGGCCTCGGCACCGACATCGGCGCCACGGCACTGACGGCACCCGTGCGGTTCGTGCAGAAGATGGCCGCCTCCCTCTCGGGGCGCGGTATCGCCACGAACATCGCCGACTGCTACCGGTTCATCGTCGACCACTACGAGCCGGGCGACCGCATCTTCCTCATCGGCTTCAGCCGTGGGGCCTACACGGTCCGGTGCGTGGCCAACCTCCTCATGTACTGCGGCGTGCCCACGAAGGGAGCGGACGGCCCGCTGCTGCGCTTCCGCAAGATGACGCGGGACATCGCCCGCGAGGCCGTCGGGACGGTCCTGGAGCACGGCGCCGGCCATCCCCGCGCGGACTTCGACGCGGAGCGGCACGAGCTCGCCCGGCGGTTCCGGGCCAAGTACGGCTCGGACCACCGCGACGGCGACGGCAAGTCGAACGTCGAGCCGTACTTCATCGGGACCTTCGACACGGTCGCGGCGCTCGGCGTCGCCGGCCCGAAGCGCACCCTGATCAAGGCCGGCCTCGCGGCTGCGGTCGTCATCCCGCTCGGCATCGCCATCGCGGTGACCTCCTCCCTGGTCGGGGGCGTCTCCTACCTGTTCGACGGCTCCTTCTGGAGAGCGGACCTGATCACGGCGGCCGTCCTCGTCGCCGCATCGGCCGGGATGGCCCTCGCGGTGCGACGCCACCTCTTCGCCGCGAAGACCAAGACCATCTCGGACTGGCCCGAGCCGGGGAAGTCGAAGAGCCACGTGGCCGAGTGGAAGGGCGAGAACTTCGACCGCCTCCTCAGCGCCCAGGTCGGCTACGCCCGGGCGGCCATCGCCATCGACGAGCGGCGCAAGGACTTCGACCGCGTGAGGTGGGGGAAGACCGAGGTCACGCCGCCGCGGGCGCCGGGCGCGCCCGACCAGTTCCGCCAATTCTGGTTCGCCGGCAACCACTCGGACATCGGCGGCAGCTACGACGAGACCGAATCCCGCCTGTCGGACATCGCGCTCAAGTGGATGCTGGAGCAGGCCGTCGGCGTCCCGGACGGCCTCAAGGTGGACGGCATGCCGGCCGTGGCCGATCCGCGCCATCCGGTGGAGGTCATGCAAATCCCGCGGCTGCGGCTGCACCCGTCCGCGGCGGGCGTGCAGCACTGCGAGGTCGCCGGCATGCGCGACGCCATCGAGGCCCGCGTCTCGGCCTCGTGGGTGCCGGGCTGGGTGCGGCGCTGGGCGCAGGGCAAGTCCTGGGAGACCAAGGACCGGGACATCAGGCCCGACGCCACCGTGCACCCAAGCGTCGATGAGCGCTTCGCCCTTCCCTCAGTCGTGCAGTGCGACGGCGTCGCCCCGTACCGGCCGGCCCCGCTGGCGAACCACGACCGCTTCAAGGACCGGTACGGGTGGGCGCCGGGCGCCGTCGCATGAAACGCGAGGACGAGGCCATGGAAGCTTTCATCTCGCTTGAGGACCAGGTCCGGGAATGCTTCGGACGGGTGGTCTACCAAATTGCGGCTAGTGCTCCCGCCAGACCGCGCAGCGGTTGGCGGGTGGTGAAGGCCGCCAGCGCGGAGCGCTTACCCGCTTTCGTTCATCCTCGACCGGAGGTATGTTCGCGCTATTTCCATCGTGCATCGCAGAGTCACGTATAGGCTCTATCCATCGGCCGCTCAGGCGGCGGCGATGGAGCGTGCCTGCGACCTGCATCGGGCGCTGTACAACGCGGCCCTGGAGGAGCGGATCGAGGCATACCGTAAGGCGGGCAAGTCGATCAGCTACAACGACCAGTGCAAGTCCGTCACTGCGATCCGGCTGGACGACCCAGCCTATCGGTCGCTCAACGCGCAGTCGCTTCAGGTCACGCTCAAGCGTCTGGACCGGGCGTTCCAGAATTTCTTCCGGCGCGTGAAGGCGGGGCAGACAACGGGCTTCCCACGCTTCAAGGGGCGCGACCGCTTCCCCGGCTTCGGCTTCAAGCATCTTGGCGACGGCTTTCGGTTCACGCCGGACCAGGGCTGGCGGCATGGCACGCTGCGCCTCTCCGGGATCGGGGAGATGCAGGCCCGCGGCGAGGCCCGCACGCCGGGCGAGGTCGTCTGCGCCGACGTGCAGCGCAAGGCGGACGGGTGGTTCCTGTCGGTGGTCGTCTCGTGCGAGCCGCATCGCGAGCGGACCGGCGGGGCGGTCGCGGGACTGGATTGGGGCGTGGAGACTTATGCCACGCTCTGCACCGGGCCGATGCGGTTCGGGGAGGTCGATAACGACCGCTTCCTCGCGTCCGAGCACGAGGCGCTGAAGGAGGAGCAGCGCGCCCTGTCGCGGGCGTTGCGCGGCAAGCGCTCGAAGCGGGCCGCCAAGGCGAAGCGGCTCGTCGCCCGGCGCTCGCGCCGTCTCGCCAACCGGCGCAAGGATCGCACGCATCAGGTGACGGCCCGGCTCGTGCGCGAGCACGCGATGATCGTCACGGAGGATCCGTCGGTTCGCAACATGACCGCCTCGGCCGAGGGCACGGCCGAGAAACCGGGCCGCCGTGTCAAGCAGAAGGCGGGCTTGAACCGCGCCATCCTCGACACGGCTCCGGGATCGTTTCTGTCCAACCTGCGTATCAAAGCGGAAGAAGCTGGGGGCGTGGTGGTTCTCGTCGATCCTCGCAAGCACAAGCCGTCTCAGACCTGACCCGTCTCGGGCGAGGTCAGGAAGAAGGGCTTGGGCGAGCGCACCCACACCTTGCCGGACGGACGCGTGATCTCGCGCGATCAGGCGTCGGCGTGGGTGCTCTGGAACATCGGTCAGGAACTGGCCGCGGGCGCGAGCCCGGAAATCGCGCTAAGAGCCGCGCAAGCGGCTTGAGGGTGGTAGTTCATCATCACTTCTGAGCCGTGGCTTGGCGACCGAACGACGGCCGCGCTTCGGGAAAAGGGGGCGGCCGGCGCGCCTCGTGCCGCCGTCCCCCCTTCCGGCCGCGCCTTCGTGACCCGGCCCGCCCAGTCATGAGGCCTGCCGGCCCTTGAACCGCGCGAACGTGCTCCGCCCGGCCGGACCGAACAGGACGACGTCGTAGGTTGCCGGCTCGACGCCGTCGACCTCCATGCCGGGCGAGCCGGCGGGCATGCCGGGAACGGCAAGGCCGGTACCGGAAGGCTGCTCCGTCAGCAGCCGCCTGATGGCCGCCGCGGGCACGTGCCCTTCGACGACGTAACCGCCCACCTGGGCGGTGTGGCAGGAAGCGAGCTCGCGAGGCACACCGAGCCGGACCTTGACCGGGCTCACCGCCCCTTCGGTGACCCGCACCGTGAAGCCCTCCTTGCGCAGGTGCTCCACCCATGCCGTGCAGCAGCCGCAACTCGGGTCCTTGGTGACCGCCACCTCCGGCAAGCCCTCGGCCCGGGCGAGCCCGCCGCCCGCGGCGAACGCCGCGAGGCCCAGCACCACGCCCCGGCGCGACGGCGGAAACATGTCTCCCACGTCCATCATAACCTCCAACGTCAAAGATGTCGGGCGCCCCCGCTCCGCGCGCCCGGTCGCGCTCACTCGGCGGCGAGCGGCAGCCGCGGCTCGTCAGGTGCACGGCGGTTCGGCGCGGCCGTCGGCAGGCCCCTCCCCTTCACGAGGCCGTAGATGGCCGGGATGACCGCCAGCGTGAGGACCGTCGAGGAGACCATGCCCCCGATCATGGGCACGGCGATGCGCTGCATCACCTCCGAGCCCGAGCCGGTGCTCCACAGGATCGGCACGAGACCCGCCATGATGGCCACCACGGTCATCATCTTCGGCCGCACGCGCTCGACCGCTCCCACCATGATGGCCCGGTAGAGGTCGGCACGGACCAGGCTTCGCCCGGCGGCGGCAACCTCGGCCCGCCGCTCGTCCCAGGCATGGTCGAGGTAGATGAGCATGATCACCCCGGTCTCGGCAGCGACGCCCGCGAGCGCGATGAAGCCGACGGCGACCGCGACCGACATGTTGAATCCCATCCACCACATCAGCCACACGCCCCCGACCAGGGCGAACGGCAGGGAGAGCATCACGATCAACGTCTCCGTGAGGCGCCGGAAGTTCAGGTAGAGCAGCAGGAAGATGATGAGCAGCGTCACGGGGACCACGATCCTGAGCCGTGCCTCCGCCCTCTCCAGGTACTCGAACTGCCCGCTCCACTGGACGCTCATCCCCTGGGGCAACCTCACCTCGTTCGCGACGGCGGCGCGGGCTTCGGCGACGTAGCCGCCGAGGTCCCGGCCCGAGATGTCGACGAAGATGTAGACGGCGAGCTGCCCGTTCTCGGTGCGGATCGAGGTCGGCCCGCGGGTGAGCTGGACGTTGGCAACCTCCCCGAGCGGCACGGTCCCGCCCGCCGGCAGGGGCACCTGCACCTCCGAGGCGATGGCCTGGGGGTTCGAGCGGAAGGCGCGCGGATAGCGCACGTTCACGCTGTAGCGCTCGCGCCCCTCGACAGTGTTGGTCACGCTCTCGCCGCCGAGCGCCATGGCGATGACGCTCTGCACGTCGCCCACCATGAGCCCGTAGCGCCCGAGCGCCTCCCGGTCGGGGGTGATGTCGAGGAAGTAGCCGCCGATGACCCGCTCGGCGTAGGCGCTCGACGTGCCCGGAACCGAACGGACCACCGCCTCGACCTTGCGGGCGACCTTCTCCATCTCGGTCAGGTCGGTGCCGTAGACCTTGATGCCGACTGGCGTGCGGATGCCGGTCGACAGCATGTCGATGCGGGCCCGGATGGGCTGCGTCCAGGCGTTCGACACGCCGGGGAACTGCAGCGCCTTGTCCATCTCGGCCTTGAGGCTCGCGAGCGTCACGCCGGGCCGCCACTCCGCCTTCGGCTTCAGCGTGATGATTGTCTCGAACATCTCGGTCGGCGCCGGGTCCGTCGCGGTGGCGGCGCGCCCCGCCTTGCCGTAGACCGTATCGACCTCCGGGAAGGACTTGATGATGCGGTCCTGGGTCGCCAGGAGCTCCGCGGCCTTGGTCACCGACAGTCCCGGCAGGGTTGTCGGCATGTACATCAGCGTGCCCTCGTTGAGGTCCGGCATGAACTCGGACCCCAGCTGGCGCGCCGGCCACACCGTGGCGGCGAGGGCCGCCACGGCGAGCAGGATGGTCAGCCCCTTGGCCCTGAGCACCGCGCGGATGATGGGTCGGTAGAGCCAGATGAGCAGCCGGTTCACCGGGTTGCGGTGCTCCGGCACGATCCGTCCGCGCACGAACAGGACCATCAGGGCCGGCACCAGGGTCACCGACAGGAGCGCGGCCGCCGCCATCGCGAAGGTCTTGGTGAAGGCGAGCGGCCCGAACAGCCGGCCTTCCTGGCTCTCCAGGGTGAAGATGGGCAGGAAGCTCACCGTGATGACGAGGAGCGAGAAGAACAGCGAGGGGCCGACCTCGCCCGCCGCCTCGACCAGGATCTCGACCCGCGGCTTGCCCGCCGGCGCCCGCTCCAGGTGCTTGTGGGCGTTCTCGATCATGACGATGGCCGCGTCGATCATGGCGCCGACCGCGATGGCGATGCCGCCGAGCGACATGATGTTGGCGCCGATGCCGAGCATCCTCATGGCGCCCAGCGCCATGAGGATGCCGACGGGCAGCATCAGGATGGCGACGAGCGCGCTCCTGAGGTGCAGCAGGAACACGATGCAGACGAGCGCCACGATGACGCTCTCCTCGACGAGCGTGCCCTTGAGCGTCTCGATGGCGGCGTCGATGAGCTGCGAGCGGTCGTAGACCGGCACGATCTCGGTGCCCTTGGGCAAGCTCGCCGCGACCTCGGCCAGCCGGGCCTTGGCGCCCTCGATGACGTTGAGCGCGTTGGCGCCGAACCGCTGCAGGACGATGCCGCCCGCGACCTCGCCCTCGCCGTTCATCTCGGTGATGCCGCGCCGCTCGTCAGGCCCGAGCTCGACCCGGGCCACGTCCCTCACCCGCAACGGCGTGCCGCCCGAGGTCTTCAGCACGATGTTCTCGATGTCGGACACGCTCTTCAGGTAGCCGCGGCCGCGCACCATGAACTCGAACTCGGAGAGTTCGACCGTGCGCCCGCCGACATCGGCGTTGCTCGACCGGATGGCCTCCCGCAGCCTGTCGAGGGTGACGCCTTGCGCACGCAAGCGGTTCGGGTCGACGACGACGTTGTACTGCTTGACGAAGCCGCCGACGCCCGCGACCTCCGCCACCCCCTCCGCCCGCGATGCGCCGAAGCGGACGACCCAGTCCTGGAGCGACCGCAGCTCGGCGAGCGTCCGCTCCTTGGCGACGACGGCGTACTGGTAGACCCAGCCCACTCCGGTCGCGTCCGGGCCGAGCGTCGGCGTCACCCCCGACGGCAGCTTGCTCCCGGCCGCGTTGAGGTATTCGAGGACGCGCGAACGGGCCCAGTACGGGTCCGTGCCGTCCTCGAAGATGACGTAGACGAACGACACGCCGAAGAAGGAGAAACCGCGCACCACCTTCGACCGAGGCACGGTCAACATGGCGGTTGTCAGCGGATACGTGACTTGATCCTCCACGACCTGCGGCGCCTGACCCGGATACTCGGTGTAGACTATAGTCTGCACGTCGGAGAGGTCGGGGATGGCGTCGAGGGGGAGCGTCCGGACGGCGTAGAGACCGGCCGCCACCGCGAACGCCGTGCCGACGAACACGAGGACCAGGTTGCGGGCGGACCATCCGATCAGGCGAGCAATCATCGCGGCTTCTCCCGCTCGGGGTCCTTAGGGGCAGCCAACGCCTGGAGGGCCGCCTTCAGGTTGCTCTCCGCGTCGATGAGGAAATTGGCCGAGGTGACGACCGGCTCGCCGGCCGAGACGCCCTCCCGGATCTCGACGTAGCCCTCGCCGCGTGCGCCGACCCTGACCTCGCGCGGCTCGAAGCGCCCCTCGCCCTTGTCCACCAGGACGACCTGCCTGGTGCCCGTGTCGATGACGGCGTCGGCCGGGACGGCGACCTCCGGCCTGCCCGAGCCGGTCGCGATCTCCACGTCGGCGTACATGTCCGGGAGCAGCGCGCCCTCGGGATTGGGCAGCTCGATGCGCACACGCGTCGTGCGGGTGTCCTTGTTCACCTGCGGGTATATCAGGCCCACCTTGCCGGGGAACGCCCGGCCCGGGAGCGAGCGCACCCGGACGGTGACGGGCTGCCCGACCTTGACGCTCCCGAGGTCGTACTCGGGCACGTCGGCGAGGACCCACATCACCGAGATGTCGCCGATCCGGAACAGCGTGTCGCCGGCGGCGGCCTTCATGCCTTCCACGGCGCTCCGCTCCAGCACGACCCCGTCGCGCGGCGACGACCACGTGATCGCCATCGGGACCTGGCGGGTGCGCTCCATCTCGGCGATGACGTTGGCCGGCACGTTCAGGTTCTGCAGCCGCCGCCGCGAGCCGTCGAAGCCCGGGTTGGCGATGAGCTGCGCGGCGGCCGCGTTGATCTCGGGCGAGTAGACGTCGACCAGCGGCTGCCCCTTCCGCACGCGGTCGCCCGTCGTGACGTTCTCGACGCGGTCGACGAACGCATCCGAGCGCGTCGCCACCACGGTGACCCGGCGCTCGTCGAGCGCGACCGTGCCCGGTACCCGGACGGGCCGCGATACGACCCTGCGTTCGGCGGGCTCGGTGCGCACGCCGGTGCGCTGGACCTTGCCGGGCGAGATCCTGATGGTTCCGCCGTCCTCCGCCTCGCCCTCGTAGACGGGGACGTAGTCCATTCCCATCGAGTCCTTCTTCGGCACCGGCGAGGTATCCGGCAGCCCCATCGGGTTGCGGTAATAGAGGATCCTCTTGCCGCCGCCCTCGACATGGGCCGAAGGCTCGGCGCCTTGCGGCTTGCCGGCCTTGGGGGCGAAATCCACGTCCTCGCCGATCCGGACGGGCAGGAAGTCGCGCCCGTCCGCCGTCCTGGCGGGCCCCGCCGAGTAAGCGGGTCTCCCGGCCGGGTCGCGGTAGTAGAGCACGGGGGCGTCGGACGCCGGCTCCGGGCGCTCACCGACGAGCAGCGCGACCACCGGGGCCGGGAGCCACGCCGGCAACGGCATGCCTGCCTCGCCGGCCTTCATGCCGGCCAGCAGGGCTCCGCCCAGCGCCGCGGTGACCAGCGCCATGCCGGCGACCCACGCCGCCGTGCGCCGTGCGCCGGTCCGGTTCCGGGCCCGGCTGAGGTGGAACGGGGTGGTCTGATCCATCACGGCACCGCCTTCAGCGCGAGTCGGCCCTGCACCGTCCCGACCTCGCCCTGCACCTTGGCGGCCAGCGAGAGCCGCCAGCCGCCCTCCATCGCCAGGTTCGCCCTGAACCGGTGGAGGCCCGGCTCGTTCGTCGGCAGCGGCTCCAGCTTGGATGTCATCGTGGGCATGCCCTCGGGTGCCATGTCGAGGCGCCTCGCGAAGACCACCGCGTCGGGGACCGGCTTGCCGGTCGGCCTGTGCACCAGCCGGACGGCCAGGGTGGCCGCGCCGGGCCTGGCCTCCGGCTCGGCAAGCTCGAAGACGTAGTCCCCGAGCTCGCGGGACTGTCCCGCCAGGCCGGCGGCGGGCGGCAGCCACCCTGCCAGGGCAGGCGGCACCCGCTCCGTGACGGCCCGCGGCAGCGTCCAGGCCCCCTGCCCCAGGGCGTAGCCCGCTCCCGCCGCGCCGGCCAACGCCGCCGCGAACGCCAGCCCGAGCAGCGTCCACCGGCCCCGGCCGGACCCGCGGCGGCCAAGGTCATCGTCCTCCGGGAGGAGGTCGCGCCGCTCCGTCATGCCGCCCTCCCGTCACGCAACCCGTTCGCGCCCGCTGCGGGGCCGTGCCGGCCCGCGAGCCTGCGGGTGCGCGGTCGGGTCGAGAGGGCCATTCCGTGCGTGCTGGCCAGCCGTAGCCGACGGGGGAAGTCAATGTCTGAGTCCGTGATCACGGGTTCCATCCTGGTTCCGGAGACGGGCCGGCGCATGTCGGATCGTCGGCCTGGACGGTCGCGCACGTCGCTTCGTGCGCGCCGGCTCGGCCGCGTGGCGCCGGGAGTGGTCTGGGATCAGGACAGGGGCTTGGGCGGGTGTCCGCGAGGTGCGGTGCTCAGCCCGTCGCGCCGCAGGTCGTCACGCAGGGGCTGCGCGGCAGCGGTGGCCGCGCGCGTCCCGCCGACCGCCCCGAACGCGGGTCCCGCGAGCACCTTGGCAACGCAGAGGGCCAGGAACGGGCAATCCGCCATGTCGCGGTGGTCGGGCGCGCCGCGGACGGGGTCGCAGCAGGGCATGTCCTCCATGTCCGCCGCCGGCTGGGCCGTTGCCGCCTGGCTCGCCATGCTTGCCGACGCAAGCGCCCGCGAGGGAGCTGCCAGCGCCCCCGTCAGGAGGCCGACCACGGCGAGAGCCGTGAGCAAGCGACACATGGCGGTCCAGATCGACATCCGTCGCAGTATCTCACAAAAGGAGGGCGGTCGTAAGCACGGGGACGCCGCAGGGCGCCCCCTCGCCGCGGCGGCCCCGTCGATCAGTTCGGGACACTCGTCGAATTCGTTACACCGCGTCCAAGCCGCGACCGAACCCGTTCGTCGTCGGTCCGTTTCGGCGCATGGTCCCGGGAATCCCCGCGCGCCGGCCCGGCGGTCGTCCCCTTGAGGAGCCCGGCCGCGTCGTCGATAGGGGGCTCCTTCGCGTAGAGGGGAAGGCGATGGATCGGGATGGGCCAGGCGAGGACATCACGGCGACCCTGTGCCGTCTCCGCGAGGACGGGCTGGCGCGATGCGCGGACGGAGCGGAGATCGAGGCGTTCCTCGCCGCGCGAGGGACAGACGGCGAGCGCCTCATGGTCGACATCGTGGTGGCCCACTTGCGCGGGGGGCAAGCGACATCGGAGCGGGCGACGGAAGCCCTCCTCCAGTTGCACCTCGGAGGCCGCGACATCCGGCAGGACGACGACGTCCTGCCGGATGTCGCGGCCTTGGTGGACAGGGTCGAGAAGGAGCTGAACCCCTCGGCCGCGATGCTGGGCTACCTCCGCGACCGGGCTAGCGCCCTCGCGGGCGACCGCCTTCGGCGGCTGCTCCCGGACACGCGCGGTTTCCTGGCCGTCGCGGAGCGGCTGGCCCCGACGGTCGAGGGCGGCTGGTTGCGGGCGCGCTTCTTCGACCCCGTCCCGCTCGAAGAGGTCCTGGCCGCCTTCGCGGTCGACGGCGTCGGCCTCTGGAGGCTGCGCGACGGCCTGGCCGGCGGGCAGGAGGCTTTCGACGAGGCGGTCGACCGTCACTGGCCCGAGCTTGCGGCGGGCGTGGAGGAGGGCCTCGTCTCGCTGTTCGAGGCCGGCGAGGGAGCGCTCGGGCCGGAGGGCTACCTCGCGGCCTTCCGGCGCGCCTTGGTCGAGGGGCGTTCGCCCGCTCGCGTCCTCGACCAGATCCGCTGGCGGATGCAAGTGACGGACGGCTTCGACCACGGCCCGGCCCTGCGCGAGTGGTTCGGGGCGGCGGCGCTGTTCAAAGGCTGGAACGCCGCCGACCTACGCCGTCTCGTCCACCTCGACGGCCTCTTGGCGACGGAGCCCGACGCGCTGCTCGCGGCGCTGCGGAGCGCGGTTGCCGACCTTTGGCCGAGCGAGCGGCCGACTGCGACGTTCGGCGCCCTGACCCTCGTTCGCCACGCTCGCTGGGCCACCGCGGCGAACCGGAAGGTCGCGGACGCCAAGCGCGAGGAGCATTGCCTCGCCTTCGTCGGGGGGCTGGAGGGCGGAGCCAGCGTCCTCGACCTCGCGAGGCGCTTGCGGGACCTGCCCGTGGGCCTGCGCGATGAGCGCCACGTCTGGTCCGCGCTCGCCGACGACACGAAGGCGCACTGGCGTGGCCTGGCGCTCGCGTCGGTCGAGGATGCGCCGTCGGCGAGCCGGGGCCTGATCGAGTACGTGCTGGCCTGGACGGACAAGGCGTCCTACGTCGACCTGGAGCCGCTGGTTCTGGACCTCCTCGCCCTAAGCGATGAGAGGGCGCTGCTCGCGGACGTCGCCCGCACGCCGGGACGGCCCCGTTCTGCCGTCCGCGCGGAGTGCTTGCTTGAGGCCGTGACGATCCACCCCCCTGTGAAGCGACGCGCCCGCCCCGGGAACGGAGGCGCCGCGCGGGCGGGCTAGTCGCCGGTTCCGTCGGGCTCCCCGTCCGTGTCGGGGTCGCCTGGCGTGTCGGACCGGGACGGCACGGCCACGAGGCCGGTTCGGTCGTAGCCCGCGGCCCCGAGTGCCTCGACGAAGGCCGAGAGGTTGAGGCTCCGTCCCGGGGTGAGGTCGTATGCCAGCACCTCGCGGGCGAGCGGACGCCTACGGCCGCCGGAGAGGATGCGCGCCACCTCCTCGGGCGTGTCGAAGAGCCTGCCGAAGCCGCCGGCCCGCGGCGAGGCGAGCGCCAGCGCGAGGAAGGCGGCGAACTCCCAGGCGACGTCGCCGCTCGCGGCCCCGACGCACGTGCTGACCTTGGGAACGAAACGGCCCGGCCCGGGGTGGACGTCGCGATGGACGTCCCCGGCCGCCCTGACTGTCGGCAGGAACACGGGCCGTGCCTTCCCGCCCGTGCGGCCGACCCTCGGGTAGAAGACGTAGTAGCCCATCCCGGTCGCGAGCAACTCGTCGAGTTGCGCGCCGCTTCGGTGCGAGACATCCGCCAAGCGACCGCGCCCGTCGTCCCATTTCGCCTGGAAGAGGGCCACGCGGTACCTGGTCACCCCCCGGGAGAGAAAGCCGGTGACGACCGCGAAGTCGGCGCCCAGCCGGTCCCTGCGGTTGGTCATGGACGCCGTCGCGACGTCCAGGAACGAGCCCTCGGGTAGAGGCACCCGCTCGCGCTCCATCGCGTCGATGACGACGTTCCTGATGTTCCCTGTGAACTCCTTCATCAGGTCGACGGTGACCTCCGGCTCCTCCTGGCCCTGGGTGGTGGACAAGGTGTGGTGCACGGCGGCTTGTGCGGCCGCGAAGACGACGGCCTGCGCGGGGTCGGTCCAGAGGTGGGCCTGGATCGCCCGGTACTGTGCGAGGACGTAGTCGCGTCCCTCGTCAGCCCGCGCCGCCGACCGCGCCGTGCCGCGGTCAAGCCCCATGAAGCCGAGCCACGTCGTCCCCTCGCCTCCGGGCGCCGCCCCGGCGCGCAGGACCTCCGCGACCTCGTCCAGGAGAGCCGCGACCCCTTCGACGGGCTTGGCGCCGTACGACGCGTCGAGAAGCCGCGAGCGGCTCTCGCGAAGCACGGCCGCCTCTTCGGCCGCCAAGGAAGGGGGCAGGACACCGAAGCCGGCCTGCTTGCGCGCGTAGGTCGATGCGGCGAGACGCGTGAAGGCCCGCCGCACCGCGTGCGTCGTCGGCCATTCCCGGGACCGTGCCCAATCGTGAATGAGATCTCCGCTCATGGCCCGCCCTAAGGCGCGGGCGCCCGCCCGTCCACCGGCTTGGCCTGCCCCGGGCCCGGCCGTGCATCCAACCCGGTGGACGGGGTTCCGGCGCCCCAGGCCGCCCGAGGCCCGCTTGCCGGACGGTGGACAGCTCTTGGGGAGCGATCGCCGGAGCCGCTCCCCTCAGTAAACGGGGCCACCCGCCGTGGCGCCCAGGTTCTGGGCCGCGGCCGGCCGCTCGGGGAACCGGGCGTTGCCGCGAGTGCTGCTTCGAAGGTCGCGACCCTGGACGTCGCGGGCGATGCCGCGCGTCCGGAGCGCCCCGGTGACGGTGCCGGTCTCGATGGGTGCGGCCATCCGGTCGGAGGCCGCGCTCCCGGCCCTGGATGGAACGGGGCCGGGCCGGACGTCCGGTCCGGCCGAAGCTGCACCGGCCGCCAAGTAGGCCGCGAGTGCGATCATGGAAAATCTAACAGCCATAGTTCATCTTCCTATGCTGAGAACTTCTACTGTGCCGATGCATAGGACTTCGAAGCCGGCGTCCATTTCGTTACAATAAATCTTGATTGCTCCGGTGCGGGACGCGCAACTCGACGGGCATCGGCCGTGGCCCGCGACGCGCCATCGAAGGGGTCGCGGGTTCGTCTTCCCGTCCGGCTTACGCCTTGGCGGTGGCGGGCAACCCGCCCTGTTCCCGCGCCGGTCTCGTTCGCGCTGGCGGCAGGACGGGGGGCCTGCGCAGCCGTGCCTCCCCCTCGCGGCGACGCCCGTATCAGGCGACCACGGGAGACTTGATCGTCCGGGTTCCTCCTCTCGACAGGCAAGCACGGCTCAACGCTAAGGACATCACGGGGGTTCGCCCTGGAGCCGGGCTGAACCCGCCGTCGGACCGCGCACGCTCACCAGCGCAGGAGGCGCGGCCCGAGGATCGCACCCGCCAAGGTGCACAGGGCGATTGTCCCGCCGTACCAGACGGCGACGAACGGGATGGTGTCGTCGACGCAGTGAAGCGCGTAGCCCATGGCGCTCAACGCCCCGGACGCCAAGCCGACCAGCGCACCCGCCCGCACAAGGTCGGTCGGGGCGCCGAAGCGTCTGACCACCCACACCAGCACGGCGAACGGAACGACGGCGATGACCGGTATGGACAGAAGGCATTCGAGCCACATCTCGCCCGCCAGCATCGGGGCCCAATGCGAAGGCGGGGCCGAGGCCAGGCTCAGGACGGCAAGCAAGATGACCGCGGCAAACGGAAGCGAGGCGACCGCGGGGCTCACGCGCCTCTCTCCGCCCGGCCGGGCGAGACGGGCGAGATAGCACAGGGCCAAGCCTCCGACGCAGGCCGAGAAGGCGACCTTCGCCACAAGGAACCCGAGCGCGCGCCCATGCAGCAGGTCGGGGCGCACACCGAGCGCGAGCAGGGCGATGCCCAGGGCACCTGCGGCTCCAAGCGCCGCGGCCAACCCGATGCGGCGGGTCAATCGCGGGCGCCGGACGGGCTCCCCCTCAACGCTCGCGCCAAGCAGGCCGATCAACTCGTCCGTCCTCATTGCCTTCGTTTGCCTCCAGCGAGTGCCGCCATGGCCTTCAGCCCGCGGTGGACGCTGACCTTGATGGCCGCCTCGGACATCCCGGAACGCTCCGCCGCCTCCGCGGCGCTCAGCCCCTCGACCTTCATCGACCTGATCGCCTGACGCATCTTGGCGGGCAGCCTCGCCAGCAAGCGCTCGACGTCGAGGGAACTCTCCACGGCGGCATGGTCGTCGCTCGCGACCAGCTCCCCCGCGTCCTCGACCGGCACGTCGGCGGCCGCCGCCCTCGTCCGGCGCAAGTGGTCGATCAGCTTGTATCGGGCGATGGCGTACACCCAGGGCGTCACGGGCTGGCCCAGGTCGTAGGTGTGTCGGCGCGTGTGCACCGCCAGGAGCGTCTCCTGCACCAGATCCTCCGCCTCCGTCGCAGCCCTCCTCGAACGGTCAAGCTTCCCCTTGAAGTAAGCGCGCAGGTGCGGCCCGAGTCGCTCAAGGAAGCGACGGTAGTCCGGGGCGCTGCCCGAAAGCCCCGCCGAGAGCAAGGCCCTGAGTTCGGCTTCCTGGCGGATCAACGCGGGGCCTGCTCCCGACCTCTCCTCCCGGTCGGCCGCGGATGCGAGGCGGGCGACGCCGTCAGCCGCGCGGCCCAGGCCGCTCGCCTGTCCCACGGGGCAGCCGCTGCCGGACCACGGGAAGGCGGCCGCAAGGATGGGCATCGCACCCGGTCCTCGATGGCGGAGGGCGTGGTCAAAGGGAGTGGCCTCCAGCGAATGGCCCGTGCCGCCGGTCGAGCAATGCCTGACACCGCAGCCCGCCGGCACCCCGGGAGCGCCGGCCGTCGCGCAGCCCGGCCGAACCGACCGCGCGCCGCAGGGCTCCGCCCCACCCTCGGCAGGGACCCAGCCGGACGCCGGGCCGACCAAGGGCAACGAACACGACGGGGGGACTGCGCTTCGTCATCGCTGTCTCGGAACTTGGACATGGCCTCACCCCTCAATCCGTGCCGACCGGTCGAATGGTTACACCGGCTTTGGTCCGGGGCGCCGTCCAACGGCGAGACGCCGCGCCGACCGCTGCTTGGCATGCCGGTCCCTCCTTCCCCGTATACCCCACGGCCGTATTGGCCGCCCCGGCGTTGCCGGAAAACCCGATCATGCGTACCTCGCCCGCGGCGAGGGCCACTCCATCGCTCGCTGCCCGCGCCGCCGTCGCGGGCCTTGCCGTGACAGCCTCGGCAAGGAACGCAGCCGCCCCGAGCACACGAAACCGCCTCACCAGGGCCGGAAACGCGGAGAACGCGAGAGCCTGGCTGAAGAGGCGTACATGATCCTGACCCAAGACCGTCATCGTCGGTCCGGCGAACATGACGAAAACCACGGTGATATTTGCCATGACGACCACCACGATCCGTAGCACTGAGCTCGCTTAGCAGAAGGGTGGCTCGGCAGGACCGCGGTAAAGGCCCTGGACCGGAACCGCAGCCCGAGCAAGGCAAGCGACGCGAAAGCGCCGCGACGGTCCGAAATTGCCCTTCGCGTGGCATTGGCCCCCATTGCCAAGGCTTTTGAACGTGAGTAAACCCTCGCGGGGTATAGGCGGTCTGCATGGCCTGCCGACCCGTCCCGTTCCCGCTGCATCCGTAGACGTAAAGCGCTCCGGCCTTCGCCGGTCAGGGGTTCGGGTCGCTGCGGTTCCGACGAGTCCCGACCCTGCGACGCCGACACTGCGGCCAAGCCTTCGAAGGCACGGCGTCCGCATCGACCGGGTCGGGTGGCCGATCCCACGAGAGGGCACCCACGTGATCGAGATCATTCCCAACTGGCACCCCCTGGTCGTACACTTCGCCATCGCCCTGCTGCTGACGGCAGCGGCACTGTTCGCCACAGGGACGGCGCTCGCGCGACAACCAGTCGGGCCCGCTCTCACCCTCGTCGCGCGCTGGAACCTTGGCCTGGGCGTCGCGGCCGCCTTGGTCACGGTGGCCACGGGTTGGCAAGCCTACAATACGGTCGCTCACGACGGGCCCTCGCACGCCAACATGACCACCCACATGCAGTGGGCGTTGGGGACCGCCGCGGTGTTCCTGGGCGCGGCCGGCGCGGCGTGGCTCGACAGGCATCGCGTCGCCGGTGCCGGGGCGGCGCTTCTCGCGCTCCTGGCGGCGGGAGCGGCAGGGCTGGTGGTCACGGGATGGCTGGGCGGCGAGAACGTGTACCGCTATGGCCTTGGGGTGCAGCGACTTCCGGGCACGGACGGGCACGTGCACCCTGGCGCGGGCCACGGGCACGACCACGGGACCGACGGACACGAGCACACCCATTCCGAGGCCGGCGCTGGTGTCGCCGGAGGGGCCGCCGAGGCGCGGGACCCGGCCGCCGCACAGGCGCCCGGGCCGGCAGCGGACGCGCCGGCCTCCCCGACGGTTCGGCCGCCCGCGGCCCCGGCCGGCCACTCCCATCAAGACGGCCACTCCCACTCGCACTGACGGTCCCCTCGACGGCCGGGCACCCGCGGAACCGAGCCCAGCCCGCCGAAGCCGGCGCCGTGTCGGCCAGGCACGAGATGGCCGCGGGCGCGCGAACCTTCAACGCGTTCGGTTGTTTATACCCCACCGGGGTAAAAGGAGCCGAATGCATGAACGCCTCAAGGATCGCGCTCGCGGCAGCGCTACTCGTCACGCTCGGCGCGGTCGCCGCGCCCGCCCAGAACTCGGGCGGATCCATGTCGGACATGAAGGGAATGTCCGACATGGACATGAAGAACATGGGTCCCCTGCAGAAGGACTCCATGGAAGCAATGGATAAGATGAACAAGGCCATGATGCAGGGGATGATGGACTCGGACCCCGGCCTTGCTTGGATGAAGGGTATGGCGGCGCATCATCAGGGCGCCATCGACATGTCAGAGGCGGCTCTCAAGCACTCCAAGGATGAGGATGTCCGCAAGGAGGCGCGAAAGACCAAGGAGGAAAACGAGAAGAGCCTGAGGGAGCTGCAGGCGAAGATCAGGAAGGAAAAGTGACCGACGCCGGCCGGGGCCTCTTTCCTCCTGGCTAGATCTCCCTGGCATGAGCAAGGAGGCGGGACATGAACAAGGTTGTCATGGTCCTCATCATCCTGTGTGCCGACATGCTCGCCGGGGGAGCGGCTCTGTCCGGGGACGCCCCCGAGCCGCACGGGACGACACCTCGTCCCGTGCGCTTCCAGCCCGGACGAGATCCGGCGCCCGCCTTCGCGCCCGCGCATGCCCGAAGGGCGTTCCTCGGGTGCGTGTACTCGTATCACGAATGCGCTCACCGGGCGCATTCCCGCGGGTTCTATGGCCACTACGCGGAGCACGATCACGATACCTGCCACCACGGACCTTCCTACGCTTGCTACGGCGAGTAACGGGTGTAGGCGCGGGCCTGGTACGGGAGTTCCCGTGAGGCGCACGCTTCGGAACTCGCCACCTCACCGCAGAAACTGACCCTCACTCATCTCGGAGGAACCCATGGTAAAGAGATATGCTTCCATCCCCCTGGCCGCCGCCGTCTTCCTTCTCGCCGGGTCGATTTCCTACGCGCAGCACGTCGATGTCGGCCCCGACGGTGTCCGCGTTGGCCGCGACCACCATGAGCACGTCACGGATGAGCATCGCCACCACCCGACGGCCGAGGGACACCGCGACCATGGGCACGAGGTGATCGTGGAGAAGCATCACGACCACGACCACCATCACGACGACGACTGACTGGGGAACGGGGGGCTCGGCAGGCGGTCGTGACGGCTGCCGCGCAACCCGCCGAAGCTCATACCCCCTTGGGGTTAGGGCGGGGACGGCGGCAGCCGTCAATGACCGACACGACGCGCTCGCCGGCTGCGCGTGCCGCCCCTCGTCACGGGGTGTTGGCCTTGCCGAAGTTCGCCACGTCAGTTCTCCACGCGCACCGTGACCACCGCGGCATCGGCGCCGGACGGGGGACGGCGCCATCGACCTTCCTGGCCGGCGGACGCGCCGGACCCAGGTCCAGGCGCCTCCATGTCGCGGCGGGCGCGGTCCCCGTGCCGCCTGCAAGCGCGTAATCGGAACTCGGCTCCGGGGCAGGTCGGCTCGTGGGCTGCGAAACATCGGGGTGCACCCCCGGAGCCATCCGCGTCGCCGTGCAGGCCGAGCGAGCGCGTAGGGTACCAAGCGTCGTCCGTCGAGACGAAGGGCGCGACCTGCATTCGCTGCCAAGCGGCTGAGGGGTCGGCCGCACCGGGAACACGCGGCACGGCCGATGGTGGCCGGCCCGGGCATGGACCCGGGCGGTTCCAAATCGGTGACCATGATGTCGCAAGTTGTTGTTTCTTTCCAACAGCACTGGTTTTCAGGCTTGTTTAAGCCTTGTGTGCGTTGCCCCGACGTGGCCGTCATGCAAGGGTCCGGACGCGTTTGTGGGACCGCCGCAGCCTTGACGTTCGCACGCCTCCTTGCCGTTGCCTGCGTCGCGATAGCCTTCGCTTTCGCGCCGCTGGCCCCGTGCACGATGGCCGGGCACGCATCCGCGGGCCACGGCCAGGCCGTGCACCCGCACGGTGGCGCGGCGGACGCGGGCGATGCCCCGGCCGGCGGCGAAAGCCATGCTCGCCACCATGGCCACGGCGGGCATGCGCACGGAGCGAGTGCGTCCGACCATCACGCCCATCATCACGGACCAGCGCAGAAGCGGGCCGCGGCGTGCCTCGGGACCTGCTGCGCCCTCGCGTGCCAAGCCGCGCTGCCCTCGACGGCGTGGGCGGGGCCGAGCGTGAACACGCACGTGTCCGACCGCCTCGTGCTGCCTCAGGACGACGGCGCGCCGGACCTTCGCCCCACGCGCATCGAGCGACCACCCAGGCGCATCGCGTGACGCGCGCGGACGCGCATCCCGCGTCCGTAGGGCCGTGCCTTCGCGCCGGTCGCGCTCCCTGAACCAAGCCGACCGCCTGCGCGCCGCATCCACGCCCCGCGTCGCCTAGGCAGCGATGTCGTCGCCACGCCCACGCCCGCGGGTCATCGCCCGCGGCCGGCCGCCCCCGTTCGGGATGCTCAAGATGCTTCGGATACTGAGATCCGCCACCCTCGTGGCGGCCGTGCCGCTCGCCGCCTGCGTGCCGAGCGCCGCCCCTGATTGGCTCGTGCTCGCGGCCCGCCCGGACATCCCGGTCCAGGGCCCTCGCTACGCGGGCGTGACCGCCGGCGTGAAACGCTTCGACGTCGTCGACCCGAAGGACTGGCGCGAGCTCAACCGGGCCGTGGCGCCCAAGCCAGGCCAGGGGAGTATGGGGGGGATGCCCGGCATGGAGGGCATGGACCACTCCCGTATGCCCGGCATGGGCAAGCCCCAGGACGGGCCGGGGTCCGGCGGCATGGACCACTCGAACATGCCGGGCATGAACATGCCCGGGATGGGCGGCAAGCGCGACACTGGAGGACGGTGATGGCGGCCTGTCACCTTTTCGACCCCCGCCCCGAACTCCCTCGTGAAGGGGACGCGATGACGACGCACCACGGGCGGATCGAAGGACGGCCGGCCATCCCGGCCGGCGGCGCGCGCCTGACCCGGGCCACCGCCGGGCTGGCGGGGCTCGGGTTGCTGCTCGGCGGCTGCGCCAGCTTCACGCCGGATGGCGGCCTGTCGGTGGCCAGCCGCTACGCGTCCGTCGAGCTCCGAAAGGACATCGTCAAGGTGGCGGACGAGGGGGTCGCGCTCACCGCCGACGCCCGGGCCGACCAACTGTTGCGCCGGCCGCTCACGGCCGACACGGCGGTGCAGGTCGCGCTCCTGAAGAACCGAGGGCTGCAGGCCGCCTTCAACGACCTCGGGGTGTCCGAGGCCCAGTACGTCCAGGCAACCCTGCCGCCCTCCCCGAGACTGTCCATCACGCGCGACGCCGGGGACCTCTCCCTGGAGATCGAGCGGTCCCTCGTCGTCAGCCTGTTCGAGTTGGCGACGCTGCCGGTGCGGGCCGAGATCGCCCGCCAGCGCTTCCGCGCCGACCAGTACCGGGCCGCCGAGCAGGTGCTGCGCCTCGCCGGCGAGACCCGGCGCCAGTTCTACCGCAGCGTGTCGGCCAACCAGTCGGTCGCATACCTGGAGCAGGCGCTCGCCGCGACCGAATCGGCCTCGACCCTGGCCAAGCAACTCGGCGAGACCGGCGCGCTCAACAAGCTGGAGCAGGCCCGCGAGCATGCCTTCTACAGCGAATTGGGTGCCCAGCTCGCCAAGGCCCGGGTGCTCCAGCGCGTCGAGCGCGAGAAGCTCGTCCGCCTGATGGGCCTGTGGGACCGCGAGACCAATTTCAAGCTCCCGAACGGACTTCCCCCGCTGCCCGGCAGGCTCGTGCCCGGGGCGCGGATCGAGGCGGAGGCGGTCCGCAAGCGCACGGACCTGCAGGCGGCCCGCCTGGAGCTGCAGGCCCTGGCGGGCCAGTACGGCCTCAACCAGGTGAGCGGCTTCATCAGCGCCTTCGACCTGGGCTACGCGGACGTCTACGACCGGTCGAAGTCGTTCGAGCGGAACGACCAGGGCGGCGTGACGGTGACCCGGGATAAGACGTTCCGGCAAGGCTACTCCCTGGACCTCACCATCCCCATCTACGATTTCGGGACGACGGCCATCAGGGGGGCCAAGGAAGCTTACCTAGGGTCCGCCCATCGGTTGGCCGAACGTGCCGTGAACGCCCGCTCGGAAGTGCGCGAGGCGTACCAACGCTACCGCGGCCAGTATGACATCACGCGCCACTACCAGGGCAGCGTGCTGCCGCTGCGCAAGACGATCCAGGATCAGGCGCTATTGCAGTACAGCGGCATGCTGGTCGACGTGACGACGCTCATCGTCGATGCGCGTGCCCGCATCCTCAGCAACATCCAGGCCATCGAGGCCCAGCGCGACTTCTGGATCGCGGCCACCGACCTCAGGGCTGCCACCATCGGCGGCGGTTTCACGGGCGGCAGCTTCGGTGGCGAGAGCGCCGGCGTCGAGGGAGTCGCCGGCGGCGGCGGGGCGACCCTCGCCGGCGCCACGCCGGGTGGTTGAGCGCGCCGTGTCGCAAGGAAAGGGGAAGCACATCATGACCGAGTTCTCACGCAGGGGGCTGCTCGGCGCCGGGGGCCTCGTCCTGGCCGGCACCTCGATGGTCAGCGGGCGGGTGCAGGGCGCGAGCCTGCCCGAGGCGCCCATCATGGACAAGGCGACCATGCAGCCGCCGCTCTACCCGACGAGCGGGCCGGACTACCAACCGGTGGTGACGCTGAACGGCTGGACCCTGCCGTGGCGGATGCGAGGCGATTGGAAGGAGTTCCACCTCGTCGCCGAGCCCGTCGAGCGGGAGATGTCGCCGGGCATGGTCGCGCGGCTGTGGGGCTACAACGGGCAGTCGCCCGGGCCGACCATCGAGGCGGTCGAGGGCGACAAGGTCCGCATCTTCGTCACCAACCGGCTGCCGGAGGCGACGGCGGTCCACTGGCACGGCCAGCAACTGCCCAACGGCATGGACGGGGTCGCCGGCCTCAACCAACCCGGAATCCCGCCGGGCAAGACCTTCGTCTACGAGTTCATCCTCAGGCGTTCCGGCACCTTCATGTACCACCCGCACTCGGACGAAATGATCCAGATGGCGATGGGCATGATGGGCTTCTTCGTCGTGCACCCCCGCGATCCCGCCGAGCGGCGCGTCGACCGCGACTTCGTGTGGCTCCTGAACGCCTACGACATCGAGGCCGGGTCCTACGTGCCTAAGGTCAACACGATGCTCGACATGAACATGTGGTGCTTCAACAGCCGGGTCTGGCCGGGCATCGACCCCATTGTCGCGCGCCAGGGCGACAAGGTCCGCTTGCGCTTCGGCAACCTGACCATGACCAATCACCCCATCCACGTCCACGGGGTCGACTTCAAGGTCACGGGGACCGACGGCGGCTGGATCGAGGAGAACAGGCAGTGGAGCGAGGTGTCCGTCGACGTCGCGGTCGGGCAGATGCGGGCCATCGAGTTCAACGCCGATGCCCCGGGTGACTGGGCGATCCACTGCCACAAGTCGCACCACACCATGAACGCCATGGGCCATTCCGTGCGCACCTACATCGGCGTGAACCTCAAGAGCACGGCCAAGCAAATCCAGAAGGTCGCGCCCGGCTACATGCCGATGGGCTCCACGGGCGGCGGCATGATGTCCGAGATGGAGATGCCGCTGCCGGAGAACACGCTGCCCATGATGACCGGCGCCGGCCCGTTCGGGTCGGTCGAGATGGGCGGCATGTTCACCGTGCTGAAGGTGCGGCCGGGCCTCGCGGCGGGCGATTACCGTGACCCGGGCTGGTACCAGCACCCGCCGCGCACGGTCGCCTACGAGTGGACGGGCGAGCCCTTGCCCGAGCCCAACCGGTCCCCGGACACGCCGAAAGGCAGGCGGGCGCGGGCGACCGAGTGGCGCGCCGTCGACCCTCGCACCCGGCGCACCGCCTCGACCATGGGCGGCCACGGGAACCACTGACCGTACCGGGGCGGGGGGGGGGGGGGGGGGAGGGGGTGGGGGGGGGGGGGGGGGGATCGAGGGAACAAGGTCCCCTCCGGCCCCCCCCCCCACCCCCCCCTCCCCCCCCTCCCCGGCCGATCTTGAAGGCACCAGGGTTCGGGGGCGGCTGTCGCCGCCTCCGGCAACCGCTGCGCGGGCCGGGAACCAGCCCCCCCATCCAGGACCCGCGCCCGCGCAGCGGAACGAGCGAAAGAGGAGACCACCATGAAGCACCTTGCATCCATCGCCGCCTTGGCGGCGCTGCTCTCCGTCCCGGGCCCGGCACTCGCCCAGTCCGTCAAGGGAACGGTCACGAAGGTCGACCAGACGGAGGGCAAGGTCACGCTCGACCACGCTGCCATTCCGAAGCTCGACATGGACGCGATGACGATGGCCTACAAGGTCAAGGATCCGTCTGACCTGAAGGACTTGAAAGCCGGCGACAAGGTCCTGTTCGACGCGGACCAAGTCGACGGGCAGTACACCGTGACCAAGATCCGGAAGGCGCAGTAGAGACGCCAGGTGCCTGAGGCGCGAGGCGGGGCGCCGCTCCCCGGCCTCGCGCGGCAGGCCGAACCGCATGGAGACGACACAGATGCGACGCCCAATGCTGACTGGTGCCCTCTGCCTCGCGCTCGCCGTCACGGGCCCGCTCGCCGCGCGGGCCCAGCCCGCCAAGGGTGCCGCGGCCGCGATGGAACGCGTTCGCGAGGTCATGGCGAACCGCTTCAAGGACACGAAGCTCACGGGTGACCCGGACAGGGACTTCGCCGAACTTCTGATCGCGAGCTACGAGGAGACGCTCTTCCTCGCCAAGGCGCAGCTCGACTACGGCGGCGACCGGCAGTTGCGCGAGATGGCCGAGGCGATCCAGCGAGGGGAGCAGAAGAAGATCGACGCCATAAAGGAATGGCAGGTGCGCAGCCGCCAGCCTGACTACCAGGCGCAACCGAACCAAACGCCCTCGGGCCAAGGCCCGCTCGACCGCCAGGCGCAGGCGGGGGCGCCGCGCACGCCGTCCGCCCCGGCCCCGGAGAAGCCGCCCTCGCCTGCGCCTGCGCCCGCTCCGACCGGGCCGCTGGTCGCCGGCACCGTTCAGAAGGTCGACGAGGCGGCCGGCAAGGTCACGCTCGACCACGAGCGCATCCCCAACATTGACATGGACGCGATGACGATGGCCTACCGCGTCCAGGACCCGGCCATGCTCAAGGGCCTCAAGCCTGGCGAGAAGGTTCGGTTCTCGGCCGACCGCGTGAACGGCTCCATCGCCATCACCCGCATCCAGAAAGGCAGATGAGGGGGATCGGCGCCTGCGCGCCGCTCCTCCGCGGCCTCGGGCGGATCGCGACGCTGCCGGTTCTGCTTGCCTGCGGCGCGCCGCTCGTGGCGGCATCGTCCGCCGCCGAGGTCCCGGCGGTGCGGCCGGAGGCATCCGGGGCCGTGGCGCCCGCGGCCCTGCGCCCGACCGACGCGCCCACCGCGGACACCAGGGAGGCGGCCGGCAACGCGTCCTACCGGGAGGTGCTTACTCGCGAGGCCCTGCGCCGCGGCCTTCCCCCCGCGGTCGCCGACGCGGTCGCGTACGTGGAAAGCGGCTACGACCCGGGCGCACGGGGCGCGGTGGGGGAGCTCGGGCTGATGCAGGTCCGCCCCTCGACCGCCGCGATGCTCGGACACGTCGGCCCGGCCACCGACCTGCTCGACCCGGAGACCAACATCCGCTTCGGCGTCGCATACCTCGCGCGAGCGTGGAAGCTCGCGGGGGGCGATCTCTGCCGCGCGCTGATGAAGTACCGGGCCGGGCACGGGGAGGAGCGCATGACCCCGCGTTCCGCAGGGTATTGCGAGCGTGCGCGCCAGCGCCTCGCGTCGACCGGAGCGCCCCTGCTCTCCCCCGCCCCGCCGGCCGTGACCCGGGCCGATGTGCCCTCACCCTTGCCCGCGGCCGGGCGCGCCCGGCAGGCCGCGTTGTCCGCCCTGAACCGCCGCATCTGGGCCGAGCACGTCGCGCGCATCCGCGCCATCGAGGCGCGGACCGAGCGGATCATGCGGGGCGGCTGAACATCGATGGCGGGGAAGGACCCATCCATGGCCCAGGGCCGCCGTTCGCACGAAGGTCGCGCCCGGCACGCCGGGCCCGCACGCGGCAGGGCGGATGCCGCGGTCGGGCGCAACCCGGTGGGCGGCATGCGGGTCCGTCCTGTCGCAACCCTCCACCGTGCCGCACACGGAGCAGTGGCCCATCGTCACCGCTTGGCGGGCTGCCGGCCATCGTTCATCCCCGACACGGGACGCTGCTTGCGGGGCGCCAACAGGGCCGTGGGGCCGACGGCGGGTCCGGAAGGCGCGGTCTGCGCCTGCCCGATGCGTCCGAAGATCCGCCGGGACCGGCCGCGAAGCCTTATCCGGCAGAACTTACTCGCGTTCGCCTACGACGTCCCAGGGTCGAAACCGAACCGGCTTGACCTTGCGAGGGCTGCTCCCGAATCGAAGCAGATCTCACCCCTGCTCCCCTTCTGCCTGCGCGAGGTGCACCTCGTGCTGGCGTTGGGGGATCTCGGAAGCACCGAGGAGCGCTTCCGCCTGTTCAATTGGCGGGCCATCCGACCTCGGTCGGGCTACGAGCGCGCGTTGCTTGGCGACGTGCTCCGCGCCGTCTCGGCCGTGCCGCCGGAGCATGTCCAATGTAGTCTCCGCCGCCTTCACTCAGGCATCGCATCAGAGGAAGGGAGCCGGGTTCCACAAGGAGATCTGCTCGCCATCCCCTGCGGCCATTCACAGGGTCACGCTGATCGGGTTTGGACCCTCGGCGCGCCGCTCGTGGCAGGGGTGCTCTGTCCGGCCCGAGGCATCCTGCTCTCCCCGGCGACCGCAGCGACCGCGACGGGGCTGTCATGCGTGGGCATGGTCAGGAAAGCCCTGGGGCCGCGCGGGACGCGGATCGGCTGAGGCCCCGTGGCGGCGCTGCACCCTCTCGTCCTGCGCACGGTGGAGGCTTACCTCGCCGCGGTCGATCACGCGGCGCCGGGCCTCGTCGAGGCGCTCTACCTCGTCGGTTCCATCGCGTTGGGCGACTTCCAGCCAGGCTGGAGCGACCTCGATTTCGTCGCCGTTACGGGCGGGCGACCGACCGAGGCGGCCCTCGCGGCGCTCGCGCGAGCCCATTGGCGGCTGGCCGGCGAGGGCTCCCTGCTCACGCTCGACGGGTTGTACCTGACTTGGGACGAGGTGCGGGCGGGTCCGTTCGCTACGCCGGACGGCCCCTGCGTCCTCGCCGGCCGCTTCTGCATGTCCCGGCGCCACGGACGGCACCCTCTCACATGGGGCGTCCTGGCGGCCGACGCGGTGACGGTACGCGGGCCGATGAGCGCCGGCGCGTCGGTCTGGATGGACCAGCCCGGCCTGGAGCGCAGCGTCCTGCGCGACCTCGACGAGCATTGGCTCCCCTGGTTCTCCCGAGCGTCGCGGCTCCTCTCGCGGGACGGCCTCTCGCTCCTGCGCCCTGGGACGGTCTCGCGAACCGTCCTCGACGTCTGCCGGTACCACTACGTCCTCGCGACCGGCGTGGTCCCATCGAGATCGGACGCGGGCCTCTACGGGCTGATCACCTTTCCGGCCGAGTGGCGGGGCATCTTCGACGAGGCCCTGCGCATCCGCAGGTCCCCGCGGACCCGTTCGCATTACCGCGAGCCGTTCACGCGTCGCCGCCACGCGCTGGCGCTCATCCGCATGGTGGCCGAGGACGCTCGCGACATCGGGGGCGCCGTCCCGGCCGGCTGACCGCCGCGAGGGGCGCGCCCCCGACGTTTGAGGAGAAGTAGCTGTTAGCCCAGAGGCTCGGCAGGCGCGAACAGAGTGGCGGGTGTTCCTGGCGGAGTATGCGCGACGTCCTGCCCTCTAGGGAATTGACCAGTATTGCGGGTGCCGAACTGGGGGCCGCAGTCGACGAGCATGTGGACGCGGTCGGGCATGACCTCCGTTTTGATCAGGTCGGACCCCGTTTCCGCGCAGACCTCGGCGAGCAGCGCCCTGACGCGGGAGTCGTTAAGGGGGATTGCAGTACGGCGCGTCGGCAATTCGGGCACCACACAAGGTGGCACTTGCAGGAACGGGAGATGTTCCGGTTCAAGCGGTAGCGCGCGGGCATTGGTTGGCAGGGACAAGTCCAAGGTTCAATCCCCTGCGCCCTGGCATCGTTGACCTTATGCCCGGAGGCAGGGGCTTGCACGATGCGTGTGGTCACGGACCTGCGGACGACACGGGAGGCTGAGCCGCGGCTCCGAGGATGAGCTCCCGGAAGGCCCCGTCGTCCTTGAAGTCCTCAAGGTCGTTCTCCGATGGGTCGCCCTGCGCCGCCCGGGGGTCAAGCAGGCGGCGGAGAAGTATTCGCGGCACGCTCGCCGGATCGGGCGCTAGCTCGATTGCGCGCCCGGTGGATGCGAGGGCCGCGCCCCGGGCCTCGCGCAGGGCGGCCTCGCCGGCGTTGGTCTCACGCAGCCAACGATGCTTCTGACCGTAGGCGCAGGCCCTCCACACGTGAACCATCGGGTCGGTGCCTGCCTCGGGATGGTCGGCGAGGGCGTCGGCCAACGGCTGGGCTCGCCTGAACCCCTCCGGCTGGGGCAGGTAGAGCGAGAGCAGCAACTCCTGGCGCCGAATGCGCCAGTTCCCGGGAGCCTTCCCGCGCGCCTCCCCGAGCAGCTCGACGGCCCCGCGGAAGTCCCCGCGCAGGGCCCGGAGCTCCGCCAAGCGCCGCATGATGCGGACATCGTCCGGCGAGAGGGCGTTGGCGCGCCGTAGGGCGGTCTCGGCGGCCTCCAGATTGCCGGCGCGAGCCTGCGCCGCGCCCCAGGCGGCAAACTCCTCCGCGGTCCGCAGGCCGTCGAAGCGGCTCCGCAGGACGTCCCTGTCGGCGGCCACCGGCGCGGCGGGCCCGCGCGCGCTGCCGATGCGGGCGGCCATGGCGGTCGTCAACGCCTCGCCGTCCGCCTCGGCGGTGATCCGGGCCTCGTTCGCCGCCTCCACGGCACGCGGGGGCAGCGCGGCCTCGCCCTGCACGCCCTCGGTCGCGAACAGCATCAGCGTGATGCGGGTGCGCGTCTGCAGGTAGAGAAACAGGAAGCCGAGGAAGAACGAGGACAGGCCGAGGGACAGTACGACCATCTCCGCTCCCGCGGCGCCGCCCAGGCCTTGGGCGGCGACATGGGACCCGCCCTCCCTCACCGTGTCGGCGACCTTGCCGGCGTTCACCAGCCCCAGGCCGACCAGGATCTTGGAGGTAGCGAGAAACTTTGGTTGATGGTGCAGTTTCCACCTTGACACGGCGGCCACTGCGTTCATGATCCGTTCCATATCGTCAACCGCTTGTGGGCCTGCGTGCCGTCCACCTTTCCCACCGTCCAGACGCGTCTGCCGGGTCACCCGGCTCTCGACGCCATGGGCGACCTTCACGGACGCATCGAACACACCCTCCACGCCGCCTTCAAGGCGGGGCGTTCCTGGAGCGGCGATCTCCAACTTACCCTCTACAAGCGCTTCGACGTTACGTCGCAACACGTAGATCATGTCAGGCGCGGCCTCGAAGGCAAGCTCAAGGCCGTCCGCGAGGGCGCGGCCGCCCAGGCCAAAGGCCTGCGGGAGAAGGCTAAGGCCAAGACCGTCCAGGCCGAGGCCAAGGACAAGCGCCTCAGGAAGGAGCGGCTGAAGCGCCAGAAGCTCGACGCCAAGCGCCAGGCGCTCCACGACGCCGTCGCCGCTGCGCGCGATCCTGAAACCGACACCAAGGTCGCCAAGCGCAAGGCCATGGCCGCGGCGAAGGCTCATGATGCGCTGCCGGAAGCTCACGCCAAGGTCGACAAGGCGGACCAGCTGATCGACCGCCTCAAGCACGAGATACACCAGCACAGGCGCAAGGCCGACAGCCTGCTCGCCGACGCCAAGCGGCTCGACGAGCGCGCAGCGGATCCGTCGCTCGCATTCGGCACCCGCGACCTGTTCGCCGCGCAGCACGCGCTCGTCGAGAACGGATTCGCCAGCCACGAGGATTGGCTCAAGGCTTGGCGAGACGCCCGGTCGGGCCAGTTCATCAGCGAGGGGAACCGCGCCTTCGCCGGCGGCAACCAGTTCGTCCGGCTCGACCCGCGCAAGGACGGCACGTTCAGCCTGGAGATCAGGCTCCCCCGCGCCGTCGCCCACCTTTCCGACGGCGGGTATCTCTCAGGGGGCACCTGCGTCCACTCCATCGTCCTCGACGGCCTGCGGTTCGAGCACGGGCGCGACACCGTCGCGGATTGGCTCATCCAGCACCGGCTGCACGCTCTCGACCCGACCCTACCGCCGGGACCGCCCGTCTCCTACCGCTTCGTCCGCGACGAGCACGGCTGGCGCGTCATGGTCACCGCAGAGGTTCGATACGCCGAGCCGAGGCTGTCCTACGAGAACGGTGCCCTCGGCATCGACCTCAACGAGCACGACGCCGTCGCAACGCTGGCCGACGTGCACGGCAACCCGTGCGGCACCTGGACCTTCCCGCTTCCTGCCTACGGCAGGACCGACGGGCAGCGGCTCGACATGGTCCGCCAGGTCGCCGCCCGCCTCGCCGAACTGGCGAGGGAACTCCGCGTCCCGCTCGTCGTCGAGAAGCTCGACTTCGCCGCCAAGAGGGCGGAACTCGGATGCGGGGAACACCCGCGCCGGGCCAGGCAACTGTCGTTGTTCGCCTTTTCAGAGTTCGACAGGGCGCTGGCCTCCGCCGCGCTACGCGCCGGCGTGGCGCTGCGCCGGGTGAACCCGGCCTATACCAGCTTAATCGGCCGCGTGTCGTACGCTCCCCGCTACGGGTTGAGCGTCCATGCGGCGGCCGCCCTGTGCGTCGCGCGCCGGGCGATGAGGCTCTCCGAGAGGCTGCCGAAGCCTGAAGAGTCCCCCGAGGGCGCACGGCCGGGTCCGGCCTGCGTCCCCGTGAGGCTCGACGGCGGCGACCTTGTCACCCTGGCGTATCCCGTGAGGAAGGCGCGCAGGCATGTCTGGTCGTCGTGGCGACGGCTGCACTCGGCGAAACAGGCGGTGCACGTGGCACGCGCGCGGGCGCGCCGGGAGGCGCGATCCACCGGAGCGAGCGGACGCGAGGCTACGGCCGGACCTCCGCCGGCGAAGGAGGGACGGGGCGGATCACCGCCCCGTCGTGCGTCCGGCGGGGTCGCGCCCCCGGCGAGGTCGTCGGGCTTACGGACTGGCCCGGCGCGGGAGCGGGTACGCCCGCCCCAGGGACGGCGAAAGCCAACCCGCTTAGACGAAGCTCACGGTAGCCGATCTACCGAAGCTTCTCGATAGCCGATCTTGGTGACCCAGTCGGGGATCTCCTCCAGGTTCGAGTTGCCTTAAAGCGGCTTGGCCTATCGCGCGGCGTCTGACGAGCCGACCAGGTCCGCCGGCACACCGGCGGAAGCCTGCCCGTCCGGGGCCATGGCCGCGGGACCGCCTCGGGCGAGCAGGCGCGGGATGCCGAAGAGGAAGCCGGCGAGCCCGCCGAGAAGGGCGCTGGCGACCGCCACCGCGCCGATGACCACGGCCGTGACCAGGGCGGAGGCGCCGGCCGGCGCCGCGCCGTAGGCATAGCCGGCGACCAGCGCCGCCAGCACGACGCAGACGCCCGCGGCCGCCCGGTCCACCCGGGACAGGTTGCGCTCCAGCTCAGACGCCAAAGCCCTCGCGCCGCCCGGCCGCGCTCCCGCTTCCCCACCCGCCATCTACGCCACCATCCTCCCGTGACCGCTCAGGCCGGCACCGATGCCGGCCGCTCGCGCCGCACCCGGACGGGGTAGACCTCCGAGAGGTCCAAGCCCGAGAGCCCGTTGCCACGCATCTCCAGGACGCGGAGCGGCGGAGCCTCGCCGGTCGAGGAAGCCTCCACGCGCGCGAACTTCTCGATCAGGTGCCGGGCGAGCATACGGCTGGAGGTGGTGACGAGGAGCCTCACCCGACCGCCCTGCCAGAGCGAAGCCGCCCGCAGCACGTCGAGCAGGCCGATGCGGTTCAGGTCGTCGAGGTGAACCACGGGCTCGTCCAGCACGAAGGTGCCGCGCAGGCTGAGAGCGCGGGCCAGGAACAGCGCGATGGCCAAGTCCTGGCGCTGGCCTTGGCTGAATTCGAGGGAAGGGTCGAAGCTCTTCCCGTCGGCCTCGGCGCCCCAGCGCAGGAAACCCGCCTTGCCGTCCCCGACGTCGATCCGGTCGTACACGCGGTTCCCGTGCATGCGCAGGAACAGCGGGTTCACCATGTCGTCGAGCGCCGACAGCCGCTCGCGGCTGACCCGCCTGGTGTGAGCCTCGAAGGCCGCCACCCCGCGGTCCGCCGCCGCCCGCTTTCGGCGGATGCGGGCGAGTTCCTCGTCCAACCGGGAGAGCTTCTCCTCGAACGCCCGCACCCGCTCCTGCCCGAGCCGGAACGTCAGAGCGGCACGGGCTGCCGCGAGATGGCGCTCCGCCGTCTCCACCGCCGTAGCCGCGGCCCTTGCCCGCTCGCGCGATGCGGCCCGCGCCCGCTCGCTCGGAACCGCCTCCCCGGCGACGAGGGCCCAGGCGCGACGGAACGCCTCCCGGCGCCTCCTCAAGTCCGCCGCGTGGCCGGCGAGGCGCACCGCCTCGCCCTCGCGCCGCTCGGCCTCCGCCGCGCCGGCCGCGCGCGATTGGGCGAGCGCCGCGACGCGCGCATCCGCCTGCTGCAGCCGCACCGACAGTTCGGCGGAGCGACGCTCGACCGCAGCCGCGAAGACCGATTCCAGCGACCTGACGGGTGTGTCGCCCGGGAGCAGGGTCGCCAGGAGGCGCGACTGGTTGCCCACCGCGTCCTCCAGGGCGGAGACCTCCTCGGCCAAGTCCAACCAAAGGTCGAGGCGCCGCAATGCCGCCGGGAGGTCGGGCCGCTCCGGCCGAAGCCCGAGGCGGGCGACGCCCTGCTCGAAGCCGGAGACCTCCGCCCGAAGGGCGTCCACGGCGGTCGTTTGGCGGGCGACGTCCGCGAGGGCGGCCCGCACCGCCTCCCACGCTTGGCCCGCGGCCACCGCGCGGACGTTCGCTTGGGCGACGGCTTCCTCGGCGGCCCCGACCACGCCCGGCTCGCTGCCGAGCATCGCGCCCACCGCGGCGCGGAGGCGTTCCCACGATTTCCAATCGTGGCCGCACACCGGGCACTCGGCGCCGCCGTGGTCATGGTCGAGGAAGGCGCGTCCGGCGGCTCTCAGTTCCTGGAGCGGCTCCTCCAACGCCCTCAGCCGGGCCCGCGCCTGCCCGAGGGCGGCGCGCGCATCCCCGAGTTCCTTCTCCAGGCGTGCCTGCTCCCCCGGCTCGGGCAGCGCCTCGCGCGCGGCCGAGAGCGCCTTCTCAGCCGCTCCGAGCCTCCCCCGGGAAGCCTGCACCGCCGTCGTCCTACGGACGAGGTCCCGGACCTCGGACCGCCTCCGCAGCCGGTCCGCAGGGGATAGCCTTGCCTCCGGGGTCGACCTGAGGGCCGAGAGGCTCGCCGCCGACGTCCCATCATCGGTGCGCCCCGTGGAGGCGGCCCGCCCTACGAGACCAGGAAGCCTCGCGGAGACCGCTCCGGCGAGTTGGCGCAATGACTGCAGGTCCTTCCGGAGGCGGGCGGCTTCCTCGCCGGCGGCACGTTCCTCCCGCTCGATCCGGGCGAGGCTCTCCCTGCTCGCGCGGAGCGCGCCGCCGGCTTCCTGTTCGGCCTGCTCGGCCAGGGGCAGGTCGCGCTCGAACGCGAGACGCGACGCCCAGTCCCGGTCGACGGCCTCCAACGCGGCATCGAGCGCCGCGACCTCCTGCCGCCTCCGCGCCGCCGCCGCCGCGACGGCGCGGAGGCGGTCCTCGCCGGAGCCGGCCGGCGGGACCCGCAGGGCCGCCTCGGCCGCCCCGGCTTCCCGGTCGGCCGCATCGCCCTCCGGCGCGCCGGCGAGCTCGGCGCGCAAGGCGGCGAGCTCGCGGCCGGCGGCCTCCGCCTCCCGCTCAAGGCCCGCCTGCGACGGCTGGAGCGCCTCGCCATACCGTCGAAGCCGGTCGGCGGCATCGAATTCCTCACGGACGCCGAGGAGGTCCGTGAAGATCTCCTGGCGGCGGACGAGGGTGCCCTCGTCGGTGTCGACGAGCGCGGCCAGGGCCTCGGACGTGAGGATGTGGGTCGCGCGCAGGTACTGCTCGCGGCGGCGGTTGGCGGTCCGGTGATGATTGCCGTCAAGCGCCGCGTCCGGGGCGAGCCTGCGGAGCAGGGTCGTCGGCGCCACGGGCCGCGCGCCCCTTGCGGTCGAGCCGCCCGATGCCCCGCCGAGCGTGCGGCGAAGGAAGTAAGGGCTGCCGTCGACCGAGAGGTGGGCTTCGACCCGCGGCTCCGCGCCGCCGCCGAACTTCGCGTGCAGGACGGCCGGATCGAGGTCGCCGTTCGCGCAAAGGCGCTGCACGCGGCCGGTCAGGAGCCACTCCACGGCGTCGCAGAGGGTCGTCTTGCCCGTGCCGTTCGGTGCGTAGAGCAGCGTCAGTGGCGAGCGGAGGTCGAGCTCCACCGACCCGCTGATGCCTCGGAAAGCCTCGACCCGCAGGCGGTCGATGCGCAGCTCGCTCACTTGCGCCTCCTCCCCCCGTCCTCCGCGGCGGCCTTGGCGTGGCCGTGCGCCTGGATGCGCGCCCACAGGGCCGCGACCTCCGGGTCGAGCCCGGGGCCCTGGGTCACCACCCGCGCGGCGGGCGCGGCGGGGAAGCCGAGCGCGCTGACGGCCACGAGCCCCCGCCACCCCAGGGTGCTCCCCCCGTCCGGCCAGATCACGTGCTTGCGGCAGACATGGGTCGACGCCTCAAGCCGCCGCACGAGGCCGTCCCCCTCGGCCGTACCGGGCCTCCCCGGAAGCGCGAGCACCAAGTACCCGTCGATGGGAAGCTTGCCGCCCTCCGCGGCCGACAGCACGGCGTCCAGCCAAGCCTGTCCGTCCGCGGCGGCCGTGGCCAGGGCGTCCGCGGCCCCGACCGGCCAGAGGACGACCATGGCATAGCTGCCCGACCACATCGCGGCATCCGCCGGCGGCGCGGCCCGGGTCCGCTCGCTGGCGGGCAGGGCGGCGAGCCGCCGCAGCCCCACCTCGTCGCAGAGCCGGTCCAGGTGTGCGTAGGGCCAGTCGGTCACGCCGCGAGCCACTCGCGACCTCGCCGGAGGATGTCGGCCAGCAAGGCGAGGGCCTCCTCCGCCGGGCGTTCCCCGTCGACGTAGACCGCCGCGACCTCGTGCAGCCCGATGCAGGCCACGGCGCGCCTGATGCGCGGGACCGAGATGTCGGGCCCGCCCTCCTCCGCCAGCGGCTCCCAATCCTCGTCGCCGCCGGGAGGCGGCGCCGTGAGTTCGGTCCGCCGGTCCCCTTGGACCGGCCCTTCGTCGAGGGGGAGGAGGCAGCCGGCCCCGAAGACGACCAGGCGCCTCAAGGGTCCGGTCTCCAACGCCCAGGCCTCCAGCATGCGGATCATCTCGCGGCCCGTGCGCTGCGGGTCGTTCCACACGAGCACGTGCGCCTCGGCCTCCTCGAAGCTCAGTTGACCGTCGTAGCCCTCGCGGCCGTGCCAGCGCAAGCCATCCAGGGCCGCAAGCGTCGCCAGCGCATGCATCGCGTCCGAGAGCCGGTCCATGACCCCATGGAAGGCGTCGGCATCCACCGGCGAACGGCTGGTGCCGCCCAGGAGCGAGGCGAGCACGCTGGCGGCGTCCGGATGGCCCGCCGCGCACAGGTGCCCCCGCACGCGCTCCAGGCCGTTGCGCAGCACCGCGCCCCATTCGTCCCTGCCGGGGCACCGCAGGGTCAGCCTGTGCAGCTCGTGGCCGCAAATGGTCCCGTCGTAGCCGCGCGGGGGAAGCAGGCCGTCGGCACCCAACGGCGCGGTCGTCTGGACGCGCCACAGGTCGAGGCTCGTGACGACGGTTCGCGGCCGGAACACGAGCGGGCCCGCCGCGAGGCACGGGCCGCTGTCGCGGATGACCATCCCCTGGAATATGCCGTCCAGGGAGACCGGCCGGCCGCCGGGGAAGGCGCGGTACCCCTTCGGCGAGGAGCCATACCCGACGAAGGCCCCGCTGAGCGATCTCCAGCGGTCGTGGTCCTCCTCCACGCACGGACGCCCGCAGGCTTGGTTGGCGATTAGGAGACGGACCGGCCGCACGTCGGACGAGGACACCGCGGCCGCTATCGCGCGACGCCAGTTGACGTTCGACGGGGGCTCCTGAAGCACGCACGCGGTGACCAGGGCAGGCCTCGCCGTCGCCCCCTCGGAGTCCAGGGCGCGCCGAACCCTCCGAAGCGCCGTCACGACCCCTTCGCCCGGCTCCTGGAGGAGCTCGGCGCAGATCAAGGGGAACAGGTCCAGGTCGTTGAGCTTGACGCGCAGGATGAAGTCCCCGCGACCCATGTTGGGAATGGCGGCCTCGTCCCGCTGCTGGAGGAAGGTCTTCAGGAAGCAGACGCAGTGCGTCCCGGTGCCTGGCCCGTGGATCCACACCCAGCCGCCGCCGTAGACGTGGCCGGGCCCGAGCGACCCGGGACCGGGTTCCCACGTGCCGGAACGGCCCGTCTGGCCCTGCTCGCGCAGCCAGGCGGCGAGCCAGGCCCCCGAGGTCGCGCCGAAGCCCACGATCAGCACGAGGTTGCGCGGGCAGGTCCTCACGGCCTCGTCGACCGTCGCCCAGTCGGGCGACCCGAGTGCGTACTCGGGGGCGAGCACCAGCTTCGCCCGCCGCCCCGGGAGGAGTTCGTCGAGGCGGCACGCGCCTGCCTCATCGGGCGCGAGCAACTGCCGCAGGACCCGGACGGTTGCCGGCCTGCTCGCATCCCCCGTGATGTCGTCGTCGCCGATCCGGGGGGATTGCACGATGCAGGCGTCGGCCTCGCCGTCGACCAGGGCGTCGAAGTCGAAGGCGAACGTGGCGACGCGGTCGGCGCGCTCGACGCTTGTGGGCTGGGGCATGGGGCTTGCGGGGGGGGGAAGCCGCCTTCGGCATTCCGCTGGACTGGAGGGTGGCCCCTCGACGCGCGTGGGTCGCCGCCCAGGGGTTGGCGGTATGCAACCAACGGCTTGACGCCACAAGGGGTGGGCGAGCGCTACCCACCGGGTTTGCGGGGAAGCCCCGGCCGCGAGCCGCGAGCCGCGCGGCGCCTCGCAAGCGCAAGTTGCAGGCCCGTGGCGGAGACCCGCTTCAGGCAGGTCGCGCCGGGCCGTTCGGTCGGCGCGACCTCACCCCGCTTGGTCGGGTGGCGGGCATCCCTGGCTAGCGCAGCAGTGTCGATCCGAGCCGTGCCAACCCCTGGCCCAGGCCGGGTGCGACGCCGAGCGCCAGCGTGCCCGCCGAGCACAGCCCGAGTGCCCACGCATAGGCCGCGCCGGGGGCGACCGCCTCCGGTCGCTCCGGCTCGCGGAAGTACATCTCGGCGATGACCGCGGCGTAGTAGAAGAGGGCCACCGCCATGTTCGCGGCGGCGAACGCGGCGAGCCAGGCGACCCCCCCGTCGATGGCTGCGATGAGCAGGAACACCTTGCCGGCGAAGCCCGCGAGCGGCGGCACGCCCGCCAACGACAGAAGCGCGAGCGCCAGCGCCGCCGCGGGCCACGGCGCGCGCCGGCCTAGGCCGCGCACCGCTTCCACGGCATCGGTCCCGAGCATTCGCTCGACCTGCGCGGCCACGGTGAAGGCCGCGAGGTTCATCAGGAGATAGGCCGCGAGATAGAAGGCGACCGCCGGCAGGGCGCCGTGAGCCCGGTCCGCCACCGCGACCGCCATCAGCACGTAGCCGGCCTGCGCGATGCTGGAGTAGGCCAGCAGGCGCTTCAGGCTGCGCTGACGCAGCGCCACGAGGTTGCCGAAGGTCATCGTCGCCGCGGAGGCGAGCGCGAGGACGGCCGGCCAGCCGGCGAGCCCCCCCGGCATCGCCTCCAGCAGGAAGCGCATGAGGCCGGCGAAGGCCGCGACCTTCGGCACCACCGACACGAAGCCCGAGGCGGGGGCTGTCGCGCCCTGGAAGACGTCGGGCGCCCAGACGTGGAACGGCACCAGCGTCACCTCGAAGCCGTAGCCGACGACGACGAGCCCGAAGGCCAGGGCGACCCACGCCCGGTCCGCGCCCGCGAGCCCCGCGCCGATGGCCCGCAGGTTCAGGCTGCCGGTGAGGCCGAACAGGAAGGTGAGCCCATAGGCCATCACCGCCAGCGCGGCTGCGCCGTACAGGAAGTATTTCAACGTCGCTTCCTGCGCCGGGCCGTCGCCGCGCACGAGAAGGACGAGCAGGTAGGACGGGAAGCTCACCATCTGCAGGAACAGCACGATGAGGCCGAGGTCCGTGGCGGCCGTGAGCCCCATGCCGCCGACGGTCGCCATGAGAAGCGCGACCGGGTACTGCGGCTCCTGTTCGGCCCCTCGGAAGTGGGAGCCGAGCGCCAGCAGGCTGACCAGGGCGCCCGCCTGGACGAGCAACTGGTAGAAGGCCCTGAACGGGTCGACGGCGTAGGTGCCGCAGAAGGCGTCCCGCGGCGACGCCACGAGCATCGGGGCGGTCAGGCCCATCGCGACGAGGAGGGCGAGGAGCGCGACCGCGGCGGGCGCGCGGCGCCACCCGCCGCGCGCCCAGCCCGCCAACGGCACCAGCGCCAGCGCGGTCCCGGCCAGCGCCAGCTCGGGCGCGACCGCCCCCAGGTCCATGCAGCCCATCGCGTCCATGCCGGTCACCGAAGATGCGCGAGGGCGACGGTCGCGCCGTCGAAGAGGGCGACCAGGGTGGCCGGCAGGACACCGACGACGACCGACAGCGCCGCGAGCCCGCCCGCCGACCATGCCTCGCTCGCCGTCAGCGGCGCCAGCGGCGGCGCGTCGGCGGGCGCACTGCCCATCAGGAGGCCCGTGACCAGCCTCAGATAGACCGCCGTTGTCACGATGAGGGCCAGGACCGCGATGCCGGCGACCCAGGCGGAGAGCTGGAGCGCGGCGCCGATGGCCTGGAACTCGGCGATGAAGCCGGACAGCCCGGGGAGGCCGAGCGACCCGAATGCCAGCAGGCCGAGCAGGCCGCTGAAGGCCGGCATCGCGCCGATCAGTCCTCCGAAGCGGTCGATCTCCCTCGTGCCGGCGCGGTGCTGGAGCATGCCCACCATCAGGAACATGCCGCCGGTGAGGAGGCCGTGGCTGACCATCTGCGCGGCGGCTCCGTTGAAGGCCAGCTGCCGGGCGCCCTCCCCCCCGGCCATCGCCATGACCGCGACGCCGAGCGTGACGAAGCCCATGTGGTTGACCGAGGTGTACGCGACGAGCCGCTTCATGTCCGTCTGCGCCAGCGCCGCAAGGGCGCCGTAGAGGAGCGAGGCCAACGCGAGCGCGACGAGGAGCCAGCCGAACCGGGAGGCGGTTTCCGGGAGGACCGGCAGCAGGACGGCGAGCATGCCGTAGCCGCCCATCTTGAGCTGCAGGCCCGCGAGGACGACGCTGCCCTCCGTCGGCGCCTCCACGTGCGCGTCGGGCAGCCAGTTGTGCAGCGGCACGACCGGGAGCTTGACGCCGAAGCCTAAGAGCAGCGCCAGGAAGGCGAGGCTCCCGGCGAGCGAGGGGCCGTCCAGCGGCCTCGCCCGCGCGATGGCCGGCAGCGAGAAGGTGTGCGGCTCCATCGCCAGGTAGAGGGCGAGGAAGCCGAGCAACATCGCCAGGCTGCCGGCGCGCGTGTAGAGGAAGAACTTGAGCGCCGCGTAGCGCCTCCGCTCCCCGCCCCAGATGCCGACGATGAAGTACATCGGCACCAGCCCGACCTCGAAGAACAGGTAGAACAGCAGCAGGTCCTGGGCCGCGAACAGGCCGATGAGCCCGGTCGCGAGAAGCAGGAACAGGAAGGCGTGGGCGTGCGCCCGGTCGTGCCCGGGCAGCGCGTAGACCATCACCGCCGTGAGCAGGACCGCGGTGAGCAGGATCAACGACAGGGAGAGGCCGCCGACGGCGACGTCGTAGGCCGCCCCGACCGACGGGATCCAAGGCAAGGTCGTCCGCCATTGCAGGCCGCCGGCGCCTGGCTCGAACCCGGCCCAGAGCGTCAGCGCCGCGGCGAGCGTCAGGACCGCGCCGCCGAGCGCCACGCGTCGCGCGAGACCCGGGCGGTCGCGCGGCAGCGCCAGCACGACGAGGCCCGTCATGAGCGGAAGGAAGATCGTGGCCGTGAGCATCGTGTCGACTCGGGTTCAGGGCCAGAGCAGGAGGGCGCCGGCCGCCAGGGCGGCCGTGGCCCAGGCGAACAGGCCGAGCGTGTAGAGGTACAGGCGGCCGGCCTGGAGCGTGCGGAGCCGCTCGCCCCCGGCGGCCAGCCAGGCAGCGAGTCCGTCCCCCAGGCGCGCGAAGCCGCGCGCCTCGGCGCGGCCGGCCTCCTCGCCGGCGCTCCACGTCCATCCGGCGATGCCCCGGGCCGCCGCGTCGAGCGCGTCCTCCACGGGCCCGAGGCGCCGCGCGAGCCACGTCGTCCAGCGCGCCGGGGCCGCCGTGGCCGCCGACAGCCCGGCGGCGAGCCGACCAGGCCACGGGCCGAGCGCGGGCGATCCGTCCCTTCCCCTGACGGTCCCTATCCCGAGGCCCAGGAGGCCGGCCGCGATGCCGAGGTTCCTCCAGGCGACCTCCGCCCCGGGGCCTGTCCCGAATGGCAGGTAAGCGTCGAGGCGGCCGGCCAGCAGCCAGCCTAGCCCCGCCGCGGCGAGCGCCAGCGCGAGCGTAGCCGCACGCATCGTCCAGGCGGGCTCGCCGGGCTCCGTCGGGCCGCGGCGCGGACCGAGGAAGGCCGCGGCCCCCGCGCGGCCGATGTAGGTCCCGCCGAGAAGCACGAGCACCACGACGAGCGCCCCCGCCCCGGGACCGTGTCGCGACGCGACGGCGAGGATCGCATCCTCGCTCCAGAAGCCGGAGAGCGGCGGAACGCCGGCGAGCGCGAGGGCCGCGACGAGGAACGCGGCGCCCGCGAGTGGCAAGGTGCGGAGGAGGCCGCCGAGGCGGTCGAGCGCGCGCGTGCCCGCCCGCTCCTGCACGATGCCCGCCGCGAGGAACAGGGTGGACTTGAAGGCCGCGTGCGCCGCGAGGTGGAAGGCCGCGGCGCGGGCGCCGCCGAGGCCGAGCGCGACCATCATCTCGCCGAGTTGCGAGCAGGTCGACCACGCGAGCACCCGCTTCAGGTCCGCCTCGGCGGTCGCGACGAGCGCCGCGAAGGCCGCCGTGGCCGCACCGACCCAGAACAGGGCGGCCATCGCGAGCGGGGCCGCCGCGAAAACCGCGTCGAGGCGCAGGACGAGGAACACGCCCGCGGCGACCATCGTGGCCGAGTGCAGGAGGGCCGAGACCGGCGTGGGCCCGACCATGGCGTCGGGGAGCCATGCGGAGAGCGGCAACTGGGCGCTCTTGCCGGCCGCGCCGGCGAGCATGAGGAGCGCCATCGCGGTCACCGCGCCGGGCGCGACCCGTCCGGCCTCGACGGCCCCGGCGATGGCGTCGATGTCGGTGGTTCCGACGGTTGTGAGCGCCAGCAGCCATCCGAGCAGGAGGCCGACGTCGCCGGTCCTCGTCATCAGGAACGCCTTGGCGGCGGCTGCCGACGCCTCGGGCGCGGCGTACTCGAAGCCGATCAGCAGGAAGGACGCCAGCCCGACCATCTCCCAGGCCGCGAACAGGAGAACGAGGGAGTTCGCCAGGACGAGGGCCAGCATGGCGCCCACGAAGATCCCGAGCTCGGCGAAGAAGCGGGGCTGGTCGCGACGACCGGCCATGTAGCCGATGGCGTAGGCGACGACGCACAGGGCGACCCCGGCAACGACCGCCGCGACGAACCGGTTGAGCGGATCGGCCGCGAGCCCGACCGTCAAGCGGTGGCCACCGCTCTCGAACCAGGTCGCGGACATGGTCGCCCCGGTCGGGACCAGCGCGAGCGCGACGAGGGAGCCGGCCACCCCGGCGGCCACGAGTCCGCCGCCTCCCCAAGGCAGGCGCCGGCCGGCGGCGAGGGCCGTGCCGGCCGCCAGGAGCGGCAGGAGGGGGATGACGAGGAGCGCGGTCATCCGTTCAGGTCGGTGTAGGCGTCGACCTCGACGGTCCGGCGCTGACGGTAGAGGAGCAGCACGAGGGCCAGCCCGATGGCCATCTCGACGGCTCCCACCGTGACGACCAGGATGGCCAGGATCTGTGCGGAGTAGTCGCCCGGCGCGGTGAAGCGCCAGAACGCGATGGCGTTCAGGCCGATGGCGTTGAGGAGCACCTCGACGCCCATCAGGACCATGACCGCCGAGCGCTGGGCGACGACGGTGTAGACGCCGATGGCGAACAGGACCGCGGCGACGACGAGATAGGCGGTGAGCGGTACCGTCATCAGACGTGGCCCTCGTGAGCGTGGTCGCGCCCACGGTGATCCGGCTCGACCGCCTCGTCTCCCGGTCCCGCGAGCGGTGCCAAGCGGTCGTCCCGTATCGCCTCGGGCTTCGCGTCGAGCGCGACCCTTGCCTCGCGCGAGGCGTCGTCCGGGTATGTCGAGGGCCGGGCAAGCAGCACGGCGCCGAAGATGCCGATCAGGATCAGGAATCCCGCGCCCTCGAACGCGACCATGTACTTGTCCATGAGAAGGTGGCCGATCCGCTGGGCCGAGTCCGGGTCCGGGACCGCGTCGGTCACGGGCCAGGCCGGCCGCAGGACCAGCATGCCAACGAGGACCGTCCCGGCGGCGACGGCGAGCCATGCCGCGAGCGGGCGCACGGGCGTCACCATGGACATGTCCATGCCGCCGTGCCCGTGCTGCCCGTGCCCGTGCCCGTGCCCGTGCCCGTGCCCGTGTCCGGCGTGCGCGTGTCCCTGATCCGCATGCCCCGCATGCCCGTCGGAGGCGCCGTGCGGCATGGCCGCGCCCGAGTGGTCCTGTGCGTGGCCGCGGTGGCCCTCCCCGTGCGCCATGGCGTGGCCGCCGTGACTGTTCCCGCCGTCATGGCGGCCCTCGCGGTGCCCATGGCCGCCCTGTCCCGCGCCCGCGGCCTTGCGCAGCGTCAGGCCCTTGCTGAACCAGCGCTCCAGCGGGGAGAGGTCCATGCCGGCCATCATCGCCCCGCCGGGATCGTGCATGACCAGCACCATGAAGAGGATCATGACGAGGAATCCCCCGATGTACATCATGACCTGGAGCAGCCCGATCAGGTCGGCCGACAGCAGGATGAACAGGCCGGCGACGCCGATGAACGATGCCATCAGGAAGATGCCGGAGCGGAACATGCTCATGGTCGTCGCCATGCCGAGCGCGCCTGCGACGGCGACGAAGGAGCAGGCCCCGAAGGCAATGATCTCGAAAGAGGCCATCATGCGCCGGGTCCCACTCCGAGGAGGATCAGGCCGCCGACGAGGAGCACGTTGACGAGGCCGAGCGGGATGAGGACCTTCCAGGAGAGCGCCAGCGTCTCCGCCGTCGAGAGCGGGCGGACGAGGCGCCCGAGCCCGAGCATCAGCGCCATCAGGCCGTAGGTCTTGGTCAGCATCCAGGCCCATCCCGGGAGCCAGGGGCCCGACGGGCCTCCGAGGTAGAGCACCGCCCCGACCGCGGCCACGACCAGGAGCACGCCGGCGAGCGCGACCCGCCACGCGAACGCGGACCAGCCGCCCGCGACGCCGAGCACGCCGCCACCGAGCGAGGCCGCGAACGGCTCCAGGAACGGGGCGCGGTACGACTGCATCAGCCCGGTGACGACGTAGAGCAGGAAGCCCAGGGGCTGCAGGACGACGAACCATAGGCCACGCTGTGCGTCGACCACCGCCACGGTCGACAGCGAACGGGCCATCATGACCACGCCGACGTAGGCGAGCCCGAGCGGCACGACGTACGCGACGAGCTGGGCGACGATGCGGTAACAGGCCTCGACCCCCTCGGGGGTGTTCGCGCCCCAGCCGGCGAGGGCCAGGCCGAGCACCACGAAATCGACGACCACGATGACGTAGAAGAGACCGATGCCGAGATCGCGCCCGACCAGCCCGGGGCCGAGTGGCAGCACCACCATCGCGAGCGCGACGCCGGCGAGCGCCACGACCGGGCCGGCCGGCAGCAGCCACCGGTCGGCGTTGGGCAATTCGAGGGCGTGCCGCAGGTCGGCCCCCTCCGCCGGGCCGGACTCCCGGCCGGCGCGAACGAAAGCGCGCTCGACCACGAGGGTCAGGGCGGCCCCCCCGAGCAGGGCGGCGAGGACCGCCAGGGCCGCCGCTACTCCCATCGCAACCCACCCATGCCCCAGGCGTAGGCGATGCCCGCCGACAGGAGCACGATGAAGACCAGCATGTCGAGGAAGGCGCTCACGCCGATGTCGGCGAAGACGACCGCCCACGGATACATGAAGATCATCTCCATGTCGAAGGCGAGGAAGATGAGCGCGTAGACCGCGTAGCCGAAGCGGAACTGCGCCCAGGCCGGGCGCGCGCGGACGGTCCGAGCCGGCGCGCGCGCGAAGGCGGCCACCGCCAGCAACGCGAGGCCCACGGCCATGACCAGCACCAGGGCCACGAAGCCGAAGTCACCGAGGACCGGGCTTTGCGCCGGCATCCGCTCCATTCGCCTCTCCTTCCGGCGGCTCCCGCCCAGGGTTCTCCCTCACATCCGGGAGCCACGGCGACGTGGCGCCCGGGGCGTCGGCGTCAATCCTCCTTGAACGCCCTTCTGACCTGGTCGTTGAGCGGCTTCGTCAGGTAGGACAGCACGGTCCGCTCGCCGGTCCGGATGAACACCTCGGCCGGCATCCCCGGCACGAGCCTCACTCCCCTGAGCCGCGCGAGCGCCTCGGGCCTGGGCGCGACGTGGACCTTGAAGTAGCTCGTGCCCGATTTCTCGTCCGTGATCTGGTCGGCGGCGACGAGGCTGACGGTGCCCTCGACCTCCGGGGTGGTCCTCTGGTTGAACGCCGTCAGCCTGAGCAGCGCCGCCTGCCCGCGCTGCACTTGGTCGATGTCCCTCGGGGTCACCTTGGCCTCGATGACGAGGGTATCGGCCCGCGGCACGACCAGCATGATCGGCTCCCCCGGGGTGACCACCCCGCCGACGGTGTGGACGGCGAGTTGGTGGACCACCCCGTCCTGGGGGGCCCGGATGTCGGTGCGCTTAAGCTGGTCCTCGGCGGCCACGCGCTTCTCGACGAGTTCGGCGATCTTCCCCTGCACCTCGCCCAGCTCCTTCGCGACCTCGCTGCGCAGGTCCTGGTCCACCTGGATCACCTGGAGCTCGGTCTCCGAGATCTTTCCCTTCGCCTGCGCGATGGATGCGGCGAGCTGCCCGTGTTCGCCCTGCAGGCGGGCGGCGTCGCGTTCGAGGGCGGTCACGCGCTGGATCGGGACGAGGTTCTTGCGCCAGAGCTCGCGCACGCCTTCGAGCTCGCGGTTGATCAGGTCGATCTCGCGCCTCTTGCCGGCGACCTGCCCCGTCAGGCCCTGGATCTCCTCGCGAAGCTGCCCCGTCCTTTCCTTCAACTGCGCCTTCTGTCCTGCACGGACCTCCCGGCGGAGTTCGAACAGCCGCGCCTCGCCGGCCACGACCTTGCCGGCCTCGGGCTCGGTGCGGCCCCGCTCCCGCAGGGCGGCCGGGAACCCGACCTGAGCGGCCCCGTCGCGCTCGGCCTCCAGGCGCCCCTGCCGCGCGGTCAACTCGATAAGGCTCTTGTCGATGGCGGAGAGGTTCGCCCTGGTGACCGTCTCGTCCAGGCGCAGGACCACCTGCCCGGCCCGTACCACGTCCCCGTCCCGTACGCGCAGCTCGCCCACGACGCCGCCGGTGGGGTGCTTCACCTTCTTGACGAAGGAGTCGACCACCAGCGTGCCCGGAGCGACGACGGCGCCGGCGAGCTCGGTGGTCGCCGCCCAGCCCCCGAGGCCGCCGGTCAGGAGCGCCGCGGCCGAGAGGCTCAGGAGGACGTGACGCCGGACGGAGCGGCGGATGTCCCAGGTGGGTGACGCTCTCACGCCGTGGCCTCCTCTCCCTGGGTGGCGTCCGCGTCGGCCACCACCCTCAGCGGCACCGGCCGCTCCCCGACCGAGGCGAGTTCGCCGGCTCCCACCCGGGGCAGCCTGGGCTGCCGCGACGGCGCGCGGGCGGGCGGCCGCTTGAGCGCGGACAGGACTTGGTCCTTCGGCCCGAAGGCGCGGGCGCGTCCTTCCGCCATGAGGAGCACGTGATCCACGCCCGTGAGGCCGCTGGGTCGATGCGCGACGACGACCACGATGCCCCTGCGGGAGCGGACGCCCCTGATCGCGCGGGTCAGCGCGTCCTCGCCCTCGGCATCGAGGTTGGAGTTGGGCTCGTCGAGCACGACCAGGAACGGGTCGCCGTAGACCGCCCGGGCGAGCGCGACGCGCTGGCGCTGCCCGCCCGAAAGGGCGGCTCCGCCCTCCCCGATGGGCGTGTCGTACCCCTCCGGCAAGGAACACACGAGGTCGTGGGCACCGGCTTGGCGCGCGGCCGCGATGATGTCCTCCGAGGATGCGCCCGGGTCGAACCGCGCGATGTTCTGGGCGACGGTGCCGGCGAAGAGCTCGACGTCCTGCGGCAGGTAGCCGACGTGCCGGCCGAGTGCCTCCGGCGTCCACTGTTCGAGGGTGGCGCCGTCGAGGCGGATGCAGCCGTGCAGGGGGCGCCAAACCCCGACCAGCGCGCGGACGAGCGAGGACTTGCCCGAACCGCTCGCGCCGATGATGCCGAGGCCATCCCCTGCCCGCAGGGCGAACGTGACGTCGCGGACGAGGGGACGGTCCGCCCCGGGGGCCGCCGCGGTCAGGGCCTCCACGCGGACGCCCTCGCGCGGCGGCGGCAGGGCGACGCCCACGGCTCGACGCGGGAAAAGGGAGAGGAATGCCTTCAGGCGCCTCCAGCCCTGGCGCACGGCCACGAGCCCCTTCCAGTGGGCGACGGCCAGTTCCACCGGTGCGAGCGCCCGGCCGACGAGGACGGAACTGGCGACCATGATGCCGCCCGTCGCTTCGCCTTCGATCACGAGGTAGGCGCCGATGCCGAGCACCAGCGACTGCAGCGTGAGCCGCGCGACCTTGGTCACCGCGCCGAGGCCGCCCGAGACGTCGGAAGCGCGGCGCTGGGCGACAAGGTGGCGCTCGCTCGCCTCGTCCCAGGCGTCGCCCGTGCGCGCCGCCATACCCATCGCGCGCAACACCTCGGCGTTGCGGCGCCCGGCCTCCGCCAGGGCGTTGCGCTGGCTCGCCGCGGCGGCTGCGGCCCTCGAAGGCCGCCGCGTCAGGAGGTCCGTCACCAGGGTGATTACCACCAGGAGGAGCGCGCCGCCGAGCACGGCCGCCCCGATCCAGGCGTGGAAGGCGAAGCAGAGCAGGAGGTAGAGGGGGATCCAGGGCAGGTCGAACAGGGCGGCGGGGCCCGGGCTCGACAGGAAGGCACGGACCTGGTCGAGCTCGCGGAGCGGCTGCAGGCCGTCGCCCTGCCGCGCGGTGGTCAGCGGCGCTTGCACGACGGCCTCGTAGGTGCGTCGTCCGAGGGACCGCTCCACTGTGGCGCCAACCCGGACGAGCAGCCGGCTGCGCAAGACGTCGAAGAGGCCCTGGAACGCGTAGAGGGCGAGCGCGATGGTCGCCAGGCCGAGCAGCGTGGGAACGCTGTGGCTCGGCAGGACGCGGTCGTACACCTCCAGCATGAACAGCGAGCCGGTCAGGTAGAGGAGGTTGACGAGCGCGCTCAGCAGGCCGACCGCCAGGAGCGCGGTACCGGTCCCGCGGAGCAGCCCCCCCTCCTCGTCCTTGCCCGCTTCGTGCCCGGGCAAGCTGAACGAACTCCCGACGTGGCTCATCTCGGCGGTCCTGACGAAGGAAGGGCCCTTGGGCAGCACGTTCCTGCGGCCTCAAGGACTTGTCGCGACGGGCGGCCGGTTCGGCCGCCCGTGGGGACGCCCGGGGAACGGCCGTGGACGCCTGCGTGGCTTAGTAGGTGTGGTTCGGATCGCCGGCCGCGGTGGTCTCGGGCCCCCGGAAGATGTACTCGGAACCCTCCGTGGTGATCGTCGGGTCTTTCGTGAATAGCGCCTGCGTCCCGTTGTCGGCCCTGAACATGAAGTCGTCCTGGGCCATCTGGCTCTTGGACAGACCTTCGAGGAATATCGAGCCGCTGCCCTCGGCCGTCTGCCAGCTGACCAGCAAGCCCGTGTGCCCGTCCGTGTGCGTCGGCGAGGTGCCCTGGGTGATCGTGACTTGATCAGGCGTGATCCCGCCCTCGAAGGCGATGTGGTCGAAGGCGCCAGGCCCCGCATCGAAGCCGGCGGTGACGACGTCGTTGCCGCTGTCGGGTCTCACGATGTAGGCGTCGGCGCCATCGCCGCCGTTGAGGATGTCGTCGCCCTTGCCGCCGTCGAGCATGTCATGTCCCGTGCCGGCGTATAGTTCATCCTCGCCGTCGCCGCCCATCAGGTTGTCGGCCTCGCTGCCGCCGTAGAGCTTGTCCCTCCCGGCTTCACCCATGAGGTGGTCCTGCCCGGCTCCTCCGACGAGCACGTCGTTGCCATCCCCGCCGCGCAGGTCGTCGTCTCCTTCCGCCTTGAACAGGTTGTCGTTCCCGCCCAGGCCGAAGTAGTAGTCGCACGCGTCCGTGCCCTGGAAAGTGTCGCCGTGCCCTGATCCTTCCCTCACGTTGAACTCGTCGAAGCGGAAGGCATCGTCCGAGCCGGTGTCGCTCCCTGCACTCGGGGGGGAGACATCGTCCGGTTCGATGATTTTGTTGCTAATCTCCGTGGAGACATGGGTCGCATTTGGATCGGTCGGCGCAATGACCTGTCGGTCGTCCGTGAACATGAAGTCGTCTTGCGCGAGGTCGGACTTATGGACACCCTGCAACAGGACCGAACCCTCGCCTTCCGCAACGTCCCAACTGATCCTCACGCCCGCGGATGTCTCATCGAACCGCAGGTCCTCGGGGGCGATGCCTCGCACCGCGAGGTGGTCCAGCATGCCGGGTCCGGCGGAGAGGTCGGTGATGACGTCGTCGCCGCTGTCGGGCGATATCACGAAGGCGTCGCCGCCGGGGCCGCCCGTCAGGACGTCGTTGCCGGGGCCGCCCTCAAGGTCACCGTGGCCCATGCCCTCGTTGAGGTAGTCGCCGCCCTGCGCGCCCCGGAGGCCGTCATCGCCGCCGCCGCCGACCAGTACGTCGTTGCCCTTGCCTCCGTCGAGGTGGTCCATGCCGCTGCCGCCCAGGAGGATGTCGCTGCCCTTGCCGCCCTGCAGGTCGTCATCCTGGCCTCGGCCGGCGAGGTAATCGCTCCCGTCCCGCCCGAACGCGATGTCCATGCGGCCGGTGCCGGAATAGGCATCGGCACCGTGCCCGCCAATGTACAGGCGGTAATCGCCGAAATCGTCCTGTACGTCCAAGTCGTTCCCAGGGACTTGATGGTGCGGGCGATGCGTCATGAGGCGTGTCCTTCCGCCGATGAGCAAAGGATTGGGGAGCCGACCCGGCTGGGATGCGCGCCGGATTATACCCCCACAGGGTAGGTTGCCATCCAACCCCTGATCCGCGGCGTCGTTTCATCATGGCGCCGGCACGAGACGGTATGACGCAGCGCCGGTCTCCTGCTCCGAGCGCGGTCGTCCCGGCGGGCTCCGGTCGCACGCCGCTGCGGCGATGAGGACTGAGGATGGGGGTTCGCGAGCGAAATGCTGGGCAAGGAACCCCGATGGGGTATCCGGTTGCGGGTCGCGCGACCCGGTGCGCCCGAATGTGTCTCTAGTCCTTCGGGAGCCGGCCGCGCAGGAGCCAGGTCAGGAAGACATGGCCCGCCGGGGAACAGGCATCCTAGGCTTGCTCCCGGAGCGGGCCGATGAGCCGCCCGTGTTCCCGTTCGGTCCCGCCGTACGTGCCGCCTGCCACGGCTCCGAGCCCCGCTCGGTCCAGGAGCTTTTTTCGACTATGCCCCGATATGGGCACCTTGTGCTCGCGCGGCATCCACGCCGGTAGATCGATCAAGCATCGGGCTGGGCTACCCTGAATGAGCTCCGGTCTATGCCGCCCTCGTGAGTGGATCAGAGGCGAGCGGCGCCGACGAGACGCGGTTCCGCCCCCGACGCTTTGCGTCGTACAGGGCGGCGTCGGCGGCCTCCACCAGGGCTGACGGACTTGCGCGTGCCGGGTCGCTTGACGCCGGCGAGGCCGTCGCGACCCCGATGCTCACCGTCACCACGGGCGCCGCGGAGTTGCCGCGGTGCGGGCAGGCGAGCGCCTCGACCGCACGGCGGACGCCTTCCGCCGTGTCGATGGCCGCCCCCTGGCCCGTCGCCGGGAGCAGGATTGCCAATTCCTCGCCGCCGTAGCGCGCGGCGAGCCCGCCCGACCGCTGCGCCGCGGCGGACACGGCCTGAGCCACGCGCCGGAGGCACTCGTCACCGGCTTGGTGCCCGTAGCCGTCGTTGAAGGCCTTGAAGTGGTCGACGTCGATGAGGAGCACGGAAACGGGCGATTCCCCTTGCGCGCCCTCGTGCAGAACGGTTGGAATGGCCTCGTCGAGACGGCGGCGGTTGGCAAGGCCTGTCAGGCCGTCGGTGCTCGCCAACGCCGTGAGCCTCGCCTCGGACGCCTTGCGCTCGCCGATGTCACGGGAGACCGTGACCACGCCGTCCGGCTCCCCGGTGACGGGGTCGGGCGAGATCCGCACGGAGGACTCGATCCAGACCTCCCGTCCGTCGCGGTGCGTCGTGCGGTAGGCGAGCACCACCTCTGTCCTCTCCCCTCCCCGCAGCGAGGCGATGCCGCGCTCAAGCGCCGGCCTGTCATCGGGATGGACGTCGGCCAGCATGGGGCGCCCTTCCATTTCGTGAGGTGCCCAACCGAGGAGGCGTGCCGAAGCCGGCGAGACGTACCGGCACCTACCTTCGGCGTCGGTTCGGGTGACCATGTCGGAGGAGTGCTCGGCCAGCATGCGGAACTTCGCCTCGCTCGCGGCCAGCGCCGCCTCCGCGAGGTGCCCGAGCCGGGCCTGACGGGCGAGGCGCCAGCCGACGAGTCCGACCAGGGCCGCCAACGCCAGCGTCCCGCCGAGGCGCCATGCCGCCTGGGTGCGCCAATCGGCAAGCGCATCGGTGGCGGCCGACGCGGCCACGAGCACCAGCGGGAAGCGCACCCCCGCTCCGTAGCCGCTCACCCGGTCGACGCCGTCCACGGGAGAAACGTACCGCTTGGTCCCGCCCTGGCCGTCGGCGACCCCGTCCCGGAGGAGCGGGCCCTTCGAGAAGTCGCGGCCGAGAAGGCGCTCGTCGTGCGGATGGCGCGCCAGCATCGCTCCGTCGCGCCGCAGCAAGGCAATGGACCCCCGGGGTCCGATGTCGAACCGCGCGTAGAACTCATGGAAGGACGCGACGTCGAGGGTCGCGAGGACTACGCCCGCGAAGCTTCCGTCCGGGTGCTCGTAGCGGCGGGAGAGGGTCAGGATCCACTGCCCTCCGGACCGGCTGCGGACGGGTGTGCCGAGGAAGGCGACACGCTCCCGCGTCTCCCGATGGTGCCGGAAGTAGGCACGGTCGCTGTTGTTGGCGTTCGCCGGCATGCTGGCCAGCGAGCTTGCCAGCCACCGACCATCCTCGGCGTAGGCGTAGAGCCCTCGCAGGCGGGGCAGGTTGGCGACGCGCTGTTCCAGGAATCGGTTCAGCCGTTCGAGGTTGGCCGGGCCGGTTCCATCGGTCTCCAACCGCTCAACCATGCCGAGGAGGACGGCATCGGCGATCTCGAACGTGTCCTCGGCGTGCTGGATGAGGGAGCGGGCGAGGTTGGCGGCGTCGCTGCCGGCGTTGCGCAGTTCGGCGTCGTGGGTCGCCCACTCGCGCCACCCCTCGACCGCGATCAGCGCGGCGCAGACGAAGAGCACGAATGCGAGTGTGCGGATGGGCAGCGAGCCCGAGCGGCTCGCCGTGGATGAACGCCGGCGCGCCCCTGGTCTCGTGCACTCGTCGGGAAATCGCATCGAGCGCCCTCGGACAACGTCGGGGCGATCAGTGCACGGCCAAGTGAACGCGGCCTCACGTGTGCGGGTAAAACCTGTGTACAATTCCGGCACCACGACCGGCTCCGCCGCGGCCCGGCCAATCGGAACGCCGCGCCCGTCGCGGGCGGCACGGGACCGCCCCGCCGACCGAGCCCGTGTCGGCCACCGTAAGGCCTGTGCCGAGCGCCCGGGGCGAACCTGTCAGGGCGCCTCGGCCGACGCGGCCACGGCTGCGCGAGGCCCGGGGCTCACCGAGGTGCACCGACCGGCCGCGCGATGGCCAGCACCCCCTTGAGGCCCGTTCCGAAGCGCGCGATGGTTTCGCGATGCCCGCGCAACTCGCTGTAGGGCAGGTAGCGGAGGTCCAACTCGCTCACCCGCGAGAAGGCCGGCCTGGCGAACTGCGCCCGCACGTCCTCCTCCCTGTTGTCGGGCGCGACGAGGAAGAAATTGCGGGCCGTGCCGCCCTCGACGCCGAGCGCCAGGTCTAGCATCCGCACGATACCGGAGTAGATGCTCGTCGTGTGCTCGACCTCGAAGGCCGCCGCCACGTCGCGGCTGGCCTTGTCCAACCAGATCACGTCGATGAGACGGACGGTCTCGGCGGAGCCGTTCGCGGTCAGGCGCTCCGGAGGCCGGTCGAGGCAGCCGTCGGACAGCCTTCCGCCCGCGTAAGGGCGGCTGCCATCGTTCGAGGCGACCCAGACGTCGAAACCGAGCGCGAGCCCGAGGTCCCGCAGCCAGCCCTGGATCTCGGTGTGGGTGTGGTCGGCCTCGCTCGCGGCAAGTGCCGCCTTCGAGGCCGCGCCGGCCGCCTCCGCCCGCACGCGTTCGAGATCCTCCCGCCACCGCTCCAGCGCCGCGGTGGCATCACGCTCGGGAAGCGGGTAGCGCCCCGACCCGACGTCGAAGAGGAAGCCGGCCACGGCGCCGAGGTCGTTCGACAGAAGCGCCCGGTGGGCGGCGTTTAGGGCCAGGATGCCCTGGCGCATCGCAAGGTACTCGTCCCACCTGCCGAGCTTCACGTTGGCGCCCGTGAGCGCGTTGAAGCCCTTCACGATGGCGGTATTGAACGGGGGAGCCACGGTCGGGTGCAGAAAGTACAGCAGGTTCGCCGCAGCCGGGCCGAGCCCCTTGATGCGCGACTGGTCGAGCGTTCGGATGGCCGCCAGGACCTGCGCCTCGGCGTTGCAGCACAGGCAGGTGTCGAGGAAGCGCCCGAAGGCAAGCTGGTTCGTCCGGTCCTCGTAGATGTCGGGGATGCGCAGCTTGGGCTTCCAGAGAAAGGCGTGGTCGGCGCCCCTGAACACCTGGCGCTGCTCGGCGATGGAGGCGACGACGGTCTCCAGCGACGAGCCCCGGTAAGCGTTGCCGAAGGTGTCGGCCCGGATCTCGTCGATGACCGCCTGGATGCCGCGCCGGATCGAGCGGAAGTTCTTGATGCGCTCATCCCACAGGAACCAGGTCCGGTAGGAGGCGCCGGGGTCCTCGCGCCAGTGCCGGACGAGGTTGCCGATCCAGGCGTCGTTCACGTTCGTCATGTTCGGGGGCTTGGTGGTCGTGGCTCCCGAATATGCCCGGTCGGGGCATCAGGCACCACAAGGCCGGGGATTAGCTGAGCAAGGTTTCCCGTGATGGTGGGCGGGTGTCGCAACCGTGCAACGGATGCGTGAGCAGCCGACGGCGGGCGGACATGACGTGGGCCGAGCCATCGGCGCCGGACCGCAACTGTACTGACCCCCATTACCCGGTTCTGAGGGCCTGTTAAGTCCCTGGCCGGAAGGTCAGGGCCCACCCCAAAACCGCGTCGCGTCCCACCCCGTAATCCCGCGACGTCCAGGGCCCTGCACCCCATTAGCGCGCGACGCCGGAGATGCGCCCGCGGGCGGTGGTTCGCAACGTCAGCGGCCCGGGCCCGGGGTTTCCGCCTCCTCGGGGTCGCCCCAGGGGCGATTCCTGCAGCGGTCGGCGACCCGGATCGGCGGCGTGAGGATGGCCATCAGGTCGCGACGCGGCCGTGCATCCGTCTCCATGGCCTGCAAGGCGCGGCCGATGGCGGTGACGGCGAGGCCGCAATGGTGGGCACGGTCGGCGACAGGGGCCTCGCGGAGGCGATCCAGGCTGTCGCGCATGCGGCCCAACGCCGGCCCGACCGAAGGCTCCGCCTCGTAGGGTTTCCCGGCCGAGACGAGATCGAACATCTCCCGCGCATGCAGCAGGGTGTGGACCACGGCCTCGTCCGCGTTCACGGTCCCGACGACCTCCACGGAGGACGACGGGTCGGGCGGCTTCGCGAGACGCGGGTCACCGCCGCCGTAGCGCACCAGCCCCTCGGCCGCCTGCTTGGCCAGGTCGAGGTGCGTCAGCGGCACCAGGCCCAGTGACGGAGGCGCCCGCCCCCCGAAATCCGGCACGACGAGGGAGACCTCCCCGTCGTAGACGTCGAGATCCTGGCTCCACCCCAGGGACCACATCGGCAACTCGGCGCGCTTGTGGAGCACCCCGTCGATCTGGGCCATTTCCTCGGCTGCCACCGCCGTCGCGAGGCTTGCGGCCTCGCCCCGGTTGCCGCCCACGACCCGGTCCCACTTGAGGAGGAAATCCTCGGTCTCGCACGACCAGAATCCCAGCGCGTCGGGGCCGCTGACGAAGCGTTCGCCGAACCGCAGGCCGCAGGGATGGTCGATCCACCTGTAGCTCCGGCCGGACCGCGGCGGGTCGCAGGTGAAATCCTCAGCGTCAACCAACTGAGGCTTGCCCAGGTCATCGAGCACGGGCCGCCAGTGGTGGCCACGCCAGGCTCGCCACGCGATGCCATGAGGCTCCCGGTCGCGGGCCGTCCTGACGCCCCTCGCCAGCAGGATCACCGGTGCCTCGACATCCCTTACGACCGGCACCGTGGCGGACGCCCAGGCATAGAAGGCACGGGTAAGCTCCCTGCCGCCGCGCTTGCGGATCACGGCGTCGAACGGGAAGGGAACCTCGACGGCTTTCAGAACCTGCACGGAACCGGCTCCCGGGACACGGCAACCTGGCCCCAGCACCGCCCGGTCTCGCCGGGGCGATGATCGCAGGATGATGGACGGCCACAAGCGCGCGGAGCCGGAGCGCGGTCCGCCGAGCGGTCGGATCGCCAAGCCTCCGACGGCGGCCATCCGGCCCCGGTCCCGAAAGCCTCGCCCCGCGCCGGGGAAGTCACGGCCAGCTTTGCGGCACGGTGCACGTCTCCAGGCTCCGGACCGAGCGCTCCGCGTAGGCGATGCCCGAGCCGTCGTCGTCGAATCCGACGACAAGGGCCGCTTCCGCGATAGCCTGGCAGAACACGTCGGGCGAGATGCGGTCCGCGAGCACCAGGATGGGCCCGACCGCCCCCCCGTCGAACGCCACCAGCCGGCCGGTCCGGACAGCCTCGGCGATATCCCTCACGAGCTTGCGGTCCACGGGGCGGAAGGCGGCCAGCGCCGCGCTCCGGTCATCCCAGGCGGTCACGAGGGCGTCGTCCTCCTGGCACGCGCCGTAGAACGCGTCCCCGTCCGATTGGACGTGTTTGGGCTTGAGGGCATGGCGCTTGGTCCGCCAGATCCCCGCCTCCGCGCTGTTCAGGCCGAGAACGGTCGCGGCCCGCGGGTCGTCCGGCTCGCAGAGTGCCCAGTCCGGCCCCGTCGGCCGGGGGCGGCAGCACACGTCCGCGACGGTGATGGCTTCGTCTCCGATACCGAGCCAATCCAGGAGCCCGAGGCAGCCGTGCTCATGCTCGGCCTTGGCATCGCGACCCAGGGCAACGGCCCACGGGGTGCCGTCCAGCCCGAGCAGAACGACGCGGTCTTGGTTTGCAGCCTTCATCGGGCACCCCTCCCAGCTTACGGCGCCAATGGGTTGAGCTGCGTCAGGTGATCGCATGCGCCAAGCGGATTGCAAGGCCGCGACGACTACCGGCTAGCCTGCCTCGTGGAGGGCCGCCGGGACGGCCTCCGGCCGCGCTTTGCCCATCCACTTCGCCGGGGCGCCGGCGGTGCGGACCGAGGGCACCCCGGCTGGCCGGCTCGCACCCCATGAGCGCGCGAAGTCCGACGCCGTGCGCCCCATAAGCACGTCACCCCCGTAGCGGCCTTATCGCATGAACGGGTCATGTCCCATGGGTTCGCACCCCATATGACCGCCACGCCAACGGTTGGGATGACAGCCCGATGAACCCCGAGAAGTTCAAGTCCGACGTCCAGGCCGCCTACAAGGAGGCCATCGCCAAAACGAACTCCCAGACCCAGTACGACGACCACACCCACCGCATCTTCGAGGGCATCACGGTGTTCGGCAGGGATGCCGGCGTCGACCTCGTCCAGACGGTCATCGGCTCGATCCTGCAGGAGGCCATCCACGCGGCCGAGGCGAAGAAGCCATCCATGACGCTCAGGCTAGGCAGGGTCGGAAAGGCCGCGCTCGACGGCATCGTCGACACGCTGCGCGAGATGACCGGGGTGCCGGTGACGGAGGGCAACGGGGTCATCACCATCGCCTGGGCGAAGGACGAGCCCTCCCTGTACTGAGTGCCGCTGGCACCCTGGCCGCCGAAGACCCACATGGTGGCCAGGGAGGGCTCATGGCCACGGTATTCTTCTCATACTCGCACAAGGACGAGGAGCTTCGCGACCGGCTGGAGGTCGCCCTGACGACCATGAAGCGGCAGGGCCTGATCGACGCGTGGCACGACCGCCGGCTGCGGGGCGGCGACGACTTCGACAAGGGCGTGCGGGCCGAGCTCGAACGCGCCGACGTGATCCTGCTGCTCGTCTCGCCCGACTTCATCGCCTCGAACTACTGCCACGACGTCGAGATGACACGGGCGATGGAGCGGCACGAGAGCGGCGAGGCCCGGGTCATCCCGGTGATCCTGCGGCCCTGCGACTGGCACCCGATGCCGTTTGGCAAGCTCCTGGCCTTCCCCCGCGACGGCTTGGCGGTCACCCGCTGGCCCGACCTCGACGAGGCGTTCCTCGACATCGTCCAGCGCCTCCGCCAATCTCTGCCGCAGTCCTCTCCAAGGCCCGCCTCTTCCAAGGCATCTCCGGCCCCAGCTGCACCCCAGCAGGCCGCGGTCTCAGTTGCCGGCCCCCGGTCGAGCAACCTCCGACTGAAGAAGACCTTCACCGAGGTCGACCGCGATCGCTACCTCGACGATGCCTACGACTTCATGGCCAAGCTCTTCGAGAACTCGCTCGCCGAACTGCAGGAGCGCAACGAAGGCATCCAGACGACCTTCCGGCGCGTCGATGCCAACCGCTTCACCGCGGTGGTCTATCGGGACGGGAAGGCGGTTTCACGCTGCGCCGTGGTCCTCGGCGGCATGATGGGCCGCGGGATCACCTACTCGTCCAGCGACCGCGTCGAGAGCAACGGCTTCAACGAGAGCATCAGCGTCGAGGCGGATGACCAGGGCATGTTCCTGCGCTCGATGGGGATGCAGAGCTACGGGCGCGACGACAAGCGGAAGCTCACCCACGAGGGCGCCGCGGAACTCTATTGGGACATGCTGATCAAACCGCTTCAAGGCCGGTGACCGACAACGCCGTCCCATCGGAAGCACGCCCCGCCCGAAAGAGCCAGGTTTTAGGGTAGGGGTCTACGTGGTCGGGCTGACCGTAGTGCAGCCTCAGCCTTGGGCGTCAGCCCATTTCCGCCTGACGCTTCGTGGCCACACCGGCCTCGTAGACGACGCGCTCGACCGGGGATTCCGGCAACGCCGCCTCGTGGTCGCGACGAGGGGCATCGACGTGTCCGTCACGGCTCGGCAGCAAGGACCGCCACGAGCCCTTTCCTATCAGCTTGGGGAGATGCCCGAACCGCTCGACGAGCATCGCGTCGTCACAGCCATCTTCGCGAAGGGTCGCCGCCAGGACGCCTTCCTCCAAAGAGCCCCTGAAGATCCGCCAGGCGCGCCCTCGCGGCCTTCGGCGACATGTCGAATTTCGCGGCGATCTGATCCCCGACCAGGTCGATCATCGCATCCCGCGCCTTGCGCTGGGAATGCTCACGCACGCTCTCGATGTCGTCCAGGTTGATGTGGATGTTCACGGCCCGCGCCTCCCTCTCGACGACCTTGCTCGCCTGCCTGAGCGATACCAGCGTCAGCAGCCTCACATAGGCCTGGTCGAGCACGTGCTGCTCCAAGCCCATCAACCGCGAAAGGATGCCTCGCACCGTATCAGGCGGCCTGGCGGATGCGGCCTGAACCGCCCCGAACGAGCGGTTCAGGCCGCCATCTTTCGGCAGCTTTCGGCGCAGCGCCGGCACTGGTCAACGCAGTGCTGCATATCGCCGACCTGCTCGCAGCTCCGTGCGCAATCCTCACACACGTCGGCGCACTCGCGGCAGGTGTGCCTATGGTGGCCCGTGCCGAGGAGCATGAAGTGCGCCGAGGTGCGGCACATCTCGGCGCAGGCGAGCATCAGGCGGAGGTGCTCCGGCTCGACGTGCCTCCCACCGGCGGGCAGGCAGTGGTTGGATGCCATGCCGAGGCAGGTCTGGTAGCACCGCAGGCACTCGTCGATGCACGCCTGCATGTCCGGGCTCATCTGGTTCATTGTGTCGCTCGCATTGTTGGGAGTTCGGCCAAGCCTTAGTATGAGTGCGCGGACCTGCTCGGGTGGAGCGGGTACACGACGAGAAAACATACCCCTACCGGGTATGGTTCCAACATCCTGGGCCGGCGGCCGCCCGTCCCACCGGAGGCGCAAGGCAGCATGTCGGGTTCCGAAAAGGACCACGGTGGGATCAAGGTCGACCACAAGCAGCAACTCCCCCGGCTGCGTCGCATCGAGGGGCAGGTGCGTGGCATCCAGCAGATGATCGAGACGGAGCGCTACTGCGTCGACGTCGCGCACCAGATCGACGCCATCATCGCCGCGCTGCGACGCGTGCAGTCCGACATGATCCGCGACCACATGCACGGATTGGTGCAAGCCTCCGTCGCGAGCGACCTCTCGCTGGAGGAGCGGCAGCGCCTGGCCGACGAGATCGGCAATCTCATCGGCAGGATCGTCTGACCGGAGAGCGGGACGGCGAGCAAGGTCTGGCAGGCGCCTGCCAGGGCCGCGGGCAACTCGTGAGGGAAATTCGGCGTTACGGCCCGAGCGCATGCGCGCGGCCTCGCGGTCGGCAGACGCGCATGCCTCCGCCGGCAAGGGGCAAGTGCCCGGGTCCGCGGCGGCGTCTCAGCGCCTCGATGCCCGGACGACGCCTACTCGTGCGACAAGGACCGAACGCGAGCCAAGGCGCTTCACCCGCGCGAAGCCAGCCTCGGAAAGGATGTCGGGCCACGTTCCGTCTGTGTGCGGCCGGAGATGCGCCTCGCCGAACATCATGGTCGCGACCTTGAGCAAGGCGCCCTCCTGCAGCCCACGCGCCGCATCCAGGTCGGAGGCGAACAGGCTTCCTTGCCGCCGAAGGACGCGCAACAACTCGCGCGTGATCCGAAGCTTTCCTTCCGGTGGTTCGGAATGCAGAGCCATCACCAAAGCCGCCTTGTCGAAGGAAGCGGGAGGGAACGGCATGCGACCGTGGGCCTCGCACGCGAACGCCTTTACGTTCGCAAGGCCAGCCGCCACCGCATCGGCCCGCATCACGGCGGCGCGCTCCGCATCCGCTTCCAAGCCAACAAACGCGGTTCCGGGAAACCTCCTGGCGAGCGCGAGCACGGGTTCGGCCTGCGTACCCCTTACATAGAGGATGCGCTCGCCGGACGCGGGAGCGAGGGCGGCGATAAGGGGCTCGGTGCAGGCTGTGTCCTGCATCAGGACGGGATAAGTCCGCTCGAAACCACGCCTGGCAATCCATCGGCGCGCACCAAGGAATAGGGTCATCGTCATAGAAACCGTTCCGGTCGACGCCGCCAGCGACGTCGGCCCGAGGCGCACCTGCCGCAAGACGACGGCGACTGTTTCAACGGCATCCGCTTTGAGGCACGCATGTACCGTTACGGGGTAAGGGTACAAGGCAGACACGGCAAGTGGGCGAGCGCGGACCATGTTCTCCGCTCCCCGCATACGCTAAGGTTCCTAGGATCGGGAGTGGAAGAGGCCTTCGGGTGGCGATCTCAATCGGCGAACTGTCGCGACGCTCGGGCGTGCGGATACCTACGATAAGGTACTATGAGCAGAACCACCTCGTTTCGGCTCCGGCTCGAACTGAGGGCCAGCAGAGGCGCTACACTGAGGACGATGTTGTCCGGTTGAGATTTATCCGACGGGCCAGAGAGCTTGGGTTCGAGGTTGATGCAATCCGAGAACTCCTCGAACTAGGGACAGGGCAGAGCAACCCGCCCGAAGAAGCCGCCAGGTTGGCCCTGCACCACAGGGACCAGGCGGACCGGCGAATCGCCCTGCTGACGGCACTCCGGTCCGAGCTTGAGCGCGTTGCAGCCGAATACGGCCGTGGCCTGCCTCATGGGGGACGTCTTCTGGAAGTGCTTGCGCAACCGGATATGGCGGGTGGTGAATGCTGATCGCCTAGCTCACGGGTATCCCGACGGACCACGGGCGCCCTCCCCTGCTCCAACCCTTTCCACCGCGACGTCCATTCCACCTCGTCCGCTCTGGGTGCAATGCCCCTCTCGGCGGCTGGCCGGACCACCGTACCCGTCCGTGGTCTTCGCGCGACCGCAGGTGTAGCGTCGGATCGCACCGAGCGCGACGATCCAGTCGTTATCAGGGAGCCTCCGATGTCCGGTACGTTGCAGGCAAGCCTCTCAGGCCTCGTCTTGCTTGCACAAGGGAGTATGGCGCCCGCACCGGACCCTCGTGTTGACCTGCTCGTTCCCGGTCTCCTCGCGCACCAACTTGGCACCCTCTGCGCGACCCGGAACCCGGGGTTCCTGCCTTCGACCGAGGACGCCAAGGGCCTGCTGTTTGCCTACGCCATGCACTTGAAGCAGGAAGTGTTCTCGTCCAATTCCGCGGAGGAGGCCGAGCGTCTGTTCTTCCGAGCCGCGCAGGCCGCGCGCGATGCCGCGCGCGAGGAGGTTCGCCCCTTATCGGCGCTGCCGCCCAAGGATGCGAACGAAGCTCTCGACCGCTGGTGCGCGCTCACGGTGAGGACGTTCGTGGTCACGACGTTGAGCGAGCACGGCGATGGCCACGCGGCTTACATGAGGCGGCTCGGACAGGCACCATGAGGTGCGGCGTGTGTCCGCACCCGGGAAAACGAGCAGGATGCCTCAGCTTGCGTCCGGCGTACCCCCCGGCCGTGAAGGCATTCCAGTCCCGCTCCCCTTTCAGCGGAGCGGGTTTGGAATGGTGCCGAGCCGCCTCGTCAACGGATCACCAGCAAGCCTCGGCCATGTTCTGGCTGGGACACCTACGGCCACGTACCGCGCGAACTCCTGGCGACCCCCAGACGTGGCGCTCCTTACAAGCCGGCAGGAGCCCCGCCGGGTCGGCCAGATGTGGCGCTCTGAACGCAAGTCATGTAGTGACGAGTTGGGCGCCCCTCTGCTGTGGAGGCTGTTGTTCTGCAACTCGGTGGTGAGCCGCTCAGCAGCCGGCCATCGGACGAGGTCCTGATCGATATGGGTGCAAACCAGCTATCAGACGAGGGTTTTGGGTGAAAAACAGCTCCGGTTCAAGCCCAATTGGGTTAAACTAGAGCTGTTTTGGGTATAGGCAGACCGGATCCCGTCTCAGACGTCGAGATTCGCCACGTTCAGCGCGTTCTCCTGGATGAACTCGCGGCGCGGCTCGACCACGTCGCCCATCAGCTTGACGAAGAGGTCGTCGGCGTCGGTCGTGTCCTTGACCTTGACCTGCAGCAGCGAGCGCACGTCGCGGTCGAGGGTGGTCTCCCAGAGCTGCTGGGCGGTCATCTCGCCGAGGCCCTTGTAGCGCTGGAGCTGCAGGCCCTTGCGGCCGAGCGCCATCATGGTCTCGAACAGGGCCACCGGCCCGTGCAGGAGCGTCTCGTCGCCCTTGCGCTCGAGGGTGGCCGGCGCGTCGTAGATCTGGCGCAGGGCCTCGGCGCGCTCGTCCAGGCGGCGCGCCTCCTGCGAGTGCACCAGCGCCTCGTCGAGCACGGCCACCTGGCGCACGCCGCGCAGGGTCCGCGACAGCACGTAGCCGCCGTCCTTCGCCTCGCCCTCCCAGCCGCGCTCGATCTCGTCCGCGATCGTGTTGAGGCGGCGGGCGATCTCGTCGGCCACCACCTCGGCCTCCGCCCGGTTCTCGGCGACGGCCGGGCGCAGCGCACCGGCGATCACCGCCTGCTCGACCACCGCGCGGTCGTAGCGGGTGTGGAGGCCGTGCAGGATCGCGCGCACGCTCCGGGCCTCGTCGACCAGCGCCTTGAGCTGCGCCCCGGCGAAGGCGACGCCGGTGGCCAGCCGCAGGGACGCGCCCTCGATGCCGCCGTCGATCAGGTAATCCTCCAGCGCCCGCTCGTCCTTGAGGTAGAGGTGCGAGCGCCCCTTCGAGGCTTTGTAGAGGGGCGGCTGGGCGATGTAGAGATGCCCGCGCTCGATCAGTTCCGGCATCTGGCGGAAGAAGAACGTCAGCAGCAGCGTGCGGATGTGCGAGCCGTCCACGTCCGCATCGGTCATGATGATGATGCGGTGGTAGCGCAGCTTGTCCGGGTTGAAGGCGTGGTTGCCGTCGCGGCCGATGCCGGTGCCGAGCGCCGTGATCAGCGTGCCGATCTCCTGGCTCGACAGCATCTTGTCGAGGCGGGCGCGCTCGACGTTGAGGATCTTGCCGCGCAGCGGCAGCACCGCCTGGAAGGTGCGGTCGCGGCCCTGCTTGGCCGAGCCGCCCGCCGAATCACCCTCGACGAGCAGGATCTCGCATTTCGACGGGTCGCGCTCCTGGCAATCCGCGAGCTTGCCCGGCAGGGAGGCGATGTCGAGGGCGCCCTTGCGGGTGGTGAGGTCCCGCGCCTTGCGGGCCGCCTCCCGCGCGGCGGCGGCGAGCGCCACCTTGGCGGCGATGGTCTTGGCCTCGTTCGGGTGCTCCTCGAGCCAGTTGCCGAGGGTCTCGTTCAGCACCCCCTCGACCGCCGGGCGCACCTCCGAGGAGACGAGCTTGTCCTTCGTCTGCGACGAGAATTTCGGGTCCGGCACCTTCACCGAGACCACGGCGGTCAGGCCCTCGCGGCAATCCTCGCCGGTGAGGGTGACCTTCTCCCGCTTGGCGACGCCGCTCGATTCCGCGTAGCCGTTGACCTGCCGGGTCAGCGCCGCCCGGAACCCCGCGAGGTGCGTGCCGCCGTCCCGCTGCGGGATGTTGTTGGTGAAGCAGAGCACGTTCTCGTGGTAGGTGTCGTTCCACCACAGGGCGACCTCGACGCCGATGCCGTCGCGCTCCTGGCGCAGGACGATCGGCGCCGCGATCAGCGCCGTCTTGGCACGGTCGAGGTAGCGCACGAAGGCCTCGACGCCGCCGTCGTAGACCAGTTCCTCCCGCTTGTGCTCGGCGTGGCGGGCGTCGGTGAGCACGATGCGCACCCCGGAATTCAGGAAAGCCAGTTCGCGCAGGCGCTTCTCCAGCGTCGCGAAATCGAACTCGACCATCGTGAAGGTCTCGGGCGAGGGCAGGAAGGTGACTTCCGTGCCGCGCTTGTTGCCCGCCGGGCCGACCGCCGCGAGCGGCGCCGCCGCGTCGCCGTTGCGGAACTCCATCGCGAATTCCTGACCGCCGCGCCAGATGCGCAGGCGCAGCCAGGTCGACAGGGCGTTGACCACCGAGACGCCGACGCCGTGCAGGCCGCCCGAGACCTTGTAGGAGTTCTGGTCGAACTTCCCCCCCGCGTGGAGCTGGGTCATGATGACCTCGGCCGCCGAGACCCCCTCCTCCGGGTGGATGTCGGTGGGGATGCCGCGGCCGTTATCCGTGACCGTGCAGGAGCCGTCCGGGTTGAGGGTGACGGTGACGAGCGTGGCGTGGCCGGCCAGCGCCTCGTCGATGGCGTTGTCGACCACCTCGTAGACCATGTGGTGCAGGCCCGACCCGTCGTCGGTGTCGCCGATATACATGCCGGGCCGCTTGCGCACCGCGTCGAGGCCCTTGAGGACCTTGATGGAATCGGCGCCGTAGGTGTCGGGGGTCAGATCGCGGGCGGGTTCGGCCATGTCGGTTCCTGATCGGGCGGGCGCCGGGGGCGTGGGACGCCGGCGGAATGGCGCCGCCGCAACAATTCTCTCGGATGCTTAGATAAGCATTCCGCCTTGAGATTGCACGGGATTCGGGCGCCGCAGGGGCGCCCGGACGAGAAATCGCAGCTTCGGGTTAAGGGCGCGGAAACTTAACCCGTCAGGCCGCCGCGGCTCGCCGCGTCGAGGCGCGCGACCGCGTCCGGATCGAGGGTGAGGCGGGCGCCCGCCATCAGTTCCTCCAGCTGCGGCAGGGAGGTGGCGCTGGCGATCGGGGCCGTGAGGCCCGGCCGGGCGACCAGCCAGGCGATGGCGACCTGGGCGGGGGTGGCGCCGTGCTCCCGCGCCACCGCGTCGAGCGCGTCGAGCAGCGCGAAGCCCTTCGGCGTCAGGTAGGGGGCCACGCGGGCCTCCCGGGCGCGGCCCGCCGCGGCGCCGGCCTCCCGGTACTTGCCCGTTAGGAACCCCGCCGCGAGGGAGAAGTAGGAGATCACCCCGATCCCTTCCCGGCGGCAGAGCGGCTCCAGCTCCGCCTCGTAGCCGCGCGCGGCGAGGCTGTACTCGGGCTGCAGGCACTCGTAGCGCGGCAGGCCGGTGCGCGCGGCGACGTCGAGGGCCTCCCGCAGCCGCGGGGCGGTGACATTCGAGGCGCCGATCGCCCGCACCTTGCCGGCGCGGATCAGGCGGTCGTAGGCGCCGAGCGTCTCCTCGATCGGCGTCTCCGGATCGTCCTGGTGGGACTGGTAGAGGTCGATCCGGTCGGTCTGCAGGCGGCGCAGGGAATCCTCCACCGCGCGCTGGATATAGGCGGCCTTCAGGCCGTTCCTGCCCTCGCCCATGTCCATGCCGACCTTTGTGGCGATCACCATCCGGTCGCGGCCGCCCCGCGCTTTGAGCCAGCGGCCGATGATGGTCTCCGATTCGCCGCCCGCGTGGCCGGGCGCCCAGCGGGAATAGACGTCCGCCGTGTCGATGAAGGTGAAGCCCTGGTCGAGGAGCCGGTCGAGCAGCGCGAAGGAGGTCGGCTCGTCGGCGGTCCAGCCGAACACGTTGCCGCCGAAGCAGAGCGGCGGGACGGAGAGGCCCGAGCGGCCGAGGGGGCGCAGGTCCATGGGGAATGCTCTCACTGCAGGAAGGGGTTCGAGAGGCGCTCCTGGCCGATCGTGCTCGTCGGGCCGTGGCCGGGAATGAAGGCGACGTCGTCGCCGAGGGGCAGGAGCTTGGTCTTGATCGCGGCGATGAGGGCGTCGTGGTCGCCCCCCGGTAGGTCGGTGCGGCCGACCGAGCCGCGGAACAGGACGTCGCCGACCTGCGCGAAGCGGGCGTCGCGGCTCACCAGCACGACGCTGCCGGGGGAGTGGCCGGGGCAGTGCAGCACGTCGAAGGTCAGGTCGCCGACCGTGACCGTGTCGCCCTCGGCGAGCCAGCGGTCCGGGGTGACGGCCCGGGCGCCCGCGATGCCGTAGGCGGCGCCGGTCCCGGGGAGCGCGTCGAGGAGCGGCTTGTCGGCCGCGTGCGGCCCCTCGATGGCGACGCCGAGGCGCTCGCGCAGCTCCGCGGCCCCGCCCGCATGGTCGATATGGCCGTGGGTGAGGAGGATCTTCTCCACGGTGACGCCGGCCTTCTCCACCGCCGCGAGGATTCGGTCGAGGTCGCCGCCCGGATCGACCACCGCGGCCCGCTTCGTGGCGTCGCACCACAGCAGGGTGCAGTTCTGCTGGAAGGGCGTGACCGGGATGATGGCGGCGCGGGGCGTGCTCGGCATGAGGGTCCTGGCGGTGGAGGTCGCTCCCGGTCTTTTAGCCGAGTTGGCGGCGCAGGACACCGTGCCGAACCCGCGCCCGCCGCGCCGTCCGCGCCTCCGGTCCCGCCCCACCTCCGCCCAGTACGAAAATCCGGCCGGCAGTTCAGATCCGCCGTTGTCAAAATCTTCGGGCCGGGAGAGGACTCGATCCAGCCAAAATATCCGCGTCATGAAGGCCAGACCGGGAAAAGAATTTTTTTCATAATCCGTTTTGCATCGCGGTTTTTTGACTAATATTACAAATTAAGTCTCATTTTTGTATTTTATACTATAACAGCCACTGCATTTTTATGAAGATTGCATGCAACGAAGTTAAATAACCACGGCATGAGCTTTTCTCAAGACATCAATCCCACGCAATCACTGCTGCCGGCTGGGCCGCCAGGATGGATCGAATGGATACCACGACGACGCGGCGCGACGTGATCGCGACGGGCATCGCGGCGGGGCTGTCGCCGGCGCGGGACAGGCCGTCGCGCAGGCGGCGCGCACCCGCCCGAACCTCGCCTCCGGCCCCGGGGAAAGGACGGTGAGGCTCTACGCCTCCTGGGAGGCGCTGCCCGGCAGCTCGTACAACTGGGGCGGCACGGACACCCAGCCGAGCGAGAGCACCTGGAAGGGGCGGACGGCGTGGTTCGTGGATGAGACGGGCAAGCTCTTCCAAGTCGAGTTCGGCAGCGCGATCGACACGGCCAAGCTCGACTACGTCTACGGCACGTTGGCCAAGCCGGCGGCGGTCCGGGTCGCCCGGCAGGACCTCGTGCTGGCGGCCAACGCCGTGCCCGCGATCGTGGAGGCGGCGATGCGCAGGACGGGATTCGCGGTCGGGGCCGGCGGGGCGACCGTGACGCTCACCCCCGAGGCCTAGCGTGTTCACACTTCGCCTATCGACATGAAAAAGCTCTTCTTTCACAGTCGCTTGAACCGAACCGAGGAGACCCGCGGGATCCCCTCTCCCGCACGGGAGAGGGGTTCCCCACGCCATACCCGGGAACCCTCGTGTGTCGACGTAAGTATCTACCCTGTTTGTATTTTTCGCGTTCTGTGAATCCGCTAGCCCCCGAGGCGGGGGCCGCGACGCCGAACCTGCGCGACGGCGCGCCCCGCACGGGCGGGCCCACCACCCTGGCCCTCTCGGGCCTGAGGCTGGTGCGGCGACCGCCCGCCCCCCTCAGCGTGTTCCTGAACCTGCCCAAGGATGCGGAGCCTCAGCTCAACGGTCCCTACTCCGTCGCTACGCTCAACTTCTTCAACGTCGACCTCGCCATGGGCCAGCCGATGACCCAAGGGGACGGCGCGGATCACGGGTCCCACGACGCCGCGGGACGGACCGAGCTGCGCTACGACGTCGGTGCGATCCTGGCCGCCCAGCAGGCGCGTGGCCTCTGGGACGGCGGCTCGATCACCGTGACGGTCACCACGATCGGGGCGGAGCGTGCGGGCGAGATCACCGACGTCACCTTCGAGAGCGCCAGCCTGACGCCCTGACAGGGGCCGAAGCCGCAGGAGGAGCCGCGATGCTGATCGGCATCCCCGTCTACGAGGGCGTCGACCTGCTCGACGTCACCGGCCCCCTCGAAATGTTCGGGTGGCTGGCGAGCAACGGCGTCGACGCGCAGGTCCGCGTGCTCGGCGCCACGATCGACGAGGTCACCACGCGGGACGGGTTCCGGTTCCGGCCGCACGACGCCTTCGGGGCGGTGCCGCATCTCGACGTCCTGTGGTCCTGTGGGTGCCCGGCGGCGCGCCGGAGGCCCTGCGGCGCCTGATGAGCGGGCCGGACCGGACCTCCCTCGACGACCTGCGCGGCACCGCCCCTCAGGCGCGGCTGGTCGCCTCGGTCTGCGAGGGGGCGCTCCTCCTCGCCGCCGCGGGCCTCCTCGACGGCTACGAGGCCATGACCCACTGGGCCTTCATCCCCGACGCGGAGCGCCTGCGGATCGAGAACGGCGACCCGCAATTCCTCGACCTGCGCGGCGTCTGGAAGGACACGATCTTCACCAAGCAGGATTACGAGGTGGTGATGCGCACCCGCTACGAGCGCTACATCGGCGAGTACGTCCTGCACTGCCACATCCTCGACCACGAGGACCAGGGGATGATGCAGAACGTGCGGATCGGGCTGCCCGAGACCTTCGGCCCGCAGGCAACCGCGGCGGCGGGAGGCCACCCGCACCGCTGACGGCGCCCCTCACGGGGCACCCGCCGCCCGCTCCGACAGCCACCACCCCTCCCCCGCCGCCCAGGCATCCGCGTCCGGCACCGGGCCGCGGCGCAGGCTGCGCACCCGCTCCATGCCGCCCCCTGCGAAGGCCGCCGCGAGCCGCTGCGCCTCCTCGGGGTCGCGCGCGCCGAGACAGGGCACGAACAGGATGCGCGCGAGGAAGCGCGCCTCCAGAACCTCCGCGGGCCGGCCCGGCCCGAGGCGGCGCGCGAGCAGGAGCCCGCCCCAGCTCCGGTCGGGCGTCAGCGGCAGGATCAGGCGGCCGGTCTCCGACAGCGCGTCGAGCCAGGCCGCGAGAGGCGCGGTCGCCCCGGCATGGACCGCGACCAGGTCCGCCTCCGGCAGCGGGCCCTCGGCGCCCGAGCGGGCATGGACCGCCACCTGGCGGTAGGGCGCGAGCGCCGCGGCGGCCATCGCGGCCAGGGCCGGATCGACCTCGTAGGCGTCGACGCGGCCGCCAGGACCGACGAGCTCGGCGAGGATCGCCGTGTAGTAGCCGCCGCCCGCTCCCACCTGCACCACCCGCTCGCCCGGGCGCGGGGCCGCCGCCGCGAGCGCGAGCGCGTGCAGGCTCGGCTCGCCGTTGTTGATCCCGTCCTGCGGCCGCAGGGCCACCAGCACGTCGCGGGAGAGCCCGGCCGGATCCTCCGCCGGCACGATCTCCGGCCCCGCCTCGCCCATCACCCGCCAGGGTCCGGGGCCGCAGAAGGTCTCGCGGGGCACCGTCGCGAAGGCGCGGATCAGGGCGGGGTCGCGGGTGCGCGCGCGCGCCGCCACCTCGGCCGCGTAGGCGGCGCGCCGTCGGGCGAGATCGGCCATCGCGAGCCCCTCTCGGTTGGCGGGCGGGCGGCGTTCCTGCCCTCGAACGGCAGGGAATGCTCCCGGTTCCGCACCGTCCGACCTTAAAAGGGCCGCGTTGTACACGTCCCCTTCAGGTCCCCGGCCCTCTCCTGCCGCGGCAGCCTTCCGGCCGGGCGCCAAGGTCCATGAACGCGATCCTCATCAAGCTCTTCGCCACCGCGCTGACGCTGAGCCAGGCCACGACCCGGCCCGACGCGATCCGCACGCATTTCGACGCCGCCACGGACGGGCCGGAGGTGGTGCGCCTGCTGCGCGACGGCTGCGCCCACATGCGGAAGGCCTTCGACATCGAGGACATCAACCTCGACGACCTGATCTCCACCGCCATGGAGGACCCGAAGGCGATCGCGGGCGACACCAAGATCCTGCACGGCCTCGACATCGGCGAGCTCAACACCGCCTACAAGCAGTTCTGCAAGAACGAGGACCCGCAAAACTCGCCTTTCGAGGCGCGGGCCGTGATCGAGTTCTACGACAAGGCGGTGGAGGGCCTGCCCGACGCCGCCGCCCTCAAGACCCTGAAGCTGCCGGGCGTCAGCACCATCCTGGACGGCCGGGGCAACCGCTTCTCCGAGACCGCCGAGCCCAACGGCCGGCGGGTGAACGTGCCGATCACCCAGGTGCCGGCGATGGTCCAGAAGGCCTTCATCGCCGCCGAGGACAAGCGCTTCGAGACCCACAAGGGCATCGACGAGCGCGGGGTGATCCGGGCCTTCATCGGCAACCTCGCGGCGCCGGGCCGCCCGGCCGGCGGCTCGACCATCACCCAGCAGGTGGTGAAGAACCTCTCGGTCGGCGACGACGTCACCTACGAGCGCAAGATCCGCGAGATGATCGTGGCGGTGCGCGCCGAGCAGGTAATGACCAAGCCCGAGATCCTCGGCCTCTACCTCAACGGGATCTATCTGGGCCGCGGCGCCTACGGGGTCGAGATGGCCGCGCGCAGCTATTTCGGCAAGTCGGTCAAGGACCTGACGGTGCCGGAGGCGGCCCTGCTCGCGGGCATGCCGAAGGGCCCGAACTTCTACAGCCCGGACAAGTACCCGGACCGCGCCCGCGAGCGGCGGGCCTACGTCCTCTCGCGCATGAAGGAGGAGGGCGTGATCGACGAGGCCGCGATGAATGCGGCGCTCAAGAGCGACCTCGGCCTCGTACCCCTGGAGCGCACCCGCCAGGAGGCGGGCTTCTACTACGTCGACCATCTCGGCCGCGAAGCCCGCTCGCTCGCCGGCCTCGAGTCGCTCACCGCCGGATCCTACACGATCCGCACCACCCTCAATGCCGGGCTCCAGGCCGCCACCGAATCGATCCTGCAGGAGAGCCTGGCCCGCTACGAGGCCGCGACCGGCCGCGCCCGCTTCGAGGGGCCGGAGATGAACCTCGCGGAGGCGGTCAAGCGCATCGAGGCGGCGGACGCGAAGGCGCGGCCCGACGCCCCCGCGGAACCCGCGCCCGCCGCGGCCCCGGCCCCGGCCCCGGCCCCGGCTCCGGCCCGCGGGGCGGCCAAGAGGACCGTCAAGGCGGCGCCGAAACTCGCGGCCAAGCCCGCCGGGCCGAAGCCCGCCTGGCAGCGCGCCCTCGACGCCGCCCGCCCGCCCCTCTACGACGTGCACTGGCCGCTCGCCGTGGTGCTCGACACCGGCGGACGGGGCGGCATGCCCCGGGTGGGCCTCGCGGACGGGCGGATCGCCAGCCTTAATCCCGGGCAGGCGCGCGGCCGGCTCGCCCCCTACGACGTGGTGCGGGTGGCCCTGCGCGAGGGCAAGGGCGCCCCGCGGGCCGACTTGCGCGTGCGGCCGCAGGTGCAGGGGGCGGCCCTGGTGCTGGAGAACCGCACCGGGCGCATCCTCGCCATGGCGGGCGGGTTCTCCTACCCGCTGAGCCAGCTCAACCGGGTCACCCAGAGCGTCCGCCAGCCGGGCTCGACGTTGAAGCCCCTCACCTACCTCGCCGCGCTCAACGCCGGGCTGCAGCCCAACACCCTGGTGATGGACGCGGCCGTGACCCTGCCGCCGATCGGCGGGGTCGGCGAATCCTGGTCGCCGAAGAACTACGAGGGCGGCGGCTCCGGCCCGACCACCCTGCGGCGCGGCCTGGAGCACTCAAAGAACCTGGTGACGGCCCAGCTCCTGCGCGGCGGCATCGCCGAGAAGCCGGAGCAGAGCCTCAAGCGCGTCTGCGACATCGCCCTCGAAGCGCAGCTCTACGCGGCGTGCGAGCGCTACTACCCGTTCGTGCTCGGCGCCCAGCCGGTGCGGATGATCGACCTCGCGGCCTTCTACGCGGCGGTGGCCAACGAGGGCGAGCGGCCGAGCCCCTACGCGCTCGACTCCGTCGCGCAGGGCGAGACGACCCTCTACACCCACCCGGAGCGCCCGCTCGCCCGGATTGGCTCGGCGGACCGGGTCGCCTTCTACCAGATCAAGAGCCTGCTCCAGGGGGTGACGCAGCGGGGCACCGCCGCGGCGCTCGCCCGCTTCTCGCCCTACGTGGCTGGCAAGACCGGCACCTCGGAGGACGAGAACGACGCCTGGTTCGCGGGCTTCACCAACGAGATCACCATCGTTACCTGGGTCGGTTACGACAACGCGGACGGCAAGCGGCGGACCCTCGGCCGCGGCCAGACCGGCGGCCATCTCGGGGTGCCGATCTTCGCCCAGATCCTCCAGGCCGCCTGGGCGAACGGCGTGCCGAAGACGCCGCTCGCGCCGCCGAGCCCGGAGGCGCGCCGGCTGATCGCCGACGCGCCGATCGACCTGCATTCCGGCACCCGGGTGGCGAGCGGCGGCTTCATGGAGCATTTCCGCCTGCAGCCGGACGGGCGGCTCGCCGACACCCAGTACCGCCTCGTGCCGCAGGAATCGCTCTACGCCATGCGGCCCGACGCGGACCAGGACGGCGATGCCCTCGACGGCAACCCCGAGGATCCGCGCGGGCTTGGCCCGGCCCGCCGCGGCGACGTGCAGCGGCCCGAGGACGACCGCTACGACCCGTTCGGGGAGATCGGGCGCCAGCTCTTCGGGGGCGGCCCGCCGCCGATCCGGCGCGCGCAGCCCTCGCCCCCGCCCGACTCGGCCTGGCCCGGCGAATCCGCCCGCTCGCCCTTCGGCGATGACGATGTCTACGTGCGCCGCCCGCGGCGCCGCGATCCCGACTATTTCTTTGGGGAAGACCCGACCTACTGACGCGGGGCCGCGCCCCCGACAGACCCGAACCGCAAGGAAGTCCCACCCGTGCGTCACAGCCCCACGGCCCGCCTCCGGCTCGCCGCGTTCCTCCTCGTCGCCCTGACGGGACCGGCCCTCGCCGAGTACCGCACCAAGGACGTGCCGTCCGTCACGGGCCTCGGCGCGGCGGCGATCGCGCCGGACACGATCGCCTTCACGGATCATCGCGACAACCCGTCGAGCCCCGAGAGCGGGCTGACACCCTTCGTGGAGTGGAGCCGCGCCCAGCCCGCGCAGAAGGCGGTGCTGGCGCCCTATCCCGACTACGTCGAGCCCGACTACACGGTGACGGTGAACGGGACGACGAAGCCCCGGCACGAGGCCCTGAAGGTCTACGTGGCGGAGGCGCGGTTCGTGGTGCCGCGCCCGGCCGACCGCATCGACCTCAAGCGCTTCGCCTCGCTGGCCTTCCTCGGCCGCATGGACCCGCAGATCAAGCACCGGGCCCTCGACCCGGCCGACGCGACGCCGACCAAGGACCCGGCCGCCGCCTTCGCGCGCCGGCCCGACCGCCCCTGGTGCCAGGCGCCCGACACGCTCTGCATCGAGTCGCGCTACACCCTGGAGGGCAAGCTGCCGCTCGGGGTCAAGCTCGCCAACAAGCTGGAGGAGGGCGGCAAGAAGATCGCCGAGTTCGTCTCCTTCCAGAGCGAGCTGCGGGTGCTCCCGCCCGAGGAGGCGGGCAAGCTCGCGGCGCTCACCAAGCTCGACACGCCGGTGGCGGGCGCGCTCGAGCAGAACATCTTCTGGGTCAACCAGATCCTGCGCTTCGGCAAGTTCCTGGCGGTGCTGCAGCCGGCGGCCGGCGACCCGAACAAGACCGTGGTGACGGCCACGATGGCGCTCGGCATCAAGGCCGACGTGCTCGACCGCAAGAAGGAGTACGAGCGGGTGCCGGTGCTGCGCAACCTGCTGCCGGCGCAGGTGCTGATGGGCAATTCGTCCTTCAACACCGGCACCTCGATCAGCGCCGGGCTGCCGACCTACGCCCGCAACCGCATCGCCGCCTTCGCGGACGCGCTGGCCAAGGAGTGATGGGGGATCGGCGTGATCAAACGGGTTTGGCAAGCAGATCTGGTATGAGTTTTCGCCACCGCCTGGAATCACACGCCCCTTTTCCGGACGACTGCAGCGACAGCGGAAGGAGATCCGGAAACCAGCACAGGAATTTGCCGCGAAGCGGCTCCGCTTTCCAGACACGTTGCTGACAAGCGGTCGCTTCGCGGAGTCTTGCGCTGGTTTCCGGGTCGCATTCCGATGTCGCTGCATGCGCCCGGAAAAGGGGGGAGGTCGGTGTGAAACTGCGAGACGCGTGACCGCCCCGCGACCCGGTTTCTGTTGAGGCCGGCTACGGGCGCGCCGCGGCCGAGGATCGGTGACAACGCCGGCGTCGTCGCCGACCGCCGACGGATCCTCTCCGGGACGACCCTCGTGAGGACCCGCGAAGGGCCGATCGCCCTCCGACGCGCCCGCATGACGGCCCGGAGGCCCCGTCACGGCCAGACGGGCGCGCCGTCCAGTCCCGCGGTCTCCGGCAGGCCGCAGATCAGATTCGCGTTTTGCACCGCCTGGCCGGCCGCCCCCTTGCCGAGATTGTCGACCACGCCCATCGCGATCACCAGGTTCCGCTCCGGATCAGCCGCGTAGCTGACGAAGGCGAGGTTCGAACCGGTCGCCCACTTGGTCTGCGGCGGCCTGTCGGTCACGCGGACGAAGGCCCGTCCGGCGTAGAAGCGCCGCGCCGCGTCCAGACACTGGTCCGTGGTGGCGCGTCCGCGGCCGTAGATGGTGGCGAGGACGCCGCGGGTCATCGGCACCAAGTGCGGCGTGAACACCAGCCCGGCCGCATCGCCCCCGCTCAGCCGCTCGATCGTCGTGGCGATCTCGGGCATGTGGACGTGCTTGAGCAGGCCGTAGGGCACGAGGTTCTCGTTGCTCTCGGCATAGCCGAACCGGCTGTCGGCGCCCCCCCGGCCGGCGCCGGAGATACCGGTCTTGGCGTCGATCACGATGTTGCCCGGCGCGATCAGCCCGTCGGCCAGCAGCGGCGCCAGCGCGGTCAGCGTCGCCGCCGGAAAGCAGCCGGGATTGGCGATGCGGGTCTGCCCCACGATCCGGCTGGGCCAGACGTCGGCGAGGCCGTAAGCCCAACCCTCGACGTAGCGGTGGTCGCCGCCGATATCGACGATCTTCACGTCCCCGGGAACGCGGGCTAGCGCCTCGGCCGAGGTGCCCGTGGGCAGCGATGCGAACAGCACGTCGAGCCGCGGGAGGGTCTCGGGATCCCACTTCTCGATCACCCGGTCGGCCAGCTTGGCCGGCACGCCCGGGAAGCGGTCCACCAGCCGGCTGCCGGCGCTGCCCTCGCCTGCGGCGTAGACGAGGTCGAAGGACGGGTGGCTCGCGATCAGGCGCAACGCCTCGCCGCCGCCGAAACCGCTGATCCCGACGATGCCGACGCGAATGCTCATGGGGGTGTCCTTTCCGGGGTTCGGGCAAAAGAAAACCCCCGGAGCCGAGGGCTGCGGAGGTTCGGGAGCGCGGGCCGGGACCGCTCCGACGCGAGGGCCTGGGGTCAGGCCGTCACGCGCGGAAGGACCGCTGATCGACGCGCAGCCCGAGGAGCCGCCGCGGGGTGCAGCGGCGTCGGCGTCGGTCACACGAGGTTCGGTTCCTGATCATGGCCCGCGACACTGTCGCCAGCCTCCCTCATCGTCAAGCGGCTTGTCGGCAGCCAGCCCGCGACGGCGCCGATGGGGCTCCTCCCCCTGCCTCGGACACTCCAAGAGCAGGGGAGGCGTCCTCCCGCCTCAGAGCCCGCGATTGCCGATGGTCGGCACGCTCGGCTGGGTGAAGGCACGGTTCACGTCCGGCCGGCGCTGCGTGCCGTTGGTGTCGTTCGACCGGCGGTAATTGTCGGTGTTGAACGTGTCGCTGAAGGCGGAGCGCTCGCCCTCCAGGCTGGTGCAGGCGGGAAGGAGCGCGACCAGCGCTGCGGTGGCGAGGAGGTACGGGAGCTTCATCGACCGGTCCTGGGCAAGGGGAGCGGCCGTCCTCGCGGGGGATCGGGGCGCGGTCAAGGCGGCACGGCCCTGCCGACGGCGGTTTCCCGGGGGCCGTGGCCGCCGCGCCGCTGGTCGCGGAATCCCGTGGAGAGACCGGATTCCGCGCTGGCGCGGCCCGGGGCTTTGCGCGACAGTCCGGCCGATGAGCAATGTCGTCCCCCTGCGCGCCCGGCCGGCGCCCGACATGTCCGCCCGTGAGGCCGCCGCGATGGTCTCCGACCTCGTGGCGATTGCCGAGCAGCTGCACGACATCGGCGCCCGCGCGGCGGTGCTGGGCCGGCCGCGCCCGGAGACCGAGCGCACCGTGCAGATGCTGCTCGACGCCGTGACCTCGGTGGAGCGCGCCCTCGACGTGATCACCGACGGGGGCGACTACACGCCGTTCTGAGGGCGGGTGCCCTCACAGGAACCCGGTCGAGAACCAGGGCACGAAGGTCAGCACCAGCAGGCCCAGGAACAGCGCCCCGAGATAGATCCAGATCCGGCGCATCCCCGATTCGGGCGAGACCTGCCCGATGATGCAGGCCGCGTAGTAGCAGAGCCCGAAGGGCGGCGCGAACAGGCCGAGCCCCATCGCGAGGATCACCACCATGCTGTAGTGGACCTCGTGGATGCCGAACTGGTGGGCGATCGGGAAGAGCAGCGGCCCGAACAGCACGATCGCCGGGATCCCCTCGAGCAGGCTCCCGAGCACCATGAAGGCGATCACCGAGATCAGCAGGAAGCCGGTCTTGCCCCCGGGCACCGCCGCCATCGCGTGGGCGAGGTCGTGCGAGAAGCCCGACTGCGTCAGCGCCCAGGCCATGGCGCTCGCCGCCCCGACGATGAACAGGATCGCCCCCGACAGGGAGGCGGTGCGGGCCAGCATCGGCAGGGCGGTCCGCCAGCGCAGCCCGCCGCGGTAGACGAGGAGCCCGAGCACCAGCGAGTAGGCGATGCCGATGGTCGAGACCTCGGTGGCCGTGGCGACGCCCTCCACCACCGCCGTGCGGATGAGGAAGGGCAGGAGCAGGGCCGGCAGCGCCACGAGCAGCGTGCGGCCGACCACGGAGGCCGGCGCCCGCTCCACCACGACCGCGTCCTCCTCCCGGCCCGCGCGGTAGCGGGCGACGGCCGCCAGCACCAGGGCGAGGACGAGGGCCGGCAGGATGCCGGCGGTGAACAGGGCCGCGATCGACACGCCGGTCACGGACGCGATGGCGATGAGCACGATCGAGGGCGGGATCGTCTCGCTCATCGCGCCCGAGGCCGCGAGCAGCGAGAGCAATTCGCCGTCCTTCATCCCGCGCCGGCGCATCTCGGGAAACAGCACCGGGGCGACCGCCGCCATGTCCGCGGTCTTCGAGCCGGAGATGCCGGAGACGAGAAGCATCGCGCCGAGGAGCACGTAGGACATGCCGGCCCGCACGTGGCCGAGCAGGGAGGCCAGGAAGGCGACCATCACCCGCGCCATGCCGGTCGCCTCGACGAGCTGCCCGAGCAGCACGAAGAGCGGGATCGCGAGCAGGATGAGGCCGCTCATGCCCTCGTCCATGCGCCCGACCACGATGGTGAGCGGCGTGGAGGTGACCGTGAGCAGGTAGGCCGAGGTCGCTAGGGCGAAGGAGAAGGCGATCGGCACGCCCGCCAGGATGCCGAGGCCGAGGAGCCCGACGAAGAACACGACGAGCGCCCCGTTGCCGAGATCCGTCAGCGCCGGGGCCGCCAGCGCGAGGAGCCCGGCGAGCGCCGCCAGGACGAGCCCGACGCCGAGGAGGTCCGCGATGCCGTGGCGGGCGAGGCGCAGCGAGCAGGCGAGGAGCGCGGCCGCGAACCCGACCGGCACCGCCAGCGCCCGCACCGTCCCCGACCAGCCCAAAGCCGGCGTCTCCACGAAGGACTGGTCCTCCGTGTAGTCCAGGGTCGCGTGGAGCAGCAGGCCCAGGAAGACGAACACCGTCCCGACCGCGAGCGCCTCGCACCACGCCTGCGCCCGCTGCGGCAGCTTTCCGACCACGAAGGTGAGCCGCATGTGCTCGCCGCGCAGGATCGCCACGACGCTGCCCAGCATCGCGAGCCACAGGAACAGGATCGAGGCGAGTTCGTCGCTCCAGATGACCGGGTGCCCGAGCGCCCGCGCCACGATCCCGGCGAACAGGATGGCGACCTCCGCGGCCACGAGCAGCGCGGCCGGTACTTCGATCGTCACGCGCAGCGCCTGCTCGGCGAGGGTGAGCCAGTCGGGGTGGGAGGCCGGGCGCGCCTGCACCCGGCCCGGCAGGTCGACCATCGCGCTCATGCCAGCGCTCCCGTGACGGATTCGAGGGCCTTCCAGGCCTCCGGTCCGAACTTCTCCTTCCAGTCGCGATAGAAGCCGGCCTGGGTGAGGGCACGGCGGAACGCGTCCTTGTCGGCGCTCTCGAAGACGAGGCCCTTGGCGGTGAGCTGGGCCTTGAGGGTGCCGTTCAGCCGCGCCACGTCCTCGCGCTGCTCCGTCGCCGCCCGGTCGAACTCGCGCCGCACGATCTCCTGGAGCGGCTCGGGCAGCCGGGAGAAGGCGCGCCTATTCGCCACGATCCAGAACGGGTCCCAGATGTGGTTGGTCTCGGAGACGTATTTCTGGACCTCGTAGAGCTTGCCGGACTCGATCGCCACCAGGCCGTTCTCCTGGCCATCGACGAGCTTCGTCTGCAGCGCCGTGTACAGCTCGTTGAAGTTGATCGAGGTCGGGTTCGCCCCGAGCGACGAGAACAGCGAGGTGAAGATCGGCGAGACCGGCACGCGGATCCGGTAGCCCTTGAGGTCCTCGGGCGTGCGGATCGGCTTCGCCGACGAGGTGATCTGCCGGAAGCTGTTGTCGGCGGGCTTGGCCGCGACGAGGAGTCCGGCCTTCTCGATCTGCGCCCGCACGTACTGGCCGATCGGCCCGTCCGCCCCGCGCCAGGCTTGGTCGTAATCCGCGAAGGCGAAGCCGACATTGGTGATCGCCGCCCCCGCCGCGACGGTCGAGATCACCGAGCCGGCGATGTTGAGGAACTCGATCCCGCCGGAGCGGACCTGCGTGATCAGGTCGGTGTCGGAGCCGAGCTGGCTCGCGGGGAAGAACTTCACCTCCAGGCGCCCGCCCGACGCCTCGCGGATGCGCTGGGTCGCTTGGTCGAGGCGGGGATTGATCGGCTGCGTCAGGGACTGGCCCGTGGCGAGCTTGTAGGTGAACTCGGCGGCGAGCGCGGGCCGCGTGCGCACCGCGACCAGCGGGATCGCGGCGGCCGCGGTGAGGAGGCTGCGGCGCGAGAGGCCGCTTCTCGACTTGAGGTCCGTCTCGGTCATGGGGTTTCCTCCAGCGCGCCGTCATCCGCGGGACGCGCGGTGCGGCATCGTTTCTGTCTCGGGTGGCCGCGGGGCGGCGGGCGTCGCCGTCTGCGGAGCGCGGGCCGCGCTCCTCGTCCTCCCTGTCTGGCCCCCTTGGGGCGAACCCCGTCGGGGCGAACCCCGTTCCGGGGCGGCGCCCCGCGCGGGGGCACTTCTGCGTTCTCCAGTCCGAGACTAGGAGAGCGGGTTCGTGTAGGACAATCCAGATTGTTTGCGCGTCCCTGTAGCGCAGCTAAACTGATCGGATGTCGGTTCCGCTGCGCGCCATCTCGGTCTTCCACGCGGTCGCCCGGTCCGGGAGCATCACCCGGGCGGCGGAGGAGCTCGGCGTCACGCCCTCGGCGGTGAGCCAGCAGATCCAGACGCTGGAGGTGGGCCTCGGCACCGCGCTGATCGGCAAGGCCGGCCGCAACATCGTGCTGACCGAGGCCGGCGAGCGCTACTTCGAGATGATCGGGGCCGAGTTCGACCGGATCATGGAGGCGACGCAGCGCATCCAGGGCTTCCGGTCCGTGACCACGCTCACCGTGCGGGCGACGCCGAGCCTCTCCACGAAGTGGCTGCTGCCGCGCCTCGCCCGCTTCGTGGACGCGCATCCCGACATCGAGCTGCGCCTCGACGGCACCAACGAGCCCACCGCCTTCCAGAAGGAGAGTGTCGACATCGAGATCCGCCACGGCACCGGCGGCTGGCCCGGCCTCTACGCGGAGGGGCTGGTGGAAGAGAGCTTCCGGCCCGTCTGCGCGCCCGCCCTCGCCCCGGCGGGCAGCCTCGCGCCCGAGGACCTGCCGCGGCACCGGCTGATCCACTCGGTGAAGTCGCAGATGCCGTGGACGCACTGGTTCGCGCGCGCGGGCCTCACCCCTCAGGCGCGCTGGCGGCGGCTCCTGTTCGACCGCACCCACATGGCGATCGACGCCGCCGCGGGCGGGCTCGGCATCGCGCTGGAGAGCGACCTGATGCTCTGGGGCGACCTGCGCGCCGGCCGGCTCGCCTGCCCGGTGCGCGACCCGCCTCCCGTCACCCTGGTGACGCAGTGGCTGACCTTCCCGCCCGACCACCTGCGCCTGCGCAAGGTCCGCATCTTCCTCGACTGGATCCGGGCCGAGCGGGACGCCTGGGCGGAGGAGCGGGCCGCGACCCTTTAGGCCGTCTTCACGGTGGGCTCGGAAATCTGGATTGTCCTACAGGGAGCGCGCTTCTAGCGTCCCCCCGTCACGACCTCGCGGCGCGGCCCTCAAGACCCGCCGAGGTTGCAATCGCGGAGAGCCGCGCCGACGCCTACCGGGCGATCGGTCGCGCGGTCCCGGCGGAGGAGGAAGCCCATGAACCTGTCCACCCTGCTCAACGCCCGCGCCTCGGCCGGACGCCCCGTGCGCGTCGGCCTGATCGGCGCCGGCAAGTTCGGCTCCATGGTGCTCGCCCAGGCGCAGCGGATCGAGGGGATGCACGTGGTGGGCGTCGCCGACCTCGATGTCGGCCGCGCCCGCGCCTCGCTCGCCCGGGTCGGCTGGCCCGAGGAGCGCTACGCCGCCCAGAGCCTCGGCGACGCGGTCCGCTCGGGCCGTACCTGCGTGCTCCCCGACGCCGGCGCGCTCAGCGCCTGCGAGGAGATCGAGTGCATCATCGAGGCGACCGGGCACCCGATCGCCGGGATCCGGCACGCGCTCCAGGCCATCGACGCGGGCAAGCACGTGGTCATGGTCAACGTCGAGGCGGACGTGCTCTGCGGTCCCCTCCTCGCCGAGCGGGCGCGGCGCCGCGGCGTCGTCTACAGCATGGCCTACGGGGACCAGCCCGCCATCATCTGCGAGCTGGTGGACTGGGCGCGCTCCTGCGGCTTCGAGCTGACCTCGGCCGGCAAGGGCATGAATTTCGAGCCGCGCTACCGCTACTCCACGCCCGACACCGTCTGGAGCTTCTTCGGCTGGTCCGAGGAGGAAGTCCGCAAGGGCGACTTCAACCCCAAGATGTACAACTCCTTCACGGACGGCACCAAGGCGGCGATCGAGATGGCGGCGGTGGCCAACGGCACCGGGCTCGACTGCCCGGATGACGGCCTCGCCTTCCCGCCGACCGGCCTGCACGACCTCGCCCGCGTCTTCCGCCCGGTGGCGGATGGCGGCCGCCTGCCCCGCAGCGGCCTCGTCGACATCGCGGCGAGCCAGGAGCCGGACGGGCGCGAGGTGTTCAACAACATCCGGTACGGCGTCTTCGTCACCTTCAAGGCGACGAGCGAGTACACCCGGGCCTGCTTCCGCCAGTACGGGCTCCTGACCGACCCGTCCGGCTGGTACGGCTCGATGTGGCGGCCCTTCCACATGATCGGGCTGGAGACGAGCGTGAGCGTGCTCTCGGCGGTGCTGCGCCACGAGCCCACCGGCTGCTCGAAGGAGTTCCGCGGCGACGCGGTGGCGACCGCCAAGCGCGACCTGAAGCCGGGCGAGATGCTCGACGGCGAGGGCGGCTACGCGGTCTGGGCGAACGCCATCCCGGCCTCGAAGAGCCTTGCCCTCGGCGCGCTGCCGATCGGGCTCGCCCACAACGTCAAGCTCAAGCGCGCGGTCGGCAAGGACCAGGTGGTGAGCGTCGACGACGTCGAACTGGTCAACGACCTCGACGTGGTGGCGTTGCGCCGGGAGATGGAGGACGCGGTGCGGCAGGCGCCCTCGCGGGCGGCCTGAGGCGCTTCTCGTCTCACCGCCGGTCGGTCCGCGCCGGCCGGCGGTCCCGGCAGCAGAGCCCTCTCAAAGGAGCCCGCCGATGACCGAGCCCCGCCCCTTCGTGGTGATCGCCGAGTTCGTGGTCAGGCCCGGATGCCTCGACGCCTTCCTGGACCTCGCCCGCGCGGATGCCCGCGCCTCGGTGGCGCACGAGCCCGGCTGCCGAACCTTCGACGTCGCGGTGAGCGAGAGCGATCCCCTGACCGTGTTGTTCTACGAGGTCTACGACGATCGCGCGGCCTTCGACGCGCATCTCGACACCCCGCACCTCGCCGCGTTCCGGGCCGGCTTCCCGACCCTCGTCGCGGAGGAGCGCCCGGTCCGCTTCCTCGGCCGGGTCTGCTGTGGCGCCGAGGACGGGCGATGAGCGCCGAGCAGGGTCGGGTCGCACCCGCAGACGGGGCGCATCCTGGCGATGCGCCCCGTGTCCTCGGTGGTGCGCGCCCTCGCCGTGATCACCGACGGAGGCGACGGCCCACCGCTCCGAGGCCGGGCGTCCTTGCAAGGAGGGCCCAGCCCGGGAGGAGTCCCCATGCGTCCGGCGGTCAGAAGTCGCGCTGGACGCGGAACCGCACGTTGAACGAGTCCTGCGCCGAGACGGTCGGCGCCGCCGCGATCGCCTCAGCCGAGGCGGTGACGAGGTTCAGCGACGACTTGTTCGGATTGAGAACCCTGCCGCGCGGGACGGCCTGGCGGACGTAGAACCCCTCAGCGCCGATATCGAGGTCCCGCACCGGCGACCAGATCAGGCTCAGACCCGCCACGACCTCGTTGAAGTCCCGCAAGACGTCGCTGACCGCGAGGCCCGCGGCGCCCGCCGCCGTAGTCGGGACGGGCAGGCCGGCCACCCCGAACAGGGCCACGCGGCGGCGCAGCCCCGCCTTGTAGGATTGCTCGCCGTAGGAGCCGAAGAAGGCCGACCGCCATTCCGGCGACCAGTAGTGGAGATACGAGGCGACCGCCGTGAAGCTCGACGATGGTGCCAGCCGGCCCGTGACCGGATCCACGACCGCGTCGGCGGCGGTGGTGCCGAACAGGCCCGACCCGCCGGCGCCGAACAGGCCGAAACTGCCGTTGAAGTTGAAGATGCCGGTGTAGCTCCCGGCGCCCACGCCGTAGGCGCCCTGCAGGTAGAGGAAGTCGTTGGCGGCGACGCCCGGGAGGTTGAGCTTGACGCCGCCCTGGATCGCCCAGCCGTACTCCGTCGCCACGCGCCCGGCCGGATTCGCCCGGGCGGGGAGGAGCGCCCGCTGCGCGTCGTCCAGGCCGAGCGGCGCGGACGTGGCGATCGTGCCGTTGCCCGCGTTCAGCTCGTGCACGGCCGCCGAGAGCTGCGCGGCGCCCCAGGCCCCGTCGTAGCGCAGGACGCCGACGAAATCCGGCAGGCGCGAGCGCTGCACCACGTCGGCCGATTGCCAGCCGACCGGGTTGCCGGCCGCGTCCGTCACCAGCACAGGCGCGTAGTTGCTGCCGCGGGACGGATTGGCGGTGATCCCCACGCCGACGCCGCCGCCCCCGAAGATCGGGCTCTTGCGCAGGATCGGATCCTCCATCGAGAGCGTGGCGGAGAAGCCGTTCCCGAACGTCGCCGTGTAGGCGAGCAGGTTGGCGCTGTTGTCCGAGTTCAGGGTGGCGCCGTTGATCTCGAAGTCGTGCGCGTAGAAATCGTAGAACGAATCGGCGCGGCCGGCCGTGAGGCCGGCGAACTGGATGAAGGCGGCGGCCACGCCCGCGGCCTGCTGGACGCGGCCCGCCGTATCGATGCCGGTGGCCGGGAAGGCGGCGGCCTGAGCCTGAAGCCCGCCGGAGGTTAGCCAGCCCGTGCGGCTCGCGATCACGAAGCGCACGAAGGCGCGCAGGGTGCCGTAGGCGGTCGTGGTCCGGGAATCGACGTTCAGGCGCCCGCTTCCCGAGTAACCGAGCACGTCCCCGTCGCCGGGCGTCCGGGTCAGGATCTTGGTCGCGAGCAGGTCGAAGCGCGCCCGCCCGCCGACCCGCAAGCAGGTATCGGTGCCGGGAATGTAGAAGAAGCCGACGCCATGGGTCGAGCAGACCCGGACGTAGTCGACCGGCGCCGCCTTCCGGCCGGGCAGGTCCGCCGCCCGCGCCGCGCCGGCGGTCGCCAGTCCGGCCGCCGTCATGAGAAGGGCCGACCGCAGACCCCGTCGCGGTGCCGCGGAATGACCCTGCTTTCTGTCCATCATCTATCGCCCCTCACGTTGCCGGGTCACCTCTCGTTGACCCACAAAAATGACGTAAGGGAATCAGCGGATAATGGGCAAACCCATTCTATATCGCGAGCCTGAACCGGCTAAACATCGACGTTAAGTGTTGCAAGTTGGCAACTTTCTCTGGGAAATGTAGAAATTTTTTCCACAAAATCGGGTCAATTTGCCTACAGATTCATCGAGACATGATCAAGAAACCATCATCAGCTGTCACCATCTCGGATTCGTAGGGAAAGGTGCGGCGCCGGGTCGGTCGCGGCCGATGCGCGGAAGCGTCCACGCGCATGCCCCGGTGACGGGACAGGGCGGCCATGCGATCAGAGGCCTCCTTCCCACGACGCAAGCGGGACATTGCATGTCGGACCTGACCCTCGACGCCGCCCAGAGCATCGCCGCCACCGCCCTCACCACGGCCCGGGGCCTCTCCCTGAAGCCGCTCGCCGTCGTGGTGCTCGATGCCCGCGCGGCCCTCAAGGCGGCGGCGGTCGAGGACGGGACCAGCCTCAAGCGCGCCGAGATCGCCGCCGCCAAGGCGAACGGGGCGCTGGCACTCGGGATCGGCTCGCGGGCGATCGGCGCGCGGGCGGAGAGCCAGGCGTACTTCGTCGCCGCGGTGACGCATCTCGCCGGTCCGGCCGGGCTGGTGCCGGTGCCGGGCGGCGTGTTGATCCGCCGGGAGGGACGGATCGTCGGGGCGGTCGGCATCTCGGGCGACACCTCCGACAACGACGAGATCGCGGCCGTCGCCGGCATCGAGGCCGCCGGCTTCGAGGCCGTGACCGGCGCCTGAGCGGGGCGCCGCCCTTGCGCCGCCGCAACCTCCTGGCGGGTTTGGGCGCCGCCGCCCTCGCGCGGCCCATCCGGGCGGCCGAATCGGCCCCCCGGCCCGCCCTCTACCGGCGCGGCAACGACGCCGACCCCGAGACCCTCGACCCGCACCGCAGTTCGTCGCTCTCCGAGGCCACCATCCTCCTCGACCTGTTCGAGGGCCTGACGACCTACGACGCGGAGGGACGGGTCGTGGCGGGCGCGGCCGCGGACTGGACCACCTCGCCCGACGGCCTGACCTGGACCTTCACCCTGCGGCCCGACGGCCGCTGGTCGAACGGCGACCCGGTGGTGGCCGAGGACTTCGTGGCCGGGTTCCGCCGCGTCCTCGACCCGGCGACGGGGGCCAAGTACGCGAGCGTGCTGTTTCCCTTGCGCGGGGCGGAAGGCGTGAACCGGGGCGCCCGGCCGGTCGAGAACCTGGGCGTGCGGGCGCCGGACCCGCGCACGGTGGTGATCGACCTCGATCAGCCAACGCCCTACCTCCTGGAACTCATGACGCATCAGGCGAGCACGCCGGTGCACCGGCCCTCGCTCGCCCGGTTCGGCGACGCCTTCAGCCGGCCCGGCAACCTCGTGTCGAACGGCGCCTACCAGCTCGTGGATGTCGTCCCGAGCGACCGGGTGCTGGCCTCCCGCAACCCGCATTTCCGCGACGCGGCCAGCGTCCGGATCCCGCAGGTCGCCTACGTCCCGACGCCGGACCTCGCCGGGGCGGTGCGCCGCTTCGCGGCCGGCGAGATCGATTCCCTCGCCGACCTGCCGGCGGATCAGGTCAGGACGCTGAAGGCCCGGTTCGGGGCGCAGGTCTGGCTCGCGCCGGCGCTCGGCGTCTTTCCGCTGATCCTGAACCTGCGCAAGCCGCCGCTGGGCGACCGCCGGGTGCGGCAGGCCCTCTCGCTGGCCGTCGACCGCGAGTTCCTGGCCGAGGCGGTGTGGGGCGAGACGATGCTCCCCGCCTACTCGCTCACCCCCGCCGGGCTCGACAACGCCCTGCCCCCGCCCGAACTGCCGGGGCGGGACCTCTCGCCCCTGGAGCGGGAGGACCGGGCGGTGGCGCTGCTGCGGGAGGCCGGATTCGGGCCGGGGCGACCGCCGCTCACGGTCGAGCTGCGCTACAACACCACCGACAACAACCGCAACACGATGGTGGCCCTCGCCGAGATGTGGCGGCCGCTCGGCATCGCCGCCACCTTCGTCAACACCGACGCCAAGACGCACTTCGCCTACCTGCGCGACGGCGGCCCCTTCGACATCGCCCGCTTCAGCTGGATCGCCGACTACTCGGACCCGCAGAACTTCCTGTTCATGCTGGAGAGCGGCAACGACGGCTTCAATGTCGGCCACTACGCCAATCCGGCCTTCGACGCGCTGATGCGGGAGGCGGCGGGAACCGTCGACCTCGCGCGCCGCGCCGGGCTTCTGTTTCGGGCCGAGGAGATCGTCCTCGCCGACCTGCCCTGGATCCCGCTGCTGCATTACCGCAGCAAGCACCTGGTCTCGCCCCGTCTCGAGGGCATGCGGCCGAACATCCGCGGGGTCGCCCCGACCCGCTTCCTGCGGCTGGACGGGTGAGGTGCGCAGGGTCGGACCGCGACCGGCGACAGGCCGGCGGGGATGCGGATGCGAACCCGCATTGGCGGCGCTGTCTCTTCGAAAGTCGTTAACCTAGACCAGGTTTCGCCGGCAAACACCGCGTCTTGACGCAAGGTTCCGGGGATGCCACCAGAACATTGCGCCGCGACGCGGGGGCCGCCACCGTGACAGGCTCTCCCGACCGGCGGCCCGAGCCGCGCGAGCGGGGGCCTCCGCGCGCGATCACCGAGGCGCCGGCCGGGCGCGATCAGGAGGAAGCACCACCATGCGTCGCCGTGACCTTCTCGCCGGCCTGGCGGCCACCTCCCTGGTCCACGCTCCCGCCCGGGCGGCCGGCCCCGCCGTCTACCGACGCGGGATCGCGGCGGAACCCGGCACCCTGGATCCGCAGAAATCCACCTCGATCTACGAGGAGGCGGTCCTGCGCGACCTGTTCGAGGGGCTCATCACCTACGATCCGGGCGGCCGGATCGTGCCGGGAGCGGCGGAGTCGTGGACGTCCTCCGAGGACGGGCTGACCTGGACCTTCACGCTGCGGTCCGAGAACCGCTGGTCCAACGGGGACCCGGTCGTGGCGGAGGATTTCGCGGCCGCCCTGCGGCGCGCCCTCGATCGCAAGACCGGCGCCCCCTACGCGAACCTGCTGTACTGCCTGCGCGGCGGGGAGGCGGTGAACCGCGGCGGCGCACCGGTCGAATCTCTCGGCGTCGAGGCGCCGGACGCGCGCAGGCTCGTGGTCACCCTCGCGCAGCCCACCCCCTACCTGCTCGAACTGCTCGGCCACCCGGCGAGCTTCCCGGTGCACCGCCCCACGCTCGCCCGCCACGGCGACGCCTTCACGCGTCCCGGAAACCTCGTCTCGAACGGCGCCTATCGGCTGAAGGACGTCGTTCCCGGCGACCGGATCACCGTGGTGAGCAACCCGCATTACCGCGCCGCCGCCCAGGTCCGGATCCCGCAGGTCGAGTACATCCCGACGACGGACCTCGCCGCGGCGGTGCGCCGCTTCGCGGCGGGCGAACTCGATTCCTGCGGCGTGCCGCCCCAGCAATTCAAGGACATCCAGGCCCGGTTCGGATCGCAGCTCGTGGTCGCGCCGGCGCTGGACGTGACGTCCCTGGTGGTGAACACCCGCAAGGCGCCGCTGGGCGATCGCCGCGTGCGGCAGGCCCTCTCGATCGCCATCGACCGCGGCTACCTCGCGGAGGCGATCTTCAGCGGATCACGCCTGCCCGCCTCCTCGCTGACGCCCGCCGGGCTCGACAATGCGCGGCCGCCGCCCGAAATGCCGGGCCAGGACCTGTCGCCCGCCGAGCGGGAGGAGCAGGCCGCCGCGCTGCTGCGGCAGGCCGGCTACGGGCCGGGGGGCAAGCCGCTCACGCTCGAGATCCGCTTCACTGCGGCCGAAGAGATCCGCAACATGATCGTGGCGATCGCCGACATGTGGAAGCCGCTCGGGGTCACCGCCAGCCTCGTCGGCACGGACTTCAAGACCCTGTCGGCGCATCTGAGCAGCGGCGCCCCCTTCGACCTCGCGCTCTACGCGTGGCAAGCCGATTACTCGGACCCGCAGAACTTCCTGTTCCTGGTCGAGAGCGACAATACCGGGTTCAATCACGGGGGCTACGCCAATCCGGACTACGACGCGCTGATGCACGAGGCCGCCCGGACGGTCGACCTCGACCGGCGGGCCCGGCTCCTGTTCAAGGCCGAGGAGATCTTCCTCCGAGACCTGCCCTGGATCCCGCTCGTTCATCGGCGCTACACGCAGCTCGTGGCCTCGCGCCTGCACGGCCTGAAGCCCAACGTCCGCGGCATCACCCTGTCCCAGAACCTCTGGCTCGACGCATGAGCGCACGCATCCCCGGAATGGCCTGTGGCCGCCCACTGCCGTCTCCCGGCCCGGCCGGGGCCGCCCGCCGGGCCGGGCGCCCGCGATGATCGGCTTCGTGCTGCGCCGCCTGCTCCAGGCGGTCCCGACCCTGTTCCTGGTCGTCACCCTGTCCTTCTTCCTGGCTCGGGTGGCGCCGGGCGGTCCCTTCGACCTGGAGCGGCCGCTGCCCCCCTCGGCGATGGAGAATCTGCGCCGGGTCTACGGGCTCGACCAGCCGCTCCTGGTCCAGTACGGGCGCTACCTCGCCTCGCTCCTCACGGGCGATCTCGGACCCTCCTTCTCGGTGCGGGACATGAGCGTGGCGGAACTGTTCGCCCGCGGCCTGCCGGTCTCGATCGAACTCGGCGCCCTGGCGCTCGGGGTGGCGCTCCTCGCCGGGATCGGCCTCGGCGGCCTCGCGGCGGCGTTCCGGGGCAGCCTCCTCGACCACGCCGTGATGACGCTCGGCACCCTCGGGATGACGGTGCCGGGCTTCGTGGTGGCCCCGCTGCTGCAGATCGCCTTCGGGCTCACCCTGCGCTGGCTGCCGGTGGGGGGCTGGGAGGACGGGGCGCCGCGCCACCTCGTGCTGCCGGTGGCCACCCTCGCCCTGCCGCAGATCGCCGTGATCGCCCGGCTGGCCCGCGCCGCCCTGATCGACACGCTGGGCACGCTGCCGATGCGGACCTTCCGGGCGCTCGGCCTGCCGCCCCGCGTGATCGCGCTCCACGCCCTGCGCGGGGCGGCGCTGCCGGTCGTCTCCTATCTGGGGCCGACCGCCGCCAACCTGCTCACCGGCTCGGTGGTGGTGGAGACGATCTTCGGGCTGCCGGGCGTCGGGCGGGCCTTCGTGGACGGCGCGCTCAACCGCGACTACCCGCTGGTGATGGGAACGGTGGTGCTGGTGGGCGTCTTCGTGATCGCCTTCAATCTCCTGGTGGATCTCGCCACCGCGCTGGTCGACCCGCGGGTGCGGCAGGCATGAGCGGCACGCCGGACCTCTCGCTTCTGGCCGCGTCCCGCCGCCGCCTGTGGGCGGACCGCACCGCGCGGGCGAGCCTCGCCGTGCTGGCGCTGATCGCCCTCGCCTGCCTCGTGGGCCCGGTCCTCACCGGCCACCCCCCCGACCGGATCTACTACGACTACGCGCGCACGCCGCCCTCCCTGCAGGTCTACCCGCGGCCCGAGACCGTCGGCCCGGCCCTGGAGCGGCTCGCCCTGCGCATGCGCGTGCGGGCGGAGGCGATCGTCCCGGAGGACGGCGCCCTGCGGGCGACGCTGGCGGCGGACAAGCCGATCGACGACCGCGTGCTGACCTTCTTCGCCCGCTCCGACCTGTTCGCGCCCGCGACCGTGACCGGGCGGGCGGAGGACGGGCGCCGGCTCACGGTCCGGGTGCCGGTGCGGCAGACGCGCTTCCTCCTCGGCACCGACGCCCTCGGGCGCGACCTCCTCACCCGCGTGCTGGTGGCGGGCCGGGTCTCCCTGGCGCTCGGGCTCCTCGGCACCGCGGTGGCGCTCGCCATCGGCGTCGCCTACGGGGCGACGGCGGGCTATCTCGGCGGGGCGGTCGACGCCGCGATGATGCGCTTGGTCGACATCCTCTACGCCCTGCCCTTCGTGTTCTTCGTGATCCTGCTCATGGTGGTGTTCGGCCGCTCGCTGGTGCTGGTCTTCCTGGCGGTGGGAGCCGTCGAGTGGCTCGACATGGCGCGGATCGTGCGCGGCGAGGCCCTCGCCATCCGCCGCCAGGACTACGTGCGCGCCGCCGAGGCGCTGGGCCTGAGCACGGGCGCGATCCTGCGCCGCCACGTCGTTCCCAACGCCCTCGGCCCGGTGGTGGTCTACGCGGCGCTGCTGATCCCGCGGGTGATCCTGCTGGAGAGCTTCCTGTCCTTCCTCGGCCTCGGCGTGCAGGAGCCGACGACGAGTTGGGGCGTGCTGATCGCCGACGGCGCGCGCAGCATCGAGAGCGCCCCCTGGATGCTGATCGCCCCGGCGGCGGCGCTGGTGGCGACGCTGATCACCCTCAACACTCTGGGCGACCGCCTGCGCGCCGCCCTCGACCCGCGGGGGGCCTGAGATGGCACCGCTCCTCGCCCTGCGCGGGCTCTCGGTGGCCTATGGCGGGTTCACCGCCCTGCACGCCCTCGACCTCACCATCGCCCGGGGCGAGACCCTGGCCCTGGTCGGGGAATCGGGCTCGGGCAAGAGCCAGGCGGCGCTCGCCGTGATGGGCCTGCTGCCGGAGGGCGCCCGGGTCGCGGGCTCGGCGGTCTTCGACGGGACGGAGCTGATCGGCCTGCCCCGCCCCGCCCTCGACCGGATCCGGGGCGCGCGGATCGGCATGGTCTTCCAGGAGCCGATGACCGCCCTCCACCCGCTCTTCACCATCGGCCACCAGATCGCCCTGCCCCTGCGGGCGCATCGCCGGATGGACGGCCGGGCGGCGCGGGCGCGCGCCCTCGACCTGCTGGGGCTCGTCGGCCTGCGGGACGCGGCGTCGCGCCTCTCCGCCTACCCGCACGAACTCTCGGGAGGCGAGCGCCAGCGGGTGATGATCGCCATGGCGCTGGCCTGCGAGCCCGACCTGCTGATCGCCGACGAGCCGACCACCGCCCTCGACGTCACCGTGCAGGCGCAGGTGCTGGCGCTGCTCGCCGACCTGAAGGCGCGGCTGAACCTCGCCCTCCTGTTCATCACCCACGACCTGCGCCTCGTGCGGCGCATCGCCGATCGCACCGCCGTGATGCGCGCCGGCCGCCTCGTCGAGACCGGTCCGACGGAGCGGCTGTTCGCGGCCGCCGCCGCGCCCGAGACCCGCGACCTGCTGGCGGCCGAGCCGGCGGGCCGCAAGGCGCCGGTGCCGGAGACCGCGCCCGTGGTGCTGGCGGGACGCGGGATCCGGATCGCCTATCCGGGCCGCTCCGGCCTCCTGCGGCGGGGCGCGCCGCGGGTCGCGCTCCACGGCATCGACCTGACGCTGCGGGCCGGCCAGACGCTCGGCGTGGTGGGGGAATCGGGCTCGGGCAAGTCGAGCCTCGGCCGGGCGCTGCTGCGGCTGGAACCGGCCGCGACCGGGATCGTGCGCTTCGAGGACCGCGACCTGACGGCCCTCGGCCGCGCCGCCCTGCGCCCGCTGCGACGCGGGTTCCAGCCGGTCTTCCAGGATCCGAACGGCTCGCTCTCCCCGCGGCTCACGGCGGCCGAGATCGTGGCGGAGGGCCTGCGGGTCCATGCGCCGCACCTGAGCGCCCGCGAGCGCGACGCGCGGGCGGCCGAGGCCTTCGCCGAGGTGCGGCTCGACCCGGCGACCCGCCACCGCTTCCCGCACGCCTTCTCGGGCGGCCAGCGCCAGCGCATCGCCATCGCGCGGGCGATGATCCTGCGGCCGAAGGTGGTGGTGCTCGACGAGCCGACCTCCGCCCTGGACCGCACCGTGCAGCGGGACATCGTGGCGCTGCTGCGCGACCTCCAGGCTGCGCACGGCCTCGCCTACCTGTTCATCAGCCACGACCTCGCGGTGGTGCGGGCGCTGGCCGATACCGTGCTGGTGCTGCGCGACGGGCGCGAGGTCGAGCGGGGTCCGGTGCAGGCCGTGCTGGAGACGCCGCGGGAGGATTACACGCGCGCGCTGGTGGCGGCGGCGGGGCTCGACGCGGGGCTGGGAGCGGGCTGACCATCCTGTGGTGGGGCCGAAGCGCGCGCAAATCCTGCTGGGTGCCGATACGGGGATCGGCGACGAGAGCCTGGCCGCCAGCCTCGGTGTCAGCGGGTCGACGATCTTGCGCACCAAGCGCCACTTCGTGGAGGAGGGGGCGAGGCCACCCTGACCGAGCAGCCCCGCGCTGGGGCCGCGCGCAAGCGCCCGGGCGAGGACAAGGCCTTGCTGGTGGCCACCGCCTGCTCCGCACCGCCGAAGGGCCGCGCCCGCTGGACGCCGAGCCTGCTGGCCGACGCGGTGGTGGCAGCCAGCGGGCACGCGGCGGTGCCGCGGGAGACGGTGCGCCGCCGCCTGGCCGAGAACGCCCTCAAGCCGTGGCGGCGCGAGTTGTGGTGCATCCCGCAGGTCGACGACACCTTCGTGGCTCGCATGGAGGACGTGCTCGACCTCTACGCCGAAGCACCCCACCCGCGCCGTCCGGTGGTCTGCTTCGACGAGAGCCCGATTCAGCTGATCGGCGAGGCGCGCCAGCCCGTCCCGGCCGCCCCAGGGCGGGCCGGAGCGCTACGATCATGAGCACCGGCGCAATGGCACCGCCAACCTGTTCGTCTTCGTCGACGCACACCGGGCCCGGCGCAAGGGGAAGGTCACGGATCGGCGCACGGCCGTCGATTTTGCCCACTGCATGCAAGACCTCGTCGACACCCATTATCCCGAAGCCGCGCGGATCAGGGTCGTGCTGGACAACCTGTCCAGCCATCCCCCCGGAGCCCGCTCCGACAGTTTCCCGGCCGAGGAGGCCCAACCGGATCCTGAGCCGCATCGAACTCCACTACACGCCAAAGCACGCGAGCTGTCTCAACATGGTGGAGATCGAGATCGGGGGACTGCGCGGCCATTGACGCGACCGCCGCATCCCTGATCAGGCGACCCTCACAGGGCAGGTCGCGGCCCGGGAGCAGCGCCGCAATGCCGAAGGCGCCCGCATCACCTGGGTGTTCACCACCCAGCGCGCCAGAGCCAAGCTCGCCGCCGCCTACCCCGAACCCGCCAAAGTATCATAATCTCTGTCCAAAGCTAATAGACGTAATCTGAGAATTGCTTCCGTAGCGACGGATGATCCGCTCAGAACAAGGCAGTGACCTGCGCTGGTCATATCCAATACTCTCTCAATCTAATCAAAAATGTTCCGCTTGGTTCAAAGGCATACAGGCGCTCACGAAATCAAAACATCTCAGTTCTATCTATACTGACAAAATTCCTATCTTGCACCATTTTTGACTTCTGCGACACAGACAACTTTAAGATGCACAAATGCAAATTAAACCGTGAGTAAGGACTTTAGGGCATGTGTTCCGCGCGGAGGATTCCGAAATATGCAAGCACGGTTTGCGTTTCTGACTGCAGCGCTGATTCTGGGTAGCTTGTGGGCCGCGGTCCCCGCCTCTGCGCAAACCGCAGGCTTGAACCTCGCCTCCGGGACCGGCTCGGGCCAGCTGAAGGCGGCCCATTCCGGCATGTGCCTGGCGACGCCGGTCGGCGACAACACCGATGCCGTCGCCATCCGCCAGCAGCCCTGCGGCAGCGGCGCCGAGCAGATCTGGGACGCGGTGGGGATGGCCGGCGGCTTCAAGCTGGTCAACCGCGCCAACGGCAAGTGCATGAACCTGTATGGCGGCCTGAATGCCGACGGCACGGCGGTCAACCAGTATACCTGCGGCGGCGGCGCCAACGAGGCGTGGTCGGCGCGGGCGCAGAACGGTGGCTACGCCCTGGTCTCGGCCTCCAGCGGCAAGTGCCTGGACGTCTACGGCGTCTCGATGGCAGCCGGGACACAATTGATCCACTGGCCTTGCCACGGCGGGGCCAACCAGACCTTCTCCTCGCCGGCGACGGTCAGCGTGAACCTCTTCGGCGGCACCGGGTCGGGTCAGCTGAAGGCGGCCCATTCCGGCATGTGCTTGGCGACGCCGGTCGGCGACAACACCGATGCCGTCGCCATCCGCCAGCAGCCCTGCGGAAGCGGCGCCGAGCAGATCTGGGACGCGGTGGGGATGGCCGGCGGCTTCAAGCTGGTCAACCGCGCCAACGGCAAGTGCATGAACCTGTATGGCGGCCTGAATGCCGACGGCACGGCCGTCAACCAGTATACCTGCGGCGGCGGCGCCAACGAGGCGTGGTCGGCGCGGGCGCAGAACGGCGGCTACGCCCTGGTCTCGGCCTCCAGCGGCAAGTGCCTGGACGTCTACGGCGTCTCGATGGCAGCCGGGACGCAGGCGATCCAGTGGACCTGCCTCGGTAGCGCGAATCAGACCTTCTCCTCGCCGGCGATGGTCAACCTGAACCTCGTCGGCGGCACCGGCTCGGGCCAGCTGAAGGCAGCCCATTCCGGCATGTGCCTGGCGACGCCGGTCGGCGACAACACCGATGCCGTCGCCATCCGCCAGCAGCCCTGCGGCAGCGGCGCCGAGCAGATCTGGGACGCGGTGGGGATGGCCGGCGGCTTCAAGCTGGTCAACCGCGCCAACGGCAAGTGCATGAACCTGTATGGCGGCCTGAATGCCGACGGCACGGCGATCAACCAGTATACCTGCGGCGGCAGCGCCAACGAGGCGTGGTCGGCGCGGCCGCAGAGCGGCGGCTTTTCCCTGGTCTCGGCCTCCAGCGGCAAGTGCCTGGACGTCTACGGCGTCTCGATGGCAGCCGGGACGCAGGTGATCCAGTGGACCTGCCTCGGTAGCGCTAATCAGATCTTCTCCTCGCCGCCCGGCAGCGGTGGCACGGTGACAGGCGGCACCGTGGACGGATCCGTCTCGTCGGGCGGCTCCGTCTACACGGCCGCGAGCGAGCAGGCGCCGGGGGGCAGTCTCATGCTCATCCTTCGCTACAGCGGCAAGTGCTTGCAGGTGCCCGGCGGCCAGGCGGGCGATGGCGCTAAGCTCAACCTGACCACCTGCACCAACCAGTCGCCGCAACTCTGGTCGTTCGTGTCGGCCGGGAACCAGGGATATCAGGTCAGGAACGTCAGCTCGGGCGCTTGCCTGTGGGTCGACCGCGGCTACACCGACAATACCCCGAGCCTGATCCAGCAATCATGCAACTCGGGCATGGCCGGCGGCTTCTGGAAGCTGCGCAAGCTCGACCAGTGGTACGAGCTCGTGGCGGCGCATTCGAGCCGCTGCGCGACGATCGAGAACAACTCGCGCGAGGAAGGCGCCGGGCTGATGCAGTACGACTGCCTCGGCGACGATTCCCAGCGATTCACGCTGGCAGCGGGGCCCGTGACCGCGGCCTGGACGCCCCTGCGCACCATCGGGATCGTGCCGGTCTCCGCCGCGGCCCTGCCGAGCGGCAAGTTGCTGATGTGGGGCGGCGAGACCCGCAACACGTTCGGATCGTCCACCAACATGTGGACGACCCTGTACGATCCGTCCAACGACAGCGCGGCCGAGTCGTACGTCAGCAATGCCGGCGAAGCCTTCTGCCCGGGCACCAGCATCCTGGCCGACGGCCGCATCCTGACCAACGGCGGCAGCAACGCCGACAGGACGATCATCTACGATCCGTCGTCGAACTCGTGGTCGACGGGTCAGTCAATGAACATCCAGCGCGGGTATTCCGGCAACACCACGCTCTCGACTGGCGAGGCGCTGACCTATGGCGGCTCGTGGTCCGGCAACTACGATTCGGACAAGCTCGCCGAGGTCTGGTCGCCCTCGACCGGGAAGTGGCGCGTGCTCCAGAACGTCAGCTCCGAGCCTGCGGCTGTGTACTACGCCAAGAACAAGGCGTTCCGTGACAACCACTACTGGGTATTCGCGGCCGCCAACGGCTGGGCGTTCAATGCCGGGCCGAGCCCCAAGATGTTCTGGATCAACACCAGTGGCAACGGCAGCCTGACCCAGGTCGGCACCCGCGGCGACGACACCTGGAGCCAGAGCGGCACCGCGGTGATGTACGACGTCAACAAGATCCTGAAGATCGGCGGCGCCGCCGGCGCTCTCAACGAGCTCGCCAACGACAACGCCTACATCATCGACATCTCGGCCGGCCCGGGCGCGACCCCGACCATCACCAAGCTCGGGGCCGCCCCGTTCCCGCGGGCCTTCCACAACAGTGTCGTCCTGCCGAGCGGCGAGGTCGTGACGATCGGCGGCCAGACCCTGCAGGCTCAGTTCAGCGACGTGCGCTCGGTGCTGATGGCCGACATCTGGTCGCCGGCGACCGGCAAGTTCCGCCTGCTCCCGCCGGCCGCGGTCGGGCGCAACTACCACAGCTGGGCGGTGCTGATGCCCGACGGCCGCGTCGCCTCGGGCGGCGGCGGCCTCTGCAACTGCGACGGCGACCATTACGAGTTCCAATTCCTGAGCCCGCCCTACCTTTTCGGCGCGGACGGAAAGCCCGCCGCCCGGCCGACCATCACCTCCGCCCCGACCTCGGCCAGCGCCGGCTCGACCTTGTCGATCGCGACCGACCGCACGGTGACGAGCTTCGCCCTGGTGCGGATGGGAGCCACGACCCACACCGTCAACGGCGACCAGCGCCGAGTGCCCCTCGCGGTCGCCTCGAGCAACGGCACAACCTACAGGCTCAACCTTCCGAACGAGCCGGGAATCCTGCTGCCCGGCCCATGGATGCTGTTCGCCATGGACGCGAACGGCGTGCCGAGCGTCGCCAAGATCGTTCGGGTGCAGTAGCCCAACCCCCGAGCAGGCGTGCAGATGCAGGCCCGCTCGGGGCCAGGCTTGCTCGGTCGCCTCCGCCACCGGCCCAGTGAATGCTTCGACGAACGCCATCGGGAAGGACTCCAATCATGACGACACTCCGTCTCGGCTTAGCCGCTGTTGGGCTCGTCGCTCTTTGCGGCGGTGCCGACGCGCAGCAACCCTCGACATTCGGCGCGGCGACGCCGCGACCGGCGACCACCAGGGGAGCCTGTATCATCGTCCACAACAATGGCCAGCAAGGCTGCACGCCCGGGATGGATGCCGGTGGCTGCAACGCGGTTGCCATGGAAACGCACTCCAAGACGACATTCAAGCCAGGCGAAAGCTGCCCTTAGATTAATTTAATTCTCCGCGTTATGGTGCGCCTTTGATGAATAAGCCCCTGCTTGGATATCTGACGACTATCCAAGCGGGTCAAAAACGAAAATATCAAACGATCGCACCATGGATATATGACCCTGTGCCGGTCTTTGCATTTCAATAATACTAAATATAGGACCTGCGTAATCAATGGTATATCGATATTTTTGCCGTTTAATCATGCTTTCTGTGCGTTAATTGCATATAAACCATATGAAATTAAGCGGTGATGGCGTGGTGCGTAGCTGCAATCCCATCGATTCGTCGATCTTCTCTAGGCCGACCATGATGTTCCGACGCTCACTCCTCGTCTTCGGTCTCTGCCTCTCGTGCTTCCATCCAGCGGATGCTCAGACCGCCCTCCCGCCACCATCCGCTCACGGCGGCCTGATCGCCGGCCACTTCCGGCTGGTCGCCCCTGACGGAAAAACCATCGACACGGACGAGCGCGCAGGCCATCCCTACGCCGTGTTTTTCGGCTTCACTCACTGCCCGGACTTGTGCCCGACGACCCTCGCCGAACTATCGCTCGCGCTTCCGAAGCTGCCGACCGCAGCCCGCGACTTGGCGATCTACTTCGTGACGGTCGATCCCGAGCGCGATACGCCTGAGGTCCTCGCGCAGTACATGCAGAGCTTCGACCCGGGCATCACTGCTCTCTCGGGAACTCCGCCCGCGATCGACGAAGCGATTCGTAGCTTTGGCGTCATCGCACAGCGTACCGATCTGCCTGGCCGCGATTACGTTTACAGCCACACCGCGGCGCTCTTCCTCGTTGACGGCGACGGGCTGATTGTCGATCGGCTCGGACCCGGCCTTGGCCCGGACCTCCTCGCGGCCCGGCTCACCGCCCTCGCGGTCGGTGCGAGCCCGCCGCCCGTCGCGGCCCGGTGATCGTGGCGTGCAATGCCGATGTCGCCGCCGACCCGGCGGCCGGCTTCTCGCTCGTCGAGATGCTCGTGGTGCTGGTCATCCTCGGGCTCGCGGCGGCGCTTGGCGGCCCAACGCTCGTGACCTTGCTACCCGGGCAGCAGCTCGATGCGGTCGCCGGTGCGCTGGCGGTCGAGCTCGCGCACCTCCGGGCCGAGGCCGTGCGCACCGGCCAGCGCACCAGCCTCGTCTACGATCCTGAGACCGCCCGCTTCATCTCCTCACGCAATTCCGCCCGGCCGCTGGCGACGCCGTCTCTGCGCGTCAGCGTCGAGATCCCGCCGGGTCATCGGTCGAGCCCGAACGAGATCCGGTTCCTGCCGGGCGGTGCTTCGACCGGAGGCCGGATCGTGCTCGCCCGCGGCTCCGGCCGGCGGGTGTTGACGGTGAGTCCTATCACCGGCGCCGTCCGGCGCGGGGAGACCGCGCCATGAGGCCGGTACGAAGGGGAGCAGCGCGACACGCCGGCGACGCCGGCTTCACGCTGGTCGAGGTTCTCGTCGCCTTCGCGATCGTGTCACTGGTCAGCCTGATGGTAATTCGGATCGCCGCCGACATGGCGGTCGGTGGCCGCCGGATCGAGACCGCGGCGATCCGGCTCGACGAAGCCGAAGGCATCGTCCTCGTCCGGGCGGCCGCCGGTAGTTTGCGGCCCGGCCTCGAGCAAGGCCGCTTCGGCGACGGGCAGCCCTGGACGCTCACCGTCGTCGATGCCAGACCGGTGCTCGGCTGGCGTGACCTGCCGCCTCTTTGGCGCGTACGCCTCACCCTCGACCGGCCGGACGGCCAGCTCATCTACGCCACGCTCATCGCAGGAGGGCTCGGCGGTGTCTGAGGCGGAGGCGGGATCCGGCGAGGCGGGCTTCATGCTGGTCGAGATGCTGGTCTCCCTTGCGCTCTGCGCCCTTGTCGCCGTGTTGACGCTCCAGGCCCTCCAGGCGACCGGGCTGCTCAGCCGCACCGCGCGCCAGCTCGAAGCCCAGGAGGAGGTCCAACTCGTGCGCGAGCACCTGCGGCGGGCCTTCGCCGATCGCGCCGGACGTCGTCCCAACGGCCGGCATGCCCCTTTCCTGGGCCTGCCCGACCGCCTCGTCGCCACTTTGCAGGCCAACCGCGACGTCGCGCGCGGCTCGGAACTACAAATGAGTCTCGGCACGGCGGCGGGTGAGGACGGCCTGGCCTTCGTCGAGACGAGCGGATCCGCCAAGACGCCGGGGCGACCGGACCTGCTGCTCGACCGGATCGCAGGCCTGCAACTCCGCTATTTCGGAGCACAGGCCTCGGATCCCATGCCGCGGTGGGCGTCGAGTTGGACGCGTCCCGACCGACCGCCCGTCCTGGTCGAGGTCACGGTCGCGTTCCCACCCGCCGACGGGCGCCGGTGGCCGCCGCTCGTGCTCGCGCTAGGCAGCGGCTCGTGAACGCCGAAGCAGCGAAGCAGGCTGACGACCGAGACGAGGCCGGCTTCGTCCTACCCTCGGTCCTGGCGATCTTGCTCGTCATCGCGGCCGTGGCCGCATCCGCGACGCATGTCCTGCTGACGCGCAGCGCCACGACCGCAGGTCGGTCGATGAACTTGCGGCTGCAGGGTCTCGCCGACGGGGCGGTGCGCTTGGTCGCGATGTCGCTGGCGGTGCAGCACATTCGTCGGCTACCGGGACTCGGCCTGCCCGAGAATGGCACGCCGGTCATCTGCTCCTGGCCAGGCGGCTCACTGACGCTCGTGGTGCAGGATCAGGCTGGTCTCGTTGATCTCAACGCGGCCCCGCGTGCCCTGCTGGAGGATGCCTTCCGGGCCCTTGGCGCGCCCGACCGGGAGGCGGCAGCGCTCGCGGCCGAGACCGTCGACGCCCGCGATCCCGACGACGTGCCAGAGCCGAACGGCGCCGAGGCACCGCAATACCGCGCCCTCGGGCTCCCCGGCCCGCGCAATGCACCAATGGGAACGATCGACGAGATCGACGGATTGCCGTCCATGACCGACGCGCTCGCGATGCGACTGCGGCCGGGCATCACCGTGCACAATCCGACCGGCGGGATCGATCCCGCTGTCGCTCCCCCGCGGGCCTTCGCGGGAACTGCCCTCACCGAGGCCCTGCGCCACTATGCGGTGAGTTCGCCGCATCAGTCCTACATGATCACCGCGATTGTCCTCAGTCCCGGAGGCACGCGGGTGGGCCGTAGCGCGGTTGTCTCCGTGAATGCCCCCGGCACTGGGACGGGCCTCATCGCCTGGCGCTTTGCAACGGACGATATCCCGGCACCCATATCGCATCCATCTTGCGGATCGATCCTGGCAGCGTTGGATCCGGCCGACAATAATCGTCGATAAAACAACTTGCCGAGTGAACAATCGGCTTTTCACGATGAGCAGCGTGCGATCTCGGTCGACGATAGCCAACGGCGCGACCGTGCCGACCCAGGGTCCGTTCTTCCCGACGGTCGAGCGCTCCCACACCACGCTGGTGCCGGCGGCGGAGGACATCGACCCGTCTCGCGGGATCAGGGGCCCCTCGACCGGGCGAGACCGTGCGCGTCGTCGACGACGAGGCGGGCGTGCGGATGGTGGTGGCCGAGGGTGATAGGCGAGCGCGGCGACCGGGTTCTGCAGGCGCAGGATAGCCTCGCGGGCCTGCACTGCCTGAGGGGACCGGAGCGGATGGACCTCGTCGTGACGGATGTCGGCCTGCCCGGCGGCATGAACGACCGCCCGATGGCGGAGGCGGGCCTGGCCCTGCGCCCGGGCCTGACGGTGCTGCGGATCAACGGCTCCGCCGAGGCGATCCTCGGGACTGTCCCCCTGCCCGCCGGCATGCAGGGGATGACGAAGCCCTTCGCCACGGAGGTCCTCGCCGCCCGGGTCCGGACCCTCGCCGGCCCGGGACGGGCCCCGTCCGCCTGACGGGACGCCGCGCGCCCCCCCACAAGCCTCGCGCAAGGCCCCCCCTGCACCTTGGCGGTGCATCGGGACGAGATGCGCGCGGCTCGGGCCGCCGGGTGCGGCGCCGCGGCACCCCGCATGGATTGGAACGAGATGAAACGCAGGGCCGCGGAGCGGAGCGTCGACCGGGCATCGGCGCGCGGAGCGAATCGTCAGGCGCAGGTCTACCAGTGCCTGTCGCAGGGCCTTCGCCTCCACCAGAAGGGCGACACCGCCGGGGCCGAGGCGCAGTACCGGCGCGCGACCCTGCTCGACCCGAGCAACGCCTCCGCCCATCACCTGCGCAGCCTGTGTCTGCGGCATCTGGGGCAGTTCGACGGCGCCCTCGCCGCCCTGCGCAAGGCGGTGTCCCTCGCTCCGGAGAACGCGGAGATCCAGCTCGATCACGCCAAGGGTCTCATGGCGGCCGGGGACCTCGCGGCGGCGGAGACGGCGCTGCGGGCGGCCGCCGCGCTCGACCCGAGCAAGTTCGAGGCGCCGTTCCAGCTCGGGCTGTGCCTCGACCGCCTCGGACGCTTCCCCGAGGCCGTCGAGGCGTTCGAGGCCGCGATCGCCCTGCGCCCCGACAACGCCGAGTTCCACAACGTGCTGGGCTGCCTGCTGCTCAAGATGAACCGGCTCGCCGGGGCCTACGCGGCGTTCGCGCGGTCCCTCACCGTCAAGCCCGACGCCGTCCCGGCCATGATCAACATGGGCCTCGTCTGCGCCCTCATCCGCCGTCCCGACGACGCCGTGGAGTGGTTCCGCAAGGCCCTTCTCGTCGACCCGACCTCCGTGATGGCCCGGTTCGAACTCCTCGACCAGCTGCGGCACGCCTGCGAGTGGTCGGCGATGCGCGAGCACGAGCGCCGGGTCATCGCCCAGCTGGAGACCGCCGAGGACCGCCTCTCGCCCTTCAAGGTCCTGACGCTGGACGTCTCGCCCGCCATGGCCCTGACCTGCGCGCGGCGCTGGACGGCGGGGGTCACCGCCCGGGTGACAGAGACCCTGCCGCCCCCGCCCGCGCCCGTGCCGGGGCGCCGGATCCGGGTCGGCTACCTGTCGAGCGACCTCCACTACCACGCCACCGCGATGCTCGCGGTGGGCCTGTTCGAGCAGCACGACCGGACGGCCTTCGAGGTCTTCGCCTACAGCCACGGCCCGCGGGACGATTCCCCCATGAGGCGGCGGCTCCTCGCCGCGTTCGAGCATTTCGAGGAGATCGGCGCGCTGTCGGACCGCGAGGCGGCGGAGCGGATCCGGGCCGACGGCATCGACATCCTGGTCGATCTCAAGGGCTACACGCGGGATTGCCGCACCGAGATCATGGCGCTGCGGCCCGCCGCCGTGCAGGTGAACTACCTGGGCTATCCCGGCACGCTCGGCGCACCGTTCATCGACTACATCGTCGGCGACGCGGTCATCACCCCGACGGAGCACCAGCCCTTCTACGACGAGCGGATCGTCAACCTGCCCGGCTGCTACCAGCCGAACGACGTCTTCCGGGAGATCGAGCCGGGCCCGGGACGGGCCGCCTGCGGCCTGCCCGACGACGCGGTCGTGTTCTGCTGCTTCAACAACACCTACAAGATCACCGCCGAGCTGTACGATTCCTGGATGCGGATCCTCGCCCGCGTGCCGGATGCCGTCCTCTGGCTGTTCCAGGCGAACGGGGCGGTGCAAGACAACCTCCAGTACGAGGCCGGCGCCCGCGGCATCGACCCCGCGCGGATCGTCTTCGCCCCGAACCTGCCCCTGGAGGCGCATCTCCGGCGGCTCGGTCACGCCGACCTGTTCCTCGACACGCTGCCGGTCAACGCCCATACCACCGCCAGCGACGCCCTGCGGGCCGGCGTCCCCGTCCTCACGCGCCTCGGTGACCGGATGGTCGGGCGCGTCGCCGCGAGCCTCCTGCACGCGGTCGGCCTGCCGGAACTCGCCGTGACCTCGGCGGCGGCGTACGAGGCCCTGGCCATCGACCTCGGCCTCGACCGGTCGCGCCTTGCCGATCTGCGTGCCCGGCTCGACGCCGCGCGCCGGACCACCTCCCTGTTCGATCCCGCCCGGTACGCGCGCGGCCTGGAGGCGGCGTTCCGGCGCATGCACGCGCTGCGCTGCGCGGGCCGCCCCCCCGAACCCTTCGCGGTCCTGCCCGCGGACATCTGATCGCGGGAGCCGACGCGCGCCCCATCGACGAACCATCAACGGCCCGCGCGACCCGACAGGAGGGTGCCGCCGCGCGGACCGTGCGGAGACCAAGGCATGACCATCGCCCTCAGCATCTGCGTCACGGCCACGCGCGGACCGACCGTCCTTCAGCGCCTGCTCGATCCGCTGCTCGCCCCGTCTTTGTTCCCGTTCGCCCACGAGGTCGTCGTCGTCGACGCCGCGCCGGAGGACGGGAGCCGCGCGCTGGTGGAAGGCCTCGCCGCCGAGGGCGCGCCGCTGACCTACTACCGTCAGGATCCCCGGGCGACCGGTCCGGCCGCCGGGGAGAGCCCCCGCGCACGCCTCCTCCCGGCGCTCCATCGCGGCCGCGGGCGAACCCTGATCGCGATCGGGGACGACGAGGCCGTCGTTCCCGAGACGCTGATCGCGGCGGTGCAGCTCATGGAGGCCCGTCCTGAGATCGGCGCCTGCTTCGGCCCCTGGGAAGTTCATGACGCTCTCCAGATCGGCGATCCGGTCCTGCAGTACGACGCCGCGGAGGAGGCGGTGTTCGGGCCCGGGGACGCGATCGACCTTCTGAGCTTCATGCTCCGGCACGCCATGGCGCCGGAGATCGGGCTCTACCGGGCCGAGGCGGCGCACCGGCTGCTGCGGGGCGGGCGGCACTGCCATCCCGGGCTCGTCGCCCTCAGCGACCTCATCACGGACCGGGCCGTCGCCTTCCTGACGAAGCCGCTCTGCCGGATCCCGACCCGCGACCCGCTCACGCGCGAGGTGCATGGCGGCGCGGGGACCGTGGGGACCGGCCGCTGGGACCTGCACCGCGGCGGCCTCGACACCTACATCCGCGCGATGCTGCGGCGCCTCGGCGGGGCGACGGATGAGGATCAGCAGCGCTCGCTGCGCGGCGCGGTCGACCACTACGAGCGCACGCAGCTGCGGCTCGCCATGCGGATGGCGATGGCGCAGGGCGATTACCTCGCGGCCCACGAGATCTACGGCCGGCTGACCGTCTACGGGCCGGCCGAGGCCGAGCAGCCGATCGAGGATCTCGACCGCCTTCCCCTCCTGGTCGCGGTCCAGACCCTGGCGCGGCTGGCCGAGGCGATCCCGGAGATCGAGCGCGTCATCCTGGTCGGCGTCGACGACGGCCCGTCCATCAGCAACCTGCTGCGCAAGCTCGGGCTGCCCCGGCGGATCACCGTGTCGCCCCCGGTCGCCGGGCTGCCGGACAAGACGCTGCAGCGCTGCCTCGTCTTCCTCGCGGAGCGGGCCGAGGCGGAGCGGACGCGTCTCGTGGAGCAGGGCTACGTGCCCGGCCTGATCATCGGCGAGGGCGACCTCGTGCGCGGCATCCACGTGCCGTGACCCGCCGCCCGGCGCCGGGCACCGCTCGGCCCGACAGGCATCATGACGCGAAGGACGACCCGGAATGCCTCTCCCGAAAGTGATCCACCTGATCTGGATCGGTGATCAGAGCAAGCGCCCCACCCAGTGGATGGAAACCTGGAAGCAGCAGAATCCGGACTACGAGGTCCGGATCTGGGGCAATGACGAGGTCAACGCCGTCGAGTGGGCGCTGGCCGACCAGATCGGCTACTGGTGGGAGCGCGAGATCAACGGCGCCGCCGACATCCTGCGCTGGGAGATCCTGCAGCGGCACGGCGGCCTGGCCTTCGACGCGGACAGCATCTGCGTCCGGCCGCTGGAGGATTGGCTGATCGAACCGGACAGCTTCGCCGCCTGGGAGAACGAGATCACCCGGACCGGCCTGATCGCCGCGGGGGCGCTGGGCTTCCAGCCGGAGCATCCCCTGGTCAAGCGCATCATCCACGACATCTGGGCCGACCCCGAGCCGCACGCCGGCATGGCCTGGGAGAAGGTCGGGCCGCTGCGGCTGACGAACACCGTCCGCCAGTCGAGCTTCATCAACCTCACCGTCTATCCGAGCCACTTCTTCTTTCCGCGGCACCTGACCGGCCTGGAATACACGGGAGCGGGGCCGGTCTTCGCCAAGCAGTACTGGGGTTCGACCCATCGCCATTGGGGCGTCGAGGTGCGGCAATAGCCGGATCGCCGCGGCCGCGGGGCGGCGCGCGGTGATCCACGGAAGGATCGGAGCGAACCATGATATCGGAGACGGTGACGGCCGAGGCGCCCGCGAGCGCTGCGCCCTACGCGATCGAGCGGGGCGCGCTCAACTACTTCTACCTGCAGCGGATGAAGGTCCGCAACGTTCCCGAGCGGCTGCCCTACATCCGCCAACTCTGCGCGGGCCGCCGCGTGCTCCATGTGGGCTGCACGGACTTCCCGGTCTTCAACCCGGCGCACAACCTCCACATCCAGATCGCCGGCCACTGCGCCCGCCTCGACGGGCTCGACACCGACGCGGCCGGGCTGAAGGCCCTCTCGCAATTCGTTCAGGGCACCTACTACGGCGACGTCTCGGAGATCCGGGACAGCTACGACCTGGTGCTGGTGCCGGAGACGATCGAGCACGTCCACAACATCAAGGAATTCCTGGAGAGCCTGGACCGCGTGTCCTTCGCGGAGGTGTTCATCACCGCTCCCTGCCTGCTCGGCTGGATCGGATGCTTCAACTACGCGGACTTTCCCGGCTGGCGGCGCGGCCACCTGTCCGGCCAGGACGACTACCTGGAGGAGATCCACCCGGACCACAAGGCGTGGTTCACGCCCTACACCCTCGCGAACTGCGTCGAGCAGTTCACGCCCTGGCGCATCCTGGACGTGGTGTTCCTGGAGGGGAAGCGGATGGTCGCCGTCCACTGCGCGAAGCAGGACCGGCCCTGAGGCGGGACCGCGACGGAGCGGCTCCCCCCAATCGCACCCGGCGGGCCGCCGGGCGCTGCCGAGGCCCGATCCCGGCCGCGGATGCAGAGCGGCCACGCACCGGGTCGGCGCGTGGCCATGCCGCGACGGGATCGGGGCCGGGCCCCGGCCCCCGGAGGCTTACCGGAACAGGGTGAGGACGTTCTGGCTGCTGGAATTGGCGATGCTGAGGGACTGCACGGCCAGCTGCTGCTGGGTCTGCAGGGCCTTCAGCTTCGTCGACTCCTCCTCCATGTTGGCGTCGACCAGGGCGCCGATCGAGCTGGTGTTGATGTCCATCAGCTTCTGCGTGAAGTCCGACTGCGACTTCAGCAGCGTCGAGGTCGAGCCCAGCTTCGCCGCACCGTTGCGCAGGGCCGAGAGCGTGCCGTCGACCACGTCCTGATAGGCCTTGAGCGCCGCGGCATCCGGCGCGCTGCCGTTGAGCGCGCTGATGTCGATGCCCAACAGGGTGAAGTCGGACACCGACTGGCTGTTGATGCTGATGCCCGAGTAGGTGGTGTCCATGAAACCGTGGACGGCCGAGAAGGTCGCGGCCGTCCCGCCGACCGCGGTGGCGATCGCCGTGAGGGCGTCGAAGCCGGCGCCGGAGGAGGTCCCGGCGGAGGACGTGTCGAACACCGTGAAGGCGCTGGTGTCGAGCTTGGTCGTGCTGACCGCGATGCTGCTGCCGTTACGGGCGAAGGCCGCCACCAGGTTCTTGGTCGCCGTGTAGCCGGTGGCCGATGTGTCGACCGAGAGCCAGTTGATCCCGTTCATGACGGTGTTGGCGGCGGTCGACTTGACGTCGTCGAGATAGGACTTGATTTCGGTCTGAAGCTGCTTGCGGTCGGTCGAGGTCGAGGTGGCGGCCGTCAGGCGGGTCTTGATCTGATCGAGGTCGTCCAGGATCTTGTTGAGGCCGGTCGAGGCGGCATCGACGGTGTTCTTGTCGAGGGCGATCGCGTCCTTGACCGCACCGAGCGCGCCGTTGTCGGACTTCAGGGTCGAGGCGATCGACCAGTACGCGGCGCCATCCGCCGCGGAGGCGATCTTCTTGCCGGTGGAGACCCGGTTGCTGGTGGTGTCGAGGCTGTCACCGATCATGCGCAGGGTGCTGAGCGCGACGGTGGCCGCGTTGTTGGTCAGAATGCTGGTCATGGTGTGATCCTAGAATTGCGTGATCTTCGGTACGCGACGTGAAGATCCGGGCTCACACCGGGGCGGCGGGACGGCATCATGCCTTCGGGTCCGCGCAGGATCCGACCCGCCATGCGTTCGAACACGGGCTCGCACCGGGACGGCAAGGCGGCGTCATGCCTGCGGATCCGGGGATCCGCCTCGTCGTGCGTTGACCCAAGAGCGGATGCGCCGGGCACCGCTTGCTCAAGTAGGAAGACGTTACCTTTACCAAATTTCGAAGTCGTAAATATCAATTTGGCCCTTTCCTTCGCAAAAAATTTATGGTGAACCAAATATTAAATGTCGTAATAATTCTCGACGCTTTTCTGATCGTAAAGACGGCCATCGGCACTCGATCGAAAACGCGGCGCTCCCCTACCGATGATCCCGGACGAGGTCCGCACGAACGCGCCATCGGCGAGGTTGCCATGGCCGCCGGACGCCCCCGCCCCTACCCCCGCGGGCAATCCCGGATCGCGCGACGTCGCTCGCGTCCGGTCCGCCGTGCACCGAGAAGCACGGACGATCTCGCCGCCAACCTCCCGGACGGCCGCCGGCCTCTCCCGCACGGGTCCCGAACCTCCGCATCGCGGCGTGGCGGCGGTGACCGATGTCGCGCCTCCGCCGCGCCCATTCGGCCGCGCCGCGTGCCGCTCCTTCCGAAGATGGCCGCTGCCCTGGCGTCAGAGTGCGAGAAGACGGCTCATCGATAGCAATGATCGACGTTTACGATCTCTGTCAGCAAATAATTAAGGTAAAAAACCTCAATCGCCGAAAGAATCCCGGACCGGGATGACGATTCATGATTCGGAAATGCCCGCAAATACAGTCTGGTGTCACCCAAGGAGAGGGGCGCGACAGAGCCCTCCCGCCGCGGGGATGAAGGCACGACGAGGCGGATCCCCGGATCCGCAGGCATGACGCCGCCTCGCCGTCACGGTGCGAGCCCGTGTTCGAACGCATGGCGGGTCGGGTCCTCGGACCCGAAGGCATGATGCCGTCCCGCCGCCCCGGTGTGAGCCCGGATCTTCACGTCGCGCATCGAAGATCACGCAACTCTAGGATCACACCATGACCAGCATTCTGACCAACAACTCCGCCACCGTCGCGCTCAGCACCCTGCGTTCGATCGGCGACAGCCTCGACACCACCAGCAACCGGGTCTCCACCGGCAAGAAGATTAGCACGGCGGCCGACGGCGCCGCGTACTGGTCGATCGCCTCGACCCTGAAGTCCGACAACGGCGCGCTCGGTGCGGTCAAGGACGCGATCGCGCTGGACAAGAACACCGTCGATGCCGCCTCGACCGGCCTCAACAAGGTCCTGGACGACCTCGACCAGATCAAGACCCGCCTCACCGCGGCGACGTCGGGCTCGACCGATCGCAAGCAGATCCAGACCGAAATCAAGTCCTACATCGACGATATCAAGTCGACCGCCACCAACACCGTCATGAACGGCGCCAACTGGCTCTCCATCGACAGCTCGGCGAGCGGCTTCCAGTCGACCAAGAACCTGGTCTCGGCCTTCGCCCGCAACGGCAGCAGCGTCGCGGTCAGCACGACCAAGCTCGACACCAGCGTCTTCACGATCTACGACACGTCCTCGGCCGGCACCACCAGCGGTGCGGGCTTCGACGCCCTCGTGGCGATCGCCAGCGCGGCGGGCGGCTCGGCCGCGACCTTCACGGCCTTCCACGGCGTCATGGACACCACCTATTCGGGTTTCAGCGTCAACAGCCAGTCGGTGTCCTCGTTCACCCTCTCGGGCATCGACATCAGCTCGCTGGGGAGCTCCGACGGCGACAACGCGACGCTCAAGGCCTACCAGACCGTGGTGGACAGCACCCTCTCGGCCCTGCGCAACGGTGCGGCGAAGCTGGGCTCGGCTTCGACGCTGCTGAAGTCGCAGTCGGACTTCACGCAGAAGCTGATGGACATCAACACCAGCTCAATCGGCGCGCTGGTCGACGCCAACATGGAGGAGGAGTCGACGAAGCTGAAGGCCCTGCAGACCCAGCAGCAGCTGGCCGTGCAGTCCCTCAGCATCGCCAATTCCAGCAGCTCGAACGTCCTCAGCCTGTTCCGGTAAGGATCGGCTTCGTCCACGAACCGGACGCTTCGCGGGGGCGCGCCTGACGGTGCGCCCCTCGTCGTTGTGCCTGGTCGTCGTGCTCCTCCCGGTTCGCCGGCGACCGCCGCCCCCCTCCGGGGAGCGCATCAGCTCCTCGTCTCGATCGGCCGCGCGCCCCAGCAGCGCCGCTCCCCGACCCGGCGGCGCCGCCCCTCCCCCGCGTTCTATCCGTCGGGCGCGGCCCGCCGATTTGCCGGTCACCCGGCCCCGCCGAGCGGGAGAGGTGCCAAGTCCAGGGTCCGCGCGAAGGACCGCCCGGTCCGATGCGATCCGGGACCCGCGTTTCGGCGCCTCCCTCTTCACGGAAGCCCGCTCCTTCCGATCGTTTCGAAATTATAGTCTTGACCTAACATTTTTTTATCGTTCGGAACATGGTTAATCGATTGTTCTTGGGTGTTTGCGTTGCAATTGAATTTCGGATTTGAGAATGCGCAGGTGCTGTCGCCGGCAATCGTGCCGGGTTCGTCCGGCCGTTTCCGATCCGCCGCGAGGGAGCAAATTCGAGCAGAGAACGGCGCGGGCCGGCCTCATCAAGCATTGCTGTCCAGACCTGACGGCTCGCAACGTGGAGGATGGGTCGGTTCGAGACCAGGACCGAGACGTGGGACAGGACGCGGGTTTGGAAAGCCGCCGCGCGGGCCGGAAGAAGACCTGCCCGACCCAAGACCGCTCGGATTCATCGCTCCCCAGACTATCACAGCGCCATCCCGTCGCCCGTCGGCACGGCTCGGTTCGCAACAATGATCTGCTCGATCGAATAAAATAAATTGATATTTAATCTGCGATCGTCGTTTCACGAAAATGCTGGCTCGTTTGCGATTAACCTTTCTGAAATGTTGAGCGCAGATGATTAATTTACCCAAGGAGAGGAGAGAGGCGCAGCCCTCCCGCCGCGGGGATGAATGCACGGCGAGGCGGATCCCCGGATCCGCAGGCATGACGCGACGTCGCCGTCCCGGTGTGAGCCCGTGTCTGAACGCATGGTGGGTCGGTTCCCTTCGGGGATCCGAAGGCATGACGCCGTCCCGCTGCCCCGGTGTGAGCCCGGATCTTCACTTCGCGTATCGAAGATCAAACAGCGTTAGGATCACACCGTGACCAGCATTCTGACCAACAACTCAGCGATCGTCGCTCTCAACACCCTGCGCACGATCGGCGACAGCCTCGACACCACCAGCAACCGGGTCTCCACCGGCAAGAAGATCGCCACCGCCGGCGACGGCGCCGCGTACTGGTCGATCGCCTCGACCCTGAAGTCCGACAACGGCGCGCTCGGCGCGGTCAAGGACGCGATCGCCCTCGACAAGAATACCGTCGACGCCACCTCGACCGGCCTCAACAAGATCCTGGACGACCTCGACCAGATCAAGAGCCGTCTCACCGCTGCCACCTCGGAGTCGACTGCCCGCAAGCAGATTCAGACCGAAATCAAATCCTATCTCGACGACGTCAAGTCCACCGCCACCAACACCGTCATGAACGGCGTGAACTGGCTGTCGATCGATACCTCTGCCACCGGTTATCAGGCGACCAAGAGCCTGGTCGCGGCCTTCGCCCGCAACGGCAGCAGCGTCGCGGTCAGCACGACCAAGCTCGATACCAGCGTCTTCGCGGTTTACGACACGTCCTCGACCGGCACCACCAGCGGCGCGGGCTTCGACGCCCTCGTGGCGATCGCCAGCGCGGCGGGCGGCTCGGCCGCGACTTTCTCGGCCGCTCACGGCTTCATGGACACCACGTATTCGGGTTTCAACGTCAACAGCCAGTCGGTGTCCGACTTCACGCTGTCGGGCATCGACATCTCCGCGCTCGGGACCGCCGACGGCGACAAGGCGACGCTCAAGGCCTACCAGGACGTGGTGGACCGCACGCTCACCGCGCTGCGCAACGGTGCGGCGAAGCTGGGCTCGACCTCGACGCTGCTGAAGTCGCAGTCGGACTTCACGCAGAAGCTGATGGACATCAACACCAGCTCGATCGGCGCCCTGGTCGACGCCAACATGGAGGAGGAGTCGACGAAGCTGAAGGCCCTGCAGACCCAGCAGCAGCTGGCTGTGCAGTCCCTCAGCATCGCCAATTCCAGCGGCCAGAACATCATGAGCCTGTTCCGCTAAGGGGCCGCCCTCGTCGCTGGACGTCACGCCTCGAGGGGGGGCCGCGCCGGAGAGGCGCGGCCCCCCTTTGCGTTGCGTCGCCCCGCGCCCGTGCGGCTCGACGGCTCCCGACGGTTCGAGCGCGCCGGACGCAAGAGGCGCCCTCCCGTGGGAGCCGCGCAGCCCTCCCGTCGGAGGCCGCACCGGAGTGCGGCGACCGCACCGTGACGGTGTGATACCGTAGCCGTCACCCAGGACGGCTGGTTCTGTTTTGGTGTTTTGGTCAAGCCTCTGGCGGAGCGTCGACGATTCAAGATGGTCGACGACCCGATGCGTCGGCATCTCGGGCCGTTGGGACGACGCCTCGACTTCCCTCGGGACCCGGATGCGCCGGACCGCACGGTCGGGCCGAGCGCCATGCCGGGCGGTGAGGAATGGGCGAAATCCCGGAGCGACCGGCATGGGCCGGGGCGTGCGGAGAGCGTTCCGTGGGTGGTCCGGCCGCCGGGGCTCGGCGGCATGCTTCGCGCCCGCGGGCTTGGCGCGAGTGCCGGCGGTTCATCGCCCCGCACGGGCCTGGGCCTTGAATTCGTCTCCCAACCCCCCTCGCCTGCCAGGACGCGGTCGGACGCGACACGACAGCGGGCGGCGGCCTTTCGCGGCCACCGCCCGCTGTCATGTCGCGTCGTGACTCGGCATCCGCGTCGCATACGGGATGCCGGAGCGGGGCTGGGCGCGGGGAGACCCCGTGCCCTGTGAGGACGTTTACTTGAACAGCGAGAGGACGTTCTGCCCGCTGGAGTTGGCGATGCTGAGGGACTGCACGGCCAGCTGCTGCTGGGTCTGCAGGGCCTTCAGCTTCGTCGACTCCTCCTCCATGTTGGCGTCGACCAGGGCGCCGATCGAGCTGGTGTTGATGTCCATCAGCTTCTGCGTGAAGTCCGACTGCGACTTCAGCAGCGTCGAGGTCGAGCCCAGCTTCGCCGCGCTGGAGCGCAGAGCAGAAAGCGTGCGGTCCACCACGTCCTGGTAGGCTTTGAGCGTCGCCTTGTCGAGGTTGCTGTCGGCCAGCGACCCGATGTCGATGCCCGACAGGGTGAAGTCCGACACCGCCTGGGTCGTGCCGTTCACGACCATGGTGACGCCGGAATAGGTGGTGTCCATGACGCCGTGCACGGCCGCAAAGGAGGCGGACGATCCGCCGACCGCCGCGATGATCGCGTTGAGGGCGTCGAAGCCCGCACCGGAGGTGACGCCGGCCGTGGAGCTGTCGAAGACCGTGAAGGTGCTGATGTCGAGCGGAGTCGTGCTGACCGCGATGCTGTTGCCGTTGCGGGCGAAGGCCGCCACCAGGTTCTTGGTGGCCGAATAGCCGGGCGCGGACGTATCGATCGACAGCCAGTTCACGCCGTTCATAACGGTATTGTTGGAGGTCGACTTGATGTCGTCGAGATAGGACTTGATCTCGGTCTGGATCTGACTGCGCGCCGTCGAGGTCGAGGTGGCAGCGGTGAGGCGGGTCTTGATCTGGTCGAGGTCGTCCAGGATCTTGTTGAGGCCGGTGGAGGTGGCGTCGACGGTGTTCTTGTCGAGCGCGATCGCGTCCTTGACCGCGCCCAGCGCGCCGTTGTCGGACGAGATCGTGGAGGCGATCGACCAGTAGGCCGCGCCGTCGGCCGCCGTGCTGATCTTCTTGCCGGTCGACACCCGGGTCCCGGTCGAATCGAGGCTGTCGCTGATCGTGCGCAGGGTGCTGAGCGCGATGATCGCGGCGTTGTTGGTCAGGATGCTGGTCACGGCTCTCTCCAGACGGTGCGCGTGATCTTCGAATACGGGTCAGGAAGATCCGGGCTCGCACCGGTGCGGCAGGTCGGCGTCATGCCTTTGGATTCCGAGCGAAATCCATTCTACAGCGCGTTCAGTCTCGGGTCCGCCGGGGCGGCGGAGCCGCGTCCGGCCGGGACGGCACGGCACCCGCTCCTTCGCGCTCGACGCGGCGGGCGGACCGGCACTCGGCCGTCGCCCGCCCGATGACGGGACATTCCCCTGTTAAGGTTAACAATTCCTGACGCCGGAGAACCTAGCGGCAACCACGCTCCGGCCGGGCCTCGCGGATGGCCGGGATGCCGGTCATTCTCCTGCGCAGGCCCGGGACCGAATCGCACCGCGCCGGGGAGACGTCAGGCCCGGACAAGGTCCCCCGGTTAGAGCCGCGGACGCCAGGGACAACGGGATATCATGAGCAGGACGGAATCGTCGCCGGTGCGGGCCTTCATCAAGAAGGGCGCCCGCTTCTTCCTCAACGGCGCCCTGATGCGGGCGAGCGACAGCGTCACGCTGCAGATCCACGCGGTCGACGTGCTCCTGATGCCCAACCACCTGATCGAGGCCGAGGAGGTGCGCACGCCCGTGCAGCGCCTCTACTACCTCGTGCAGCAGATGCTGATCGAGCCGGGCCGCATGGCGGAGTGGCAGGAAGCCTACCGCTCCTGCCTGGCGGCCGGGGCGGGGCTCCCGGACGAGGCGTCGCTGCACCCGATCCTGCGCCTCGTCGAGCGCGGGAAGTACCAGAGCGCGATGGCGCAGCTGCGCAAGGTCATGCGCGCGCCGAAGGAGGCCGCGCCCCAGGGCGCCTGACCAGGCGCGGGCTCACAGCACCGGGACGGCGGCGATGAGCCGGCGCGTGTAGGGGTGGCGGGGCGTTCGCACGATCGCCTCGGGCGTCCCCTCCTCGACGATCCCGCCCTGCGCCATCACCAGCACCCGGTCGCAGAGCGCCTCCACCACGGCGAGGTCGTGGCTGATGAACAGCAAGGTCAGGCCGTGGCGCGCCCGCAGGTCGGCGAGGAGCCGCAGCACCTGCGCCTGCACCGAGAGGTCGAGGGCGGAGACCGGCTCATCGAGGACGATGATCCGCGCGCCCGCCGCGAGGGCCCGGGCGATGGCGACCCGCTGCGCCTGCCCCCCCGAGACCTCGTGCGGGTAGCGGTCGAGGAGCGCCGGATCCAGGCCGACCGAGTCCATCAGGGCCGCGAGGCGGGGCCCGCGCCCGGCCGCCTCCACCCCGGCGAGGAAGCGCAGCGGGGCGCCGAGCGCGTCCCGGATCGTCCGGCGCGGGTTGAGCGCCGAGACCGGATCCTGGAACACGTACTGGATCGTGCGGCCGAGCCTCCGCGGCCCCGCCCGGACGAGGTCGGCGAGGGGGCGCCCCTCGATCGCGACCGATCCGGCGCTCGGCCGCACGAGCCCGACCAGGCAGCGCGCCAGGGTGGACTTGCCGCAGCCGGATTCGCCCACGATGCCGAGCGTCTCGCCGGATTCCACCCGGAATGACACCCCGCCGAGCGCCGTGACGGCCGCGCGCGTCCGGCCGAGGAGGCCGGAGCGGGCCGGGTAGGTCTTGGCGAGGTCGCGGACCTCCAGGGCCGGCGTCACGCGCTCCCCTCCCCCGCGTCGAGGATTGCCCGGGCGCGCCCGAGCACCGGCACCGCCGCGATCAGGCGGCGCGTGTAGGGGTGGCGGGGCGCCCCGAACACGGACGCGGTCGGGCCCGCCTCGACGATCCGCCCGTCCTGCATCACCGCCACCCGGTCGCAGAGCCGCCGCACCACGCCGAGGTCGTGGCTGATGAACAGGATCGCCAGCCCGCGCTCCCGCCGCAGGCGGTCGAGGAGGTCGAGGATGCCGGCCTGCACGGTGGCGTCGAGCGCGGTGGTCGGCTCGTCGGCGATGATCAGGTCGGGGGCGTTGGCGAGCGCCATGGCGATCGCCACCCGCTGGCGCTGCCCGCCCGAGAGTTCGTGCGGGTAGGCGCGGGCGATCCGCGCCGGGTCCGGCAGGCCGACATCCGCCAGCAGATCGAGGACCCGCGCCTCCGCCCCGGCGCCGCGCCCGTGGACGCGCAGGGCCTCCGCCACCTGCGCGCCCGCCCGGATCAGCGGGTGCAGCGCGGTGAGCGGATCCTGGAACACGGTGGCGATGCGGTTCCCGCGCAGGCGGCGCAGGGCCGGCCCGTCGAGGGCGAGGAGGTCCGTCGGCCCGAAACGGATGCTCCCGCCCGTCACGATCCCCGGCGGGGAGGCAACGAGGCGCAGGATCGCGTGGGCGGTGACCGACTTGCCGGAGCCGGATTCCCCCACGAGGCCCAGGCATTCCCCGGGGGCGACCGCGAGGTCGACGCCCCGCACCGCCTCCTCCCGGCCCGCCGGGGTGTCGAAGGCGACGCGCAGGGCCGCGACCGCGAGGCCGGGACCGGGCGCCGGCTGCGGGCCGGGCGCGATCCGCTCCACCCGCGTCGCCGCCGACGGCCGCCCGGGCGCGCCGCCGCGCAGGCGCGGGTCGATGGCGTCGCGCACGCCGTCGCCGACGAGGTTGAGGCTCATCACGAGCAGGAACACCACCAGGCCCGGCACCGCCGCCACGGCCGGGGCACTCACCAGCACGCGCCGGCCCTCCCCCAGCATCGCGCCGAGATCCGCCTGCGGCGGCTGCGCCCCGAGGCCGAGGAAGGACAGGCCCGCCGTCTCCAGGATCATCCAGCCGACCGTGGTCGAGGCGGTGACGACGATCACCGGCATCACGTTCGGCAGCACCTCGGTGAGGAGGATGCGGGCCGGTCCCATGCCGGAGAGCCGAGCCGCGGCGACGAAGTCGCGGCCGCGCAGGGTCGCGGCGACGCCCCGGACCGTGCGGGCGAAGAACGGGACGTTGGCGACCACCACCGCAATGAGCGCGTTGAGGAGCCCCGGCCCCAGCGCCGCCACCACGGCGAGCGCCAGCAGCAGGTAGGGGAAGGCCATCAGCACGTCGATCAGGCGCATCAGCCCCGCCTCGACCCGGCCGCCGGCGAAGCCCGCCACGAGGCCGATCCCGGAGCCGATCGCCGCGGCGAGCGCCGCCGCCGCCACGCCCGCCGCGAGGCTCACCCGGGTGCCCCAGACGAGGCGGGCGAGGAGATCGCGCCCGAGCGCGTCGGTGCCGAGCCACGCGCCCGGCGTGAAGGGCGGCAGCAGGCGCTGGGCCGGCGCGGTGGCATCCGGGTCGGCGAGCGGCAGGAGGGGCGCCGCGAGGGCCGTCCCGGCCACCAGCGCGAGGACCAGCAGGCCCGCCGCGGCCGGGCGGTTGCGCAGGAGGCCGCTCCGGCGGAGCCGGGCGAGGGCGCCGGTCACGCCGCGATCCTCGGATCGGCGAGCCGCTGCAGCAGGTCGGCCGCGAGGTTGAACAGCACGTAGGCGCTGGCCACGACCAGCACCCCGCCCTGGACCAGCAGGATGTCGCGGGTCGCGATGGCGTTAACCAGCATGCGGCCGATGCCGGGCCACTGGAACACGGTCTCGACGTAGACCGCCCCGCCGAGGACGAAGCCCGCCTGGGTGCCGATCACCGGGATCACCGCGACGAGCGCCGCCCGGAACGCGTGGGCGAGGACGATCCGCCCCTCCCCCACCCCCTTGGCGCGGGCCGTGCGCACGAAATCCTGGCGCAGCACCTCCAGCATGGCGGCCCGGGTCAGCCGGGCGATCACCCCCGCCGCCACCACCGCGAGCGTGACGGCCGGCAGGGCGAGGTGGCGCAGGAGGTCGGGCAGCGTCTCGGCGCCGGTGATCGCGTGCATGCCGCTCACCGGCAGCAGGCGCCAGCGCAGGCCGAAGAGCAGGATCAGCAGGAGGCCGAGCCAGAAGGACGGCAGCGAGAGGCCGACCAGCACGGCGAGGGTGGCGAGCCGGTCGACGAGGCCGGACTGACGCACCGCCGAGACGATGCCCAGCGCGAGGCCGAGGAAAGCGGCGAGGAGGAGCGCGGCCCCCGCCAGCACCAGCGTGGCGGAGAAGCGCTCCGTCACCTCGTCGAGGACCGGCCGGTTGAGGCTGTGCGAGCGGCCGAGATCGCCGGTGACCACGTGGGACAGCCAGGACGCGTACTGCACCGGCAGCGAGCGGTCGAGGCCGAGGTCGCGGTTGATGCGGGCGACCGCCTCCGGCGTGGCGTAGGGGCCGAGGAGCGCCAGGGCCGGATCGCCCGGGATCGCCGCCATGATCAGGAAGACGATCAGGGTGAGGCCGATCAGGACCGGGACGAGGGCCGCGAGCCGCCCGAGGAACCAGGTCCCCATCACGGCGTGCGCTTGCTGACGCCGGCGAGGCGCAGCGCGAAGGAGGGTTCGAGCACGAGGCCCCGCACGGCCTGCGTCGTCACCGCGACCTGCTTGCCGTGGACGACCACCGCGAAGGGCGCGTCCTCGATCACGATCCGCTCCGCCGCCCGGTAGAGGGCGCGGCGGCTCTCGCGGTCGGTGGTGCGGCGCCCCTCGGCCAGCAGGCGGTCGAGGGCCGGATTGGCGTAGCCGCCCGCGTTGAAGCCGCCCCGCGCCGGGACCGCGTCGCTCGCCAGCGCCAGCGCGGGGAGCTGGTCGGGGTCGTTGGTCATCCAGGCCATCTCGGCCATGTCGGCATCGGGTCCCAGGCCCCGGTTCACCCGGGCCAGATAGGCGTTCCACTCGAAGGTCGAGAGGCGCGCCCGCAGGCCGACCCGCGCGAGGTCGGCCTGGATCGCCGTCCCCATGGCGACGGGGTCGAGCATGCCCGAGCCGCCCTCCGCCACGAGGAGCGTGAGCGGCGCCCCCTCGGCCCCCGCCTCGCGCAGCAGGCGCCGGGCGCGATCGGGATCGTGGTGGTAGCCCTCGAGACCGGGATCGTAGGCGAAGAAGGCCGGCGCGATGATCCCGCGGGCCGGGACCGCCGCCCCCTGGAGCACGTGCGCGGCGAGGGCTTCCCGGTCGATGGCGTAGTTGACCGCCTGACGGACCCTCCGGTCCCGCAGGGCTCCCTGGGCGGCGTTCAGGATCAGGTACCAGAGGTGGGGTCCGACCGCCTCGTGGACCCGGAAGCCCGGCCGGTCGCGGAACAGCCCGACCGTGTCGGGGGGCATCTCGGCCATCACGTCGACGCCGCCCGCCAGCATCTCGGTCGCGCGGGTATTCGGGTCCGAGAGCGGCCGGAAGATCACCAGGCGGGCGGCGGCGGGCGCCCCCCAGTAATCGGGGTTGCGCGCGAGGGTGACCTTTCGGCTGCTCTGCCAGCCGGCGAAGCGGAACGGGCCGGTCCCGACCGGGCGGCGGCCGAACTCCCGGCCCTCCGCCATCACGGCCTTCGGCGAGACGACGAGGCCGGTCGGCGTCGCGAGGTTCGCCAGGAAGGGCGCGTAGGGTTCGGAGAGCACGAAGCGGACCGTCAGGGGATCGGGCGCCTCGACCCGCGCCACCGCGCGAAACAGCACCGCGAGGGGGAAGGGGCCGGTCGCGGCGGCCGGATGATGCGGGTCGATCAGCCGCCCGAAGGTGAACCGCACCGCCTCGGCGTCGAGAGGACTGCCGTCGTGGAAACGCACGCCCGCGCGCAGCCGGAACGTGTAGGTGCGCCCGTCCTCGGACAGGCTCCAGCTCTCCGCCAGGGCCGGCTCGACGTCGAGGCTGTCGGGCTTGGTGCGGACCAGCCCCTCGTAGAGGTTGACGAGGATGCGCGCGTCGTTGGTGGCCGTGGCGACGCCCGGATCGAGGGAGGCGGGCTCGGCACTCTGCCCGACGACCAGGATGTCGTCGGGGATCGGCTCCGCGAGGGCGCTGGGCGGGCTCGCCCCCAGGAGGAGCAGGCCGGCGATCGCGAGGCGAATGAGGACCACGGCGCATCCGGTGCGAGGGGCGGGCGGAGAGCATCCCGCAACGTTCCGGAGAACGCGGGTGACGTCGAAACGTTGCCAGGACCGTTTCGTGCCGGAGTGGCCCCCGATGCGCGGCGTGCAAGGTGCCGCGTCGGGGTACCGGATGCGAAGAGGGTGATCAACCGATCGCAGAGATCGTTATGGACGACCGTTTTTTATGCTTATAAACCTTAAGCTCGTTGCATTTTTCGATTTCATTAGAACCACAGTAAGATCAAACATTTTGTGAAATTGTAACACCCCCCTTTTCCGGACGACTGCAGCGCCAGCGGAAGGAGATCCGGAAACCAGCGCAAGACTCCGCGAAGCGACTGCTTTGAGCCACGGCTCTGGAAGACGGTGCCGCTTCGCGGCAGATTCCTGTGCTGGTTTCCGGATCTCCTTCCGCTGACGCTACAGTCGTCCGGAAAAGGGGCGTCCGTCATCCAGCAAGCGCCACGTCGTCTCACCCGCCAGGGTCCATCCCGCCGCCGGGAGCCGTCGGAATGCGCCCGACCCGGACCATCCGGCCATGCCCCTCACGCGGCCGACCGGTCCGCGCCCGCCCGCGCCCAGGTCTCCTGGAGCTGCCCCGGCTCCAGCAGTGCCCGGAAGCTGCCGATCGGCACCGGCGGGCTGAACAGGAAGCCCTGCGCGGTGGTGGCGCCGCCCTCGACCAGGAAGCGCAGGTCGGCCTCCTGCTCCAGGCCCTCCACCACCGTCTCGAAGCCGAGGGCGGCGGCGAGGGACAGGATGGCGCGCACGATCGTCTGTTGATCCGGATGGGCCGCGACGCCGTCGACCAGCGAGCGGTCGAGCTTGAGGGCATCGATCGGCGCCCGCGCCAGCATGGCGAGGTTCGAGTAGCCGGTGCCGAAATCGTCGATCGAGACCCGGACGCCGCGCGCCCGGAGGCGGGCGATGTGGCGCTGAATGGTATCGGAATCGCGCATCGCCACCGTCTCGGTGATCTCCAGCTCCAGGCAGGCGGGCGGCACGCCCGCCGCCGCGAGATGGTCCTCGACGGTCTGCGCGAAGGTCGGATCCTCCAATTGGAGCACCGAGACGTTCACCGCCACGGTGAGGTCGTGGCCGCCCGCGACCAGGGCGCCGATCTCCCGCAGGGCGCGCTCCAGCACGAAGGCGCCGAGATCGGGGATCAGCCCCGCCTCCTCGGCGACCGGGATGAACTTCGCGGGCGGGATCGCGCCGCGCTCGGGATGGTGCCAGCGGATCAGCGCCTCGGCGCCGACCACCCGCCCGTCCGCGAGGGAGACCTTGGGCTGGTAGTGCACGCCGAACTCGCGCGCCTTGAGGGCGCGGCGCAGCTCGCTCTCGATGCCCAGCCGCTCCTGCACCCGCGCGGCGGCGGCGGCGGTGAAGAAGGCGCAGGTGCCGCGGCCCTGGTGCTTGGCCTCGTACATGGCGATGTCCGCCTCGACGAGCAGCGCGTCGTAGGTCGCGTCCGGCTCGGCCAACGCGATGCCGATACTGGCGCCGACCGCCGCGTGGGCGCTGCCGATCTCGTAGCTCTCGCCCACCAGCGCCACCAGGGCGTCCCCGCTCTCGCGCAGGCTGGCACGGGTGAGGGCGCCGCTCACCACGATCAGGAACTCGTCGCCGCCGATGCGCCCGATCAGGGCGCTCTCCCAGGCCCCCGCCCGGCGGCGCTCCTCCAGGAAGCCGAGGATGCGGCGCGAGAGCTGGCACAGGAGCGCGTCGCCGGCCCGGTGCCCGAACGTGTCGTTGACCGCCTTGAAGCGGTCGAGGTCGAGGAACAGGAAGGCGACGGCCCCCCGGCGGGCCGCCAGGGCCGCGGTGCCGTCGAGGCGCATCTTCTCCCGGTTGGCGAGGCCGGTGACCGGATCGAAGAAGGCGAGCTGCCGCACGCGGCCGAGGCTCTCGCGCAGGTTCGCCAGCATGGTCTCGAAGGCGCGGCCCAGGCTGCGCACCTCGCCGAGGCCGGTCGCCCGGAACGGCACGTCGAGATCGCCGCGGGCCACGGCGCTCGCCGCGCGCGACAGTTCCGGCAGGCCCCGGGTCACCCGCCGCACGCAGGCGAGCACCATCAGCACCAGGGCGCCGAGCGAGAAGGCGGCGAGCAGCAGGAACCACGCGAAGAGCGATCGGGTCTGCATGACGCCGAGCCGCAGCATCTCCCGCGCGGCGGCGCCCACTTCGGCCTGCGCCGAATGGGTGCAGACCGCGAGGTCCTGCCGGTGGGGCACGCAGCGCGCCACCCTGGCGCCGTCGGGGGTGGTGAGGAGTTCGTCCTCGCCGACATCCATGCGCGGGACCAGTCCCGCAGCCGGCGCACCGGCCGCGGCGATCCGGCGCTCCCCCGCCAGCACGAGGAGCCCGACCCGCGTCAGCGCCGCGAAGCGCTCGAAGGTCGCTTCCCGCGGCGCGAGCAGGCGCAAAGCCACGAGCGCCCCCGCGGCATCGCCGAAATCGTCGAACAGGGGCTCGACCGCGACCTCGCCGATCCGGCTTTCCGCCGGCAGGCCCAGGGCCTCGCCCAGCGCCTCGGGCAGGACGAGGGCCCGGCGCGCGCCGCGCCGCATCCGCCGGCTGTTCCCGGTCAGCACCTCGCGGACGACCGCGTCGAGGCCGGCCGCGTCGACCGCCTCGGCCAGGGCGAGGAGGTCGTTGCCGGCGCTCGATCCGAGCACGATCCCCTTGGGATCGGTGACCACGAGGGCGTCGAGTTCGGCGGTGGCGGCGGCGGGCGCCAGGAGTTCGCGCAGGGCCACGGGATTGCCCGCCCCCACGGCCTTCACGACGTCGAGGCGCTGGGCGAGGAAGCGCGCCTGCCGGGCGGCCTCGTCGAACAGCCCGTCCAGCTGCGCCGCGGCGAGGCGCGCCTCGCCGTCGAGCTTGTGCGCCACCAGTTCCCGGGACAGGAGCCCCACGGCGCGCGCCCGCTCGTCGGCGTCCTGATTGAGGCGCTGCAGCGCGACGAGCCCGGTGATGGCGAAGGTGAGCGCCCCCGTGACCAGCACCATCACGGCGAGATGGCTGCCGATGCGGGAGACCGGGCGGCCGCGCCACAGGCGCCGGAGCAGGGTCCGGACGCGGCGCAGGGACGCCGGCGCCCGCCTTCGGCGGCCCGGGACCCTCCCGCCCTCGATATCCGCCGCTTCGGGCACGCGCCCCGTCCCGTCATCGCTCCGCTCCGAGAGCGTTACAGGCGAAGTGTTGAGACCCGCCTAACTCCCGGCGTCGTCGCGCAATCCCGCCGCTCCGCGCCGCCGCGGAGGCGGGTCCCGACGCCGCCCGCGCGGGAACAGCCGCCCGATCGGGGACGTTGGGCGCGACACCCGAAGAGGAGATCCGCGATGACCGCCAAGCCTCCCCCCGTTCCTCCCGCCAACCAGTCCCACAAGGGGCCGGGCAGCGCCCCGGAGGCACCGACGGATCTCGGCCGGGCCGGCAGCCAGACGAAGGATCCCGACAAGATCGGCCAGGCCGGGAATTCCAAGGTCAACACCACGAACCAGGGATACCAGCAGGACCGATGAGCACCTCCAGCAAGGCGCCGCAGACCGACCGTCATCACGGCGGCCCCGGCAGCAGCCACCAGGACGCCACCGCGCCGGAGCAGGCGGAGCACCGGGGACCCACGCCCGGCAGCCCGACCAACGACACGCGCTCCCACGTCTCCGGCGGCGGCGGCGAGCGCGACCGTCACCACCGCCACAGCGGCACGGGCCTCGCCCCGGACCGGAGCGACCGGTCGCACTGAGGCGGGCCGGGATCCCTGCCGGGCGCCGCGGCGCCCGGACCCCGCCTCTCCGGCCTCAGCGTCCCTGGGCGGCCGCGAAGGCCGCCCCGTCCGCGAGCCCCTGCGCGAAGGCCCGGCGGATGCCCTCCGGGTCGGTGATGTCGAACTGCCCGACGGCGACCGGCCGCGACGGCTGCAGGTAGGTGCGGCCGGGATGCTGCGGCAGGGCGCGGTAGCGGCGGGTGAGCAGCACGAGCGTGCGCCCGCCCGCCGCCTCGATCGGGCGCAGCGGCGCCACCGGCACGTTGTCGACGAGGCCGCCGTCGAGGGCGGGCCGGCCCGCGACCCGTCCCACCGGCAGGAAGGGCGGCACGCTCGCGCTCGCCATCAGGGCGGCGGCGAGATCGGCGGGACCGGGCAGGTCGCGCAGGGCCACGAATTCCTCCCGGAACCCGAGCGCGCGCCCGCCGCGCGGATGCACCGGCGCCCGCCAGGTCTTCTCGACCTGGTAGGTGAGGATGCCGAGCGGGACCGCGGCGGCGAGGGGCAGGTGCCGGGGCGGACGGGCGAGGGCGATCAGAACCTGCGTCGGCCCCGCCCGCAGGCGCCCGTAGGCCTCCGGCCCGAGCACCGCGCCGATCAGGTCGGCGTAGAGGGCCGAGACCGGGAACGGCCGGGCGCCGCGCCAGGCGGCCCGCCAGTCGAGGTTGGGCCGGCCCGCCGCGCAACCGGCCGCGACCCGCTCCGCCACCGCTTCCCCGAGCCCGAGCAGGCTGTAGCAGGCCGCGAAGGCCCCGCCGCTGACCCCGACCACCAGGGAGGGGGCGAGGGACAGCCGCCCGGCCGCAGCGGTCCAGAACCCGCCCTGCCAGTAGCAGCGGTTGCCGCCGCCCGCGAACGCCACCGCGTCGAACATGACTGCCTCTAGCGCCGCCCGTCCTCGTCCGTCCGGGCGAGGGCGCGCCAGGCGAGCACCACCCGTTCGAGCGCGGCGAGGTCGGCGGGGGGGAGCGCCCCGAGGGTGCGGGCCACGTAGGCGCCCTGCGCCGCCATCCCGGCCCGGGCGAGGTCGCGGCCCGCGGGCGTGAGGTGGAGCGCGTGCGAGCGCCGGTCGCCGGGGATCGGGCGGCGCTCGACCATCCCCGCCTCGACCAGCCGGTCGATCAGCCCCGAGACGTTGCCCTTCGTCACGTAGAGCCGCTCGGCGAGATCCTGCTGGGTCAGGCCCTCGCGCTCGGAAAGGGTCGAGAGCGCGTCGAATTGCGGGATCGAGAGCCCGAGTGCCCGCAATTCCGCCGCCACCGCCGCCATCACCCGCCGGTTGAGCCGGATGAACCGGAACCAGATCCGCATCGGGTCGGGATCGGCGGGGCTGACGGGCGCGGGACGCGGCGACGGGGAGGCCATGGAGATAGTTTACAACAGAACCATCCCGGCGCCAGGGCGCTGGCGCCAAGACGCTGGCGCTAAGGCGGTGGACCGATCGCGTCCACCGCTCGCGCCGCCGGTCCCGCCGCGCCGGTCAGGCCGCCGGCGCCTTCCGGCTGCGCAGTTCCTCCCTTACCCGCGCGACGCCGTCCGGGCCGAGGTCGAGGGCGAGGCGCACCGCCTCCTCCATGAAGGCCTGGGGCGTCACACCCGCCTGCTTGGCGGCGCGGGTGAGCATCAGGCCGAGCGCGCCGTCGATCGGCAGCGAGGGGCCGCGCGGCGCCTCGGGCTTCAGCCCCTCAGGCTTCACCCCCTCGAGCTTGGCCGCCGGCATCGCGGCCGGGGTGACGGCGCTCTCGCGCGGCGGCAGGCCGAGCGCCCGGCGGCGGCCCTCGGCGGCGAGACGGTCGGCCCGCTCGTTGCCCTCCTCGCCCGCATGGCCCCGCACCCAGACCCAGCGCACGTCGCGGCGGGCGTTGAGCGCGTCGATCCGCTCCATCAGGTCGCGGTTCTTGACCTCGCCGGTCGTGGTGCGCCAGCCCTTGGCCTTCCAGCCCCGCATCCACTCCGTCACGGACTTCACCACGTACTGGCTGTCGCAGCGCATCTCGATCGCCGCCCCCTCGGGAAAATGCGCGAGGGCGGTGATCGCCGCGGTCAGTTCCATGCGGTTGTTGGTGCTCTGGCGCTCGCCGCCGCACAGCTCGATCGGCCCCTCGGGGGCCAGGATCACGACGCCCCAGCCGCCCGGTCCGGGATTGGGATCGCAGCCGCCGTCGGCGTATACGATGGTTCGCATGGGCCCTGAACTCTTCTGGTGTTTCGGCACGAAGCGGGGCGGGACGCCGCGCCCGCGGGAGGACGCGGCGCTCGCGCCGCGCCCGCATCCTGCCACGAGACGCTGAACGAATCCGCCCTCCCGGGCGGGGCCGGCTGGCACGGTCCTTGATGGCGCCGAACCGCGGCGCGGCCCCGCCGACGGTCCGCGGGAGGGATGCCAGGATGACCACGGGCAGGGATTCGGGGGTGGAGGAGCGGCTGCCGCTCCGCAGGCTGATCCCGCTCGGGCTGCAGCACGTGCTCGTCATGTATGCGGGCGCCGTGGCGGTGCCGCTCATCATCGGCCGGGCGCTGGCCCTGAGGCCCGAGGAGGTGGCGTTCCTGATCAGCGCCGACCTCTTCGCCTGCGGCCTCGCCACCCTGGTGCAGTGCGTCGGCTTCCCCGGCGTGGGGATCCGGCTGCCGGTGATGATGGGCGTGACCTTCGCGTCGGTCGGGCCGATGCTGTCCATGGCCGCCTCCCCCGAGATCGGGCTCCTCGGGATCTACGGGTCGGTGATCGCGGCCGGGATCTTCGGCATCGCGGTCGCTCCCTTCGTGAGCCGACTGCTGCCGCTGTTCCCGCCGGTCGTCACCGGCACCATCATCCTGGTCATCGGCATCTCGCTGATGCGGGTGGGCATCAACTGGGCGGGGGGCGGCCTGCCGACCCTCACGCGGGTCGTCGACGGGGTGCCGGGGAGCTTCCCCAACCCGGCCTACGGCCAGCTCACCGGGCTCGGCATCGCGCTGTTCGTGCTCCTCGTCATCCTGGCGCTGATCCGGTGGGGCGAGGGTTTCCTCGCCAACGTGGCGGTGCTCCTCGGGATCGTGGCCGGCTCGGTTGTGGCCGCCCTGCTGGGGCTGATGCCGTTCGCGAAGGTCGCGGCCGCGCCCTGGTTCGACCTCGTCCTGCCGTTCCGCTTCGGCCTGCCGCAGTTCCACCTCGTGCCGATCGCCACGATGTGCGTGGTGATGGTGGTGGTGATGATCGAGTCCCTCGGCATGTTCCTGGCGCTCGGGGAGATCACCGGCGCGCCCCTCGACGGGGCCGCCCTCGCCCGCGGCCTGCGCGCGGACGGCGTCGGCACCCTGCTCGGGGGGGTGTTCAACACCTTCCCGTACACGTCCTTCTCGCAGAATGTCGGTCTCGTCGGCGTCACCGGGGTGCGCTCGCGCTTCGTCACCGTGGCGGGCGGCCTGATCATGGTCGGCCTCGGCCTGCTGCCGAAGATGGCCGCCCTCGTGGAGGCGGTGCCGCAGGTGGTGCTGGGCGGGGCCGGGCTGGTGATGTTCGGCATGGTCGCGGCCACCGGCGCCCGCATCCTCGCGGCCGTCGATTTCCGCAGCAACCCGAAGAACCAGTTCGTGGTGGCGATCGCGGTCGGGTTCGGGATGATCCCGCTCGTCGCCCCGACCTTCTTCCGCAACCTGCCGCACGCGCTGCACCCGCTGCTGGAATCGGGCATCCTGCTCGCGGCCCTGGCGGCGGTGCTGCTCAACGCCTTCTTCAACGGCCTCGGCGGCGCCGAGACCGCGCACCGGGACGCGGCCGCGATGGCCGCCGCCGCCGAGCACGCCTGATGCGGCGCTCGCGCGAAGCCGGCTCCGCCCTGCGGAGCCATCCACCGCATACCGGGTGACCGAGGCCGCGAGACCATGACCCTCCTGCACAAGACCTACGGCAAGGGCCGCGTGCGCGTGATGCGCGTGCACCGCGACGGGGCGCGCCACGAGGTGCGCGAACTCTCCGTCCAGGCCATGCTCACCGGCGGCTTCGACGGGGCCTTCACCCGGGCCGACAACGCCACCACGGTATCGACCGACACGATCAAGAACGTCGTCAACATCGTGGCCCGCGAGAGCCCGATGGGTGCGGCGGAAGAGTTCTGCGCGGCGGTGGCGCGGCGCCTGCTCGACGCCTACGCCATGGTCGAGACCGCCACCGTCACGGCCCACGAGACGCGCTGGGCGCGGCTCGCCGTCGATGGCGTGCCCCACCCGCATGCCTTCACCCTCGACGGCAACGGCCGCTCCCTCGCCCGGGTGACCCTCGGGCGGGGCGGCGCGCCGCAGGTCGAATCCGGCCTCTCGGGCTTCACCTTCCTGAAGACCACCGAGTCCGGCTGGGCGAACTACGTGAAGGACCCCTACACCACCATCCCCGAGACGCACGACCGGCTGGCGGCGACCAGCATGGAGGCGTCCTGGCTCTGGGCGCGCCCGCCCGCCGACTACCCGTCCGCCAACGCGCTGGTCCTCGACAGCCTGCTCGGGGTCTTCGCCACCACCTACAGCCACAGCATCCAGGACAGCCTCTACCGGATGGCGCGGGCGGCCCTCGCGGCGGTGCCGGAGGTCGCGACCGTCACCCTCGCCTGCCCGAACAAGCACTACTTGCTCGTCGACCTCTCGCCCTTCGGCCTCGACAATCCCAACCAGGTCTTCGTCGCCACCGACGAGCCGCACGGGCAGATCGAGTGCACGGTCGGGCGGTGAGGCGCCGGGCCGCTCACCCGCGATCGATGCCCAGGGCGCGCCGGTACAGCGTCGACACGGCGCCGATCAGCGCCGCGCGGTCCGTCATCCCGGTGGCAATGGCGTGATCGACGGCGCCGTGCAGGGCGTCGAACAGCATGACGGCGGTCAGGGGCGCGTGGTCGGCCGTCCAGGCCTTCTCCGCGGTCCCGCGCGCGATCAGGGCCGCCAGCCGGACGACGACGGGGTTCCCGGTCCTCGCCGCCCGATCCGACGGAGCATGCTGGTGAAAGACGAGATCGTGGACGGCGACGTTGTCCAGATAGGCATCGACGCAGGCCCTCACCCAGGCGTCGAGGCGCGCGGCCGCGTCCGCGTGGCCCGCCGCCATGGCGGCGTCGACCCGCTCGCAGAAGCCGTCGACGAAGCGGGTGCGGAGCGCCGCCAGGACGTCGTCCTTCGTCTTGAAGTAGAGGTAGAACGTGCCCTTGGCGACGTCGGCATCCTCGACGATCTCGCTGACGCTGGTGGCCGCGAAGCCCTTGCGCAGGAACAGCGCCTGCGCCGCGTCCATCAGCTCGTCGCGCCGCACCTCCGCTGGCTTGGTCCGCGGCCGCTTGTCCTGGATCGCGATCATCTGCCTTCCCCGCCGCCCGTCCGGCGATGCGCCGGCCCGCCCGCGCCGGCCGCGGCCCGGGCGGTGGGCGGGACCATGCCGCACGGGAGGCCGGTCGTCACCCGCCGGATGCCGCCCCGGCCGTGAGCCGGGCCCAGGCGCCCGCCCGGACCGAGAGGCCGGCGGGAGCCGCCGCGGACCGACCCGCAGGGTCGCCCTCGGGAGGAGGCCCGCGTGGCGAAACGACAGTGGGTCACCGAGAGAAGCGCCGGTTCGCTGTGCACGCGTGCGCTGGTCGAGGTCTCTGTTCGGGCGCGGCTCGCCGACCGCCTCGCGGACCGTCCGGCTCGCCACGGCAAGACCGCGACAGCCCCCCATCCGGGAACGCTCTGAGCCTCGACGGCCCGCCCCGGCTCCTCGCCGCCACCGATGCCGCCACTGTCAGGACAGCCTCTCCCGCGCGGCGTAAGGCGGCTCCGGCGGCCGCGGAGACCGGAACCAGTCCCCGCCCGAACGAGGATGACGGGCTGGCCGGCCCCTCGGCGGACAGCCGTTTTTGCATTGCAGCAAAAGCGCCGCATCCATTAAACCCTCGTTTAATCCGCAGCGTCATAAATCAAAGGCAGGATCGTTGCGCAGGGTTTTGCGGAACGACACTGTAAATCCACGAGACTGAGATCCAATGCGCTACGTCATCCTAGTGACTTTGATCGTCTCCGCCATCGTGGAGGTCGATCGCGCGGTCCGGCCCGGCCCGGCGCACCCCCCGGGGGCTGCCGACGTGGTCGCGCTGATGGCCGGCTCGTCGGATTGACGCGCGATGCCGTCGATCAGCCGCGCCGGCGCCCTCGCAGCCCTCCCCGACCCCTCCGACAGGGCCGGGCCCCGCGGCCCCGGGCGGTTGCGCGGGACCGACCGCCCATCGCCCTGGCAATGGCTCGCCCTCGCGGGCGGATCCCTGACCTGCCTCGCCCTCGCCGGCCACGCCGGCGTGCCGAGCGCGGGCACGATGCTGGCGATCATCGTCGCCTCGGCCCTGTCGAGCATCGCGGGCTTCGCCTTCTCGGCGATCTGCGGGGCCATGCTGTTCCACCTCGCCGGGGACCCGGTGGGGATCGTGCAGATCATGATCACCTGCAGCATCGCCAACCAGGCCGCGATGGTCTGGGCGCTGCGGCGGCACGTGAACTGGGCCGGCCTCTCGGTCTTCCTCGTCGGAGGCCTCCTCGGGCTGCCCCTGGGGGTCTGGGCGCTCATCGACGCCGACCGCCACGCGTTCACCGCGGGGCTCGGCGTCTTCCTCCTGGCCTACGGCGCGTCGATGCTCGCTCGGCGCCCCTTCACCTGTCCGCACCAGCATCCCCTGCTGGACGGCGCGGCCGGCTTCCTCGGCGGCGTCACGGGCGGAGCGGCCGGCTTCCCCGGCGCTTCCGTCACCATCTGGTGCGGCGGCAAGGGGTGGCCCAAGGACCGGCAGCGCGCCCTCTTCCAGCCCTTCATCCTGGTGATGCAGGTGGCGGCCCTCGCCCTCATCGCGGCCGCCCGGGGCCGCGCCGGCGGCCCCGCCATCGATCCCGCGAGCCTTCTGTGCATCCCGGGGTCGCTCCTCGGCACGAAGATCGGCCTCCTCCTCTACGGCAGACTGTCGGACGTCCATTTCGCCCGCGCCATCAACCTTCTCCTCATCGTTTCAGGATTATCGTTCCTCCTCTAGAACGGGACCGTGCGCGGCGCGGCGACATCTGCCTGGGGTGGGACTATGATCTTGGTCGATCGCATGAATTCGGGCGCGTCTCGGCGCGGGGCCCCGACCGCCGACCTGCCGTCGTAGGACCGCACTGCGCATGATGGCCAGCACGTCCCGCGCCGAATTCCGCGGCGCCTCCTGCGAGCGGGCGGGTGGCCGGTTCGCGGCGCTCCACCCTGCGAACCTCAAGGTCGGACACAAGCTCGGCGCGCTGACCGGCCTCGTGCTCGCCGTGGTCGCGGTGCTCGGCGTCCTGAACCTCGTGGAACTGCGTCGCTCCGTCCTGGAGGACCGGGCGGCGATGACGCAGCGCCTCGCCCAGACCGCCCTCAGCGTCGTCGCCGCCCACGCGGCCGAGGCCGCGGCGGGAAGGATATCTGTGCCGGAGGCGCAAAAGGCCGCCCTCAAGGCCGTCTCGGCCATGCGCTACGGCGACAACGACTATTTCTGGATCGAGAACCTCGACGGCATCCTGCTCGCGAACGACTTCAACCCGAAGGCCGTGGGCCACAGCGTCGTCGACCAGACCGACGTGCCGGGCGGCAAGCGCTACTTCGCCGAGCAGATCGAGACAGCCCGGGTGCACGGGTCCGGGTTCGTCCATTACCGCAAGCCCCGGCCCGGCGGCGGCGAACCGGTCGACAAGATCGCGAGCGTTCACCTGTTCGCGCCCTGGGGTTGGGTGGTGGCGACCGGTCTCTACCTCGACGACGTGCACGAGGCCGTTCGGATCCGCGCCATCCACGCCGTCCTGTGGTCGGCGGCCCTGGTTCTGCCGGTCGTGATCCTCCTCCTGCTGCTCGGCCGCGGCATCTCTCGCCCGATCGCGCGCACCACCGCCGTGATGGACCGTCTCGCGCGGGGCGACACCGCGGTCGCGGTGCCCTTCCGCGACCGAGGCGACGAGATCGGCGCCATGGCTCGCGCCGTGCAGGTGTTCAGGGAGAGCCTGATCCGCACCGGCACGCTGGAGGAGGAGGCCGCGGCGGCGCGGCGCTCCGCCGAGGCGCAGCGCAGGGCCGACATGCGGCGGATGGCCGACCGGTTCGAGGCCGCGGTCGGCGAGGTCATCGGCGGGGTCGCGGCCTCCGCGACCGCGTTGCAGACCGCATCGCAGGGCATGGCCGGGATCGCCTCCGAGACCGCCTCCCGGGCATCGGCCGCCGCGGCCGCGGCCGAGGAGGCGTCCGCGCATGTGAGCACGGTCGCGGCCGCCGCCGAGGAACTCGGCGCCTCCGTCCAGGAGATCGGCCGGCAGGTCTCCGGCTCGGCCGACCTCGCCCGGACGGCCGCCGACGAGGCGGCGCGCACCACCGGCGTGGTGAAGGACCTGGGCGGCGCGGCGCTGCGGATCGGCGACGTGGCCGCGATGATCGCCGTGATCGCCGGACAGACCAACCTGCTGGCGCTCAACGCCACCATCGAGGCGGCCCGGGCCGGCGAGGCCGGCCGCGGCTTCGCGGTGGTCGCCGCCGAGGTCAAGACGCTCGCCGGGCAGACCGCCAAGGCAACCGAGGCGATCACCGCGCAGATCGGCCTGATCCAGGACTCGACCGGGCGGGCGGGCGCGGCGATCGAGGGGATCGCGGCGCGCATCCAGGAGATCAGCGCGGTCTCGGCCTCGATCGCGGCGGCGGTGGAGCAGCAGGGGGCGGCGACGCAGGAGATCGCGCGCAACGTCGCGCAGGCCTCGGCCGGGACGGGCGAGGTCACCGGCAATGTCGCCGGGGTCGCCGGCGCCGCCGAGGAGACGGGGGCCGCCGCGCGCCGCGTTCTCGCCTCGGTCTCCGACCTGTCGCACCGGTCCGCGCAGCTGAGCGAGCAGGTCGAGCGCTTCCTCGCGGGCGTGCGGGCGGCCTGAGCGAGGACAGCCCGCCACAGCCCGCTACCACCTCCGGCTGCGCCACGGCGCTAGGCTCTTCTCCACGCGCCGGCTGCGGCCGGCACCGCCCGGAGAGGACCTGGATGGCCAAACCCGTTCACTCGATGATCCGCGTCCGCGACGAGGCCCGCTCGCGCGACTACTACGCCAAGGCCTTCGGGCTCGAGGTGGCGGAGCGCTTCGAGTTCGACACCTTCGCCCTCGTCTACCTGCGCGACCCGGCCTCGCCCTTCGAACTCGAACTCACCGTCAATTTCGACCGGCAGGAGCCCTACGACCCCGGCAACGGCTACGGCCACCTCGCCGTGGTGGTGGACGACGTCGATGCGGAGCACGCCCGCTTCGCGCGCGAGGGCCTGCCCGCCACGCCCGTCAAGGACTTCCAGCACCAGGGCCGCACCCTCGCGCGCTTCTTCTTCGCCACCGACCCGGACGGCTACAAGATCGAGGTCATCCAGAAGGGCGGCCGCTTCGGCTGAGCCCATCGCGGTCAAGGACGACAAAAGCGTTCAACAAAAGACGACTTGGAGGAAATCCCATGAGAGAAGTCGATCCGCGCCGGCGCGTGAGCCGGCGCAGCTTCCTGCAATCCGCCGCCGCCGCGGCCCCGGCCGCCGCCATCGCCACCGGGGCCGGCCTCGCCGTCGAGGAGGCCTGGGCCGAGGGCGGATCCGCCCTCTCGCCGGACCAGCTCAAGACGCTGGTAAAGGTTGCGCGCGATATCTACCCGCACGATTTCCTGGCGGACACCTACTACATCACCGCGGTGAAGCCCTGGGACGGCAAGGCCGCGGGCGACCCGGCGACGAAGCAGCTCCTCACCGAGGGCGTCCGGCGCCTCGACGACGATGCCCGCACCCGCCACAAGGTGCCCTACGCGCAGGTCGGCTGGGAGGCGGACCGGGTCGCGCTCCTCCAGGCCATCGAGCACACGCCCTTCTTCAAGGCGCTGCGGGCCGACCTCGTCGTGTCGCTCTACAACCAGCACGATCTGTGGCCGAAGTTCGGCTACGAGGGCTCCTCGGCCGACAAGGGCGGCTACATCCAGCGCGGCTTCAACGACATCGACTGGCTGCCCAAGGTCTGAGCACCGGCTGCCTCAAGAATAACGAAGCACCGCCGGCCCGAGGACGCAGGTTTCAGCGACCCGCCGGCCCTGGAGGAAACCATGGCGACTTTCGACCTGAACGACGACGGGCTCGTCGTCATCGTGGGCTCGGGTGCGGGCGGCGGCACGCTCGGCACGGAGCTGGCGCTCAAGGGCATCAAGACGGTCATCCTGGAGGCGGGCGCCCGCCACAACATGGAGGACTTCGTCAACGACGAGTGGGAGAGCTTCGCCCAGCTCGCCTGGACGGACATGCGCACCACCTCCGGCTCCTGGCGGGTGGCGCGGGACTTCCCCAACCTGCCGGCCTGGATCGTCAAGGCGGTGGGCGGCTCGACCGTGCACTGGGCCGGCGCCTCGCTGCGCATCGAGGAGCACGAGTTCCGCACCCGCGACCATTACGGCGCGATCCCCGGCGCCAACCTCCTCGACTGGCCGATCACCCGGGCGGAGCTCGACCCCTGGTACGAGAAGGCCGAGGACCGGATGGGCGTGACCCGCACCAACGGCATCCCGGGCCTGCCCGGCAACAACAACTTCAAGGTGCTGGAGGCCGGCGCCCGCCGCATCGGCTACCGGGAGGTGCATAGCGGCCGGATGGCGATCAACAGCGAGGAGCGCCACGACCGCGGCTCCTGCCAGCAGATCGGCTTCTGCTTCCAGGGCTGCAAGTCCGGGGCGAAGTGGTCGACGCTGATCGCCGAGATTCCCCGCGGCGAGGACACCGGCAACCTGGAGGTCCGCCCCAACTGCATGGCGATCCGCATCGAGCACGACGCCTCGGGCAAGGTCACGGGCGTCGTCTACGCGGACGAGAAGGGGCAGCTGCAGCGCCAGAAGGCCCGGATCGTGGCGGTGGCGGGCAACTCGATCGAGAGCCCGCGGCTGCTCCTCAACAGCGCCTCCACCCTGTTCCCGGACGGGCTCGCCAATTCCTCGGGCCAGGTCGGCCGCAACTACATGCGGCACATGACCGGCAGCGTCTACGGCGTGTTCGAGAAGTCGGTCCACATGTATCGCGGGACGACCATGGCGGGGATCATCCGCGACGAGGCGCGCCACGATCCCTCGCGCGGCTTCGCGGGCGGCTACGAGATGGAGACGCTGTCGCTCGGCCTGCCCTTCATGGCCGCCTTCCTCAATCCCGGCGGCTGGGGGCGCCCCTTCACCAGCGCCATGGAGCAGTATCCGCGCATGGCCGGGATGTGGCTCGTCGGCGAGGACCTCGCCCAGGAGACGAACCGCATCACCCTCGACCCCGTGCAGAAGGACAAGCACGGGATGCCGGTGGCCCACGTGCATTTCGACGATCACCCGAACGACGTCGCCATGCGCAACCACGCCTACCGCCAGGGCGCATCGGTCTACGAGGCGGTGGGGGCGACCGTGACCTACCCGACCCCGCCCTACCCGAGCACCCACAACATGGGCACCAACCGGATGAGCGCGAAGCCGCGGGACGGCGTCGTGAACAAGTTCGGCCAGACCCACGACGTCAAGAACCTGTTCGTCTCCGACGGCAGCCAGTTCACGAGTGGCGCGGCCTGCAATCCCACGCTGACCATCGTGGCTCTGGCGCTCCGGCAGGCGGACCACATCGCGGGCGCCATGCAGCGGCGGGAGATCTGATGCGGATCCTCCTCGCCGTCCTCGTCGCCCTCCCCCTGGCGGGTCCCGCCGCCGCGGCCGGGACGCGTCTGGCGCAGTCGGGAACGCCGGCGCCCGCGCCGACGCAGCCCGGCGGCGCGGCCGCCTATCCGGGCAACCCGGCCGGCACCCCGGCCGCCGCGCGCGATGCGCGTCCGCCGGATCCGGCCTGCCCGGCGGGCGCGCCCTGCCCGGGCAAGCCGGACCCGTCCGGGGCCGCGGATGCGAGCCGGACCGCGGCGCCGAGCCAGGGCGCCGGCCGGACCGGCACGCCCAGCACCGCCTATCCGGACGCGCCGGGCGGATTGCCGTCGAGCCGGGCGGACGGCACCGCGCCGCGGTGAGGGCGCGTCATCCGCGCAGCGCCGTCCCGTCCACGGCGAAGCGGTGCAGGTGGTGGGGCGCGGGCACCAGCGTGACCGGCGCGCCGCGGTCGACATCGACACCCTGGCGACGGTCGCCGGGGTCAGCCGGTCCTTCGCCCGCACCACGGGGGTGGTCCCGGCCGAGTTCGTGCGCAAGCAGAGGATGGACGGGGGCCGCCCGCCCGTTCGCAGCTCAGCATCAAGGCCGTCGCGCTCGCCTGCGGCTACCCCGACCCGAACGACTTCGCCAAGGTGGTCCGCCGCGCCTTCGGGATCAGCCCGTCCGAGTTCCAGAGCACGGGCATGTACGCGGTCCCGCCATCGGTCGCGCCGAAGGCCTGAGGCGGTCCCTCACTCCGCCGCCATCAGCACCGGCGCGCCGAACCGCCCCGGGCCGCCCCGCGCGAGGTAGATGAGGCAGCAGCAGCGCAGCAGCGAGGCGAAGTTGCGCACTTCGCCCTGCCGCTCCAGCACCTCGTCGTGAAGCTTGGTGGCGAATTTCGCGACGCTCAGGCCCTCCTGGCGGGCGATGTCCTCCAGGATGGTCCAGAAGGCGGTCTCCAGCCGCAGGGACGTGCAATGCCCGCCGATGCGGAGCGAGCGGGTCTCGCAGGCGTAGCTCTCGGGTGGCTGCTCCGCGAAGATGCGGCACATGACGTTCCTCCTGAGTTTGGAACAAGCCTAAACAGCCGCCTCCCTCTCCGGCAAGCCGGCCGGGCTGCGGCGTCGCGCGCGCTCCTGTTCCCCTGCGCGCCGACATGCTCTAGACGGGCGATTTCCGCACGAAACCGCCGAGACCCGTCATGTCCGCCGCCCTCCGCCCCGTCCCGCGCCCCGGCGTTCTCGCGATCGAGGCCTACGTGCCGGGCAAGAACGCGGCGCCGGCCGGCGTGAAGCTGCACAAGCTGTCCTCGAACGAGACCCCGCTCGGCCCGAGCCCGGCCGCGGTCGCGGCGATGCGCGACACGGAATCCCACCTCGAACTCTACCCGGACGGCAGTTCCACGGCGCTCCGCCGCGCCATCGCGGGCAAGTACGGGCTCGACCCCGCGCGCATCGTCTGCGGCGCCGGCTCGGACGAACTGCTCTCGCTCCTGACCTACGCGTATCTCGGCGTGGGCGACGAGGGCATCTACTCGGAATACGGGTTCCTGGTGTACCGCATCGCCATCCTGGCGGCGGGCGGCACGCCGGTCGTGGTGCGAGAGCGGGACCACACGGCCGATGTCGACGCGATCCTCGCCGCCGTCACGCCGCGCACCCGCATCGTCTACCTCGCCAATCCCAACAACCCGACCGGCACCTACCTGCCCTTCGACGAGGTGCGCCGGCTCCATGCCGGGCTCCCCGGCAACGTGCTGCTGATCCTCGACGCGGCCTACGCGGAATACGTCCGCCGCAACGACTACGCGGCCGGGCTCGAACTCGTGGCCGAGTCCGAGAACGTGGTCATGACCCGTACCTTCTCGAAGGTCTACGGGCTCGCGGCGCTGCGCATCGGCTGGATGGTGGCGCCGCCCGCGGTGGCGGACGCGGTCAACCGCATCCGCGGCCCCTTCAACCTCAGCGCCGCAGCGATCGCGGCCGGCGCGGCGGCGGTGGCGGACGATGCCCACATCGCGCGGGCGGTGGCCCACAACGAGGAATGGCTGCCGAAGGTCACCCGGGCGCTCACCGAGATCGGCCTCACGGTCACGCCGAGTGTCGGCAACTTCGTGCTGATCCACTTCCCGGACGCGCCGGGCCGCACGGCCGCGGAGGCGGACGCCTTCCTCACCGCCCGCGGGCTGATCCTGCGGCGCGTGGCGTCCTACGGCCTGCCGCAGGCGCTGCGCATGACGATCGGCTCCGCGGAGGCGAACGAGGCGGTGATCGCGGCGCTGGGCGACTTCGTGCGGAGCGCGGTCCATGCGTGAGGTCATCGGCCGGCTCGCCCTGGTCGGTCTCGGCCTGATCGGCTCCTCGATCGCCCGGGCGGCGCGGGCGAACGGCCTCGCCGGGACCATCGTCGCCATCGACCGCGACCCGGCGGTGTGCGAGCGCGTCCGGTCGCTCGGCATCGCCGACGAGGTCACGGAGGACCTCGCGGCGGGCGTAGCGGGGGCGGATCTCGTCGTGCTCTGCGTGCCGGTGGGCGCGGCCGGCCCGGTGGCGGCGGCGCTGGCGGGCGCGCTGAAGCCGGGCGCCATCGTCTCGGACGTCGGCTCGGTCAAGGGCGCGGTGGTGGCCGCGGTGGCGCCGCACCTGCCCGCCCACGCGGCCTTCGTGCCGGCCCATCCGGTCGCCGGCACCGAGCAATCGGGGCCGGATGCCGGCTTCGCCACCCTGTTCCAGGGCCGCTGGTGCATCCTCACCCCGCCCGAGGGCACGGACCCGGAGGCGGTGGCGCGCGTGCGCGCCTTCTGGGAGGGGATGGGCTCGGTGGTCGAGATCATGACCCCGGCCCATCACGACCTCGTGCTGGCCATCACCAGCCACGTGCCGCACCTCATCGCCTACAACATCGTGGGCACGGCGGCGGACCTCGAGGCCGTGACCCAGTCCGAGGTGATCAAGTTCTCGGCCGGCGGCTTTCGCGACTTCACCCGCATCGCGGCCTCCGACCCGACCATGTGGCGCGACGTCTTCCTCACCAACAAGGAGGCGGTGCTGGAGATGCTGGGCCGCTTCAACGAGGACCTGGCGGCGCTCGCCCGCGCGATCCGCTGGGACGACGGCGAGGCGCTGCACGCCCTGTTCACCCGCACCCGGGCGATCCGCCGCGGCATCGTGGCGATGGGCCAGGAGACCGCGGAGCCGGATTTCGGCCGCCGGAAGGGGTGAGGGCGGCCGAACCCTCCCCCCTCTGCGGGGGAGGGTGCCCCGCGGAGCGGGGCGGGAGAGGGGAACCACGCTTCAGGATTGTTCGGGACCGTTCTGACGGGCGCTCACTGGAGCAGCGTCGCGCCGGCCCCTCTCCCGGCCTGCTCCGCAGGCCACCCTCCCCCGCAGAGGGGGGAGGGGTCGTCCGGCGCGCCGCCCCCGATGCACCGCCGCCACGCCCTCCCGAAACGGAACCGTTCCGCCGCTCAAGCTTTACAATAAGCGTTGCCATTCGCCGGCCCCTGACGGAGAGTCCGGCCGAGGCGGCGCAGCCAGACCGACGGCGGAGATCCCGTGTTCCTTCGATCGCATCCGGTGCGCGGGCTCCTCGCCGCACTCGTCGCCGCGCCGATCGCGGCCTGTTCCTCCATCCCACGGGCGCCCTACACGGCGGCCGAGGCCTCCGTCGCGACGATCCCGGGTCAGGCCACCAATATCCGTGTCTGGGCCGACGCCCCGGCCTCCGCCTTCGCCGAGGTCGGCCGCGCCGTCGCCACCCAGAAGGAGCCTTTCACCTACCTCGCCCTGTCGGGCGGCGGCGGCGACGGAGCTTACGGGGCGGGCGTCCTCAACGGCTGGACCGAGAGCGGCACGCGGCCGGTCTTCAGCCTCGTCTCGGGCGTCTCGACCGGAGCGCTGATCGCCCCCTTCGCCTTCCTGGGGCCGGCCTACGACCCGACCTTGCGGGAGATCTACACCAGCGGGGTCGCCTCGACCCTGGTCCAGTCGCCCAACCCCCTCAACGTGCTGCTGGGCGACGGGCTGTTCGGCGACCAGCGCCTGCGCGACCTCGTCGGGCGCTACGTCTCGCCGGAGCTCGTGGCGCAGGTCGCCGAGGAGCATCGCAAGGGCCGCCGGCTGCTCGTCGTCACCACCAACATCGACGCGCAGCGCGCGGTGATCTGGGACATGGGCGCCATCGCGGCGGGGGGCGCGCCGAACAGCGTCGAGTTGTTCCGCGACGTGCTCACCGCCTCGGCGAGCGTGCCGGCGGTGTTCTCGCCGATGCTGATCGACGCCCAGGCCGGCAACCACGGCTTCCAGGAAATGCATGTCGACGGCGCCGTGGCGACGCCGGTCTTCACGCTGCCGGAATCCTTCCTGGCGCAGGGCGTGCGCGTCGGCAGCCGCCGCGGGCGGCCCACCATCTACGTGGTCATCAACGGCCGCATCGAGCCGAGCTTCGACCTCGTCGAGAACCGGGCGCTCGCCATCGCGTCGCGCACCCTCTCGACGGTGGGCCGCGCCCGGGCGCGGGCGGCGCTCACCAGCACGGCCGCCTTCTCGCGCCGCAACGGCATCGGCTTCAACTTCACCTATATCGACCGGCGCCTGCCGGAAGTCGCGGCCCAGCAGGGCTTCGATACGGCCTACATGCGCACCCTGTTCAACGACGGTTACGAGAAGGCCCGCGCCGGGTCGGTCTGGGAATCGACTTTGCCGCGCGACACGCAGGTCGAGGTGCAGGCGGCGCTGCAATAGCCCTCTGCGTCGCGGGCGCTTGCGGTTCTCCCCCGCATGGGCGATTCAGCCTCAAGACCTGAAACGCCCGGGAGGATTGCCGATGAGCGCCAGCGCCAAGCCCAGTGCCGCGCCGATCGTGGGGCCGCGCGGCGTCGCCGACGCCGATCCGGGTGAGACCGCCGACTGGCTCGCCTCCCTCGAATCCGTGGTGCGCCACGCCGGGCCGGAGCGGGCGCGCTTCCTCCTCGACCGCCTGGAGGAGAAGGCCCGGGCCATCGGCCTCGTCGACGAGGCCCCGCCCTACCTGCCCTACCGCAACACCATCCCGCTCGAGAAGCAGCCGCCCTATCCGGGCGACCTCGGGATGGAGGAGCGCCTCACCTCCATCATGCGCTGGAACGCCCTCGCCATGGTGGTGCGCGCCAACATGGCCTACGGCGAGCTCGGCGGCCACGTGGCGAGCTACGCCTCGGCGGCGGAACTGTTCGAACTCGGCTTCAACCACTTCTTCCAGGCGGGCGACGAGACCGGGGCGGGCGCCGACCTCGTGTTCTTCCAGCCCCACTCGGCCCCCGGCGTCTACGCCCGCGCCTTCCTGGAGGGGCGGCTGTCGGAGGAGCATCTCAAGCATTACCGGCAGGAGATCGCCGGCACCGGCCTGTGCTCCTACCCGCATCCCTGGCTGATGCCGGATTTCTGGCAGGTGCCGACCGGCTCGATGGGCATCGGGCCGATCAACGCCATCTACCAGGCGCGCTTCATGCGCTACCTCGCCGATCGCGGCCTCGTCGACACCGCCGGGCGCCACGTCTGGGGCGTGTTCGGCGACGGCGAGATGGACGAGCCGGAATCGATCGGCGCCCTCTCCCTCGCCGCGCGCGAGAGGCTCGACAACCTCACCTTCATCATCAACTGCAACCTGCAGCGCCTGGACGGGCCGGTGCGCGGCAACGGGCAGATCATCCAGGAACTGGAGAGCCTCTTCCGCGGCGCCGGCTGGAACGTGATCAAGGTGCTGTGGGGCTCGGAGTGGGACGCGATCTTCGCGCGCGACACCAACCACGCCCTGCTGCGCCGCTTCGCCGCCACCGTCGACGGCAAGTACCAGACGCTGGGCGCCAAGGACGGCGCCTACAACCTCGCCCACTTCTTCGGTGAGGACGAGGAGGTGAAGGCGCTGGTCTCGCACATGTCCGACGCGGACGTGGACCGGCTCAAGCGCGGCGGGCACGATTTCCGCAAGCTCTACGCGGCCTTCGCGGCGGCCAAGGCGACCAAGGGCCGCCCGACCGTGATCCTCGCCAAGACCAAGAAGGGCTACGGCATGGGCGGGGCGGGCGAGTCCCGCATGACCGCCCACCAGGCCAAGAAGCTCGACACCGACGCCCTCAAGGCGTTCCGCGACCGCTTCGCCCTGCCGCTCTCCGACGCGGAGGTCGAGCGCCTCGACTTCTACCGGCCGCCGGAGGAGAGTGCCGAGCTGCGCTACCTGCGCGAGCGGCGCGAGGCCCTGGGCGGCTACCTGCCCAAGCGCCGCCGCACTGCCGACCCGGTGGCGGTGCCGGACCTCGCGGCCAGCGGCGGCTTCGCGCTGGAGGCCGACGGCAAGGAGATGTCGACCACCATGGCGGCGGTCCGCATCCTCGGCAATTTGCTGCGCCACAAGGCGCTCGGGCCGCGCATCGTGCCGATCGTGGCCGACGAGGCCCGCACCTTCGGCATGGCGAACCTGTTCCGGCAGGTCGGGATCTACTCGCCGCTCGGCCAACTCTACGAGCCCGAGGATGCGGGCTCGATGCTGTTCTACAAGGAATCCCGCGACGGGCAGCTGCTCGAAGAGGGCATCACCGAGGCCGGGGCGATCTCGTCCTGGGTCTCGGCCGCGACCGCCTACAGCGTGCACGGCCTCGCGATGCTGCCCTTCTACATCTACTACTCGATGTTCGGCTTCCAGCGGGTCGGGGACCTGATCTGGGCGGCGGCCGACCAGCGGGCGCGGGGCTTCCTGATCGGCGCGACGGCCGGCCGCACGACCCTCGGCGGCGAGGGGCTGCAGCACCAGGACGGGTCGAGCCACCTCGTGGCGGCAACCATTCCGAACTGCCGCGCCTACGACCCGGCCTTCGCCTACGAGATGGCGGTGATCCTCGACCACGGCACCCGGCGGATGATGCAGGAGGGCCGGGACGAGTTCTACTACGTCACCGCCATGAACGAGAACTACGCCCAGCCCTCGATGCCGGCGGGCGTGGAGGACGGGATCATCCGCGGCCTCTACCGGACCACGGCCTTCGGCGAGGGCGAGGCGGTGCGGCTCGTCGGCTCCGGGGCGATCCTGCCGGAGGTGATCGCGGCGGCGCGGATGCTCGCGGAGGAATGGGGGATCGGCTCGGCGGTGTTCAGCGCCACGAGCTTCAGCGAACTCGCCCGGGACGCGCAGGCGGCCGAGCGGGCGGCGCGGCTGCAGCCGGGGACCGAGGCGCCGCGCAGCCACGTGGCGGCGCTGCTGCCGGGCCGCGCCCCGGTGATCGCCGCCACCGACTACGTCCGGGCCTACCCGCAGCTGATCGCGCCCCATGTCGAGGGCCGCTTCGTGGCCCTCGGCACGGACGGGTTCGGCCGCAGCGACACCCGCAGCCGCCTGCGCCGCTTCTTCGAGGTGGACCGGCAGCACGTCGTGGTGGCGGCCCTCGCCGCCCTCGCCGACGAGGGCGCGCTGCCGCGGGCCAAGGTCGCCGAGGCGGTGGCCCGCTACGGGCTCGACCCCGAGGCGCCCGCACCCTGGACGGTGTGAGCGCACCCGAACCCTCCCCCCTCTGCGGGGGAGGGTGGCGAACGCAGTGAGCGCAGCGGGACGAAGTCCCGCCGAGAGGGGCAGCGCAACGCTTCTCCAGGTGGCGTTCTTCACCCCGCTTCAGGTTCAGTCTGAAGCGTGGTTCCCCTCTCCCGGCCTGCTCCGCAGGCCACCCTCCCCCGCAGAGGGGGGAGGGGTTTGGCGCGAGCCCTCCCCTCATCTTTCCCGGATCCGACGACCCCGCCCCCATGAGCACCCGCCTGCCCGTCAACCTCCCCGACATCGGCGACTTCACGGACGTGCCGATCATCGAGATCCTGGTGAAGCCCGGCGACCGCATCGCCGTGGACGACCGGCTGATCAGCCTCGAATCCGACAAGGCCACCATGGAGGTGCCCTCGCCCGTGGCCGGCGTGGTGGCCGAGCTGCTGGTGGCGATCGGCACCAAGGTCTCGGCGGGCACCCCGATCCTCATCGTCGACACCTCGGGCGAGGCCCCCGCCCCGGTCGCGGCGCAGCCCGACCCCGCCGCGCCCGCCGCCGCAGCGCCGGAGCCGGCAGCACCTCAGCCCCCTCCCCCGCCGCGCCCGGCCCCGCGGGCTGGCCCCGACGTCCACGCCACGCCGGCCGTGCGCGCCTACGCGCGGGAACTCGGCGTGCCTCTCGACGCCGTCGCGGCCTCCGGCCCGTCCGGCCGCATCCTGCGCGAGGACGTCCAGGCCTTCGTGCGCGGCAGCCTCGCGAGCCCGCCGCCGGCCGCCTTGCCGGCCCCGGCCTCCGGCATCGGCGCGGGCCTGCCGGCCTGGCCGCAGGTGAAGTTCGAGAAGTTCGGGCCGGTGCGGCGCGAGGCGCTCTCGCGCATCCAGTCGATCTCCGGGGCCGCGCTCAGCCGCAATTGGCTCACGATCCCGCACGTCACCAACTTCGACCACGCGGACGTCACCGACACCGAGGTGTTTCGGCGCGAGATGAACGGCGAGCCGCGCACGCCCGCCGTGAAGGTCACGATGACGGCTTTCCTGCTCAAGGCCGCCGCCGCGGCGCTCCGCGCCCATCCGCGCTTCAACGCCTCCCTCGACGGCAGCGACCTGATCCTGAAGGATTACGTCCATGTCGGCTTCGCGGCCGACACGCCCCGCGGTCTCGTCGTGCCGGTGGTGCGCGACTGCGACCGCAAGGGCATCGTGGCGATCGCGGCCGAGATGGCGGAACTGGCCGCGCAGGCGCGGGCCGGCACGCTGAAGCCGGAGGCGATGCAGGGGGGCTGCTTCTCGGTCTCGTCGCTCGGCGGCGTCGGCGGGGACGGCTTCACGCCGATCATCAACGCTCCCGAGGTGGCGATCCTGGGCGCGGCGCCGGCCCGGATCGAACCGGTCTGGGACGGGTCACTGTTCCAGCCGCGGCTGATCCTGCCGCTCAGCCTGTCCTGGGACCACCGGGTGGTGGACGGCGTCGCGGCGGCGCGCTTCCTGCGCCACGTGGCCGAGACGCTGGCCGACATCCGCCGGGCGATCCTGTAGAACGCGCCGCGTGAACTACCGCCACGCCTTCCACGCCGGCAACCATGCCGACGTCCTCAAGCACCTCGTCCTCGCCCGGGTGCTCGCCTACCTGCTGCGCAAGGAGGCCCCGTTCCGGGCCATCGACACCCATGCGGGGATCGGCTGGTACGACCTCACCGCCGACGAGGCCGCGCGCACGGGCGAGTGGCGGGACGGCTGGGGCCGCCTCGCCGAGCCCTTCCCGGAGCCGGTCGAAGCCCTGCTCGCGCCCTACCGAGAGGCGGTGGCCGCCACGCAGGCCCGGCACGGACCCGATTCCTATCCGGGCTCGCCCACGGTGATCCGCCACTTCCTGCGCCCGGGCGACCGCGGCGTGTTCGTGGAACTGCATCCGGCCGACGGGGCGCTGCTCGCCGAGCGCTTCGCCCGCGACGGGCGCACCAAGGTGATGGCCCTCGACGGCTGGACGGCCCTGCCCGCCCTGATCCCCCCGAAGGAGCGGCGCGGCCTCGCCCTGATCGACCCGCCCTACGAGGTGCCGGGCGAGATCGACCGGCTCGGGCGCGATCTCGCCAAGGCCGTGGCGAAGTGGCCGATCGGCCTCTACCTCGCGTGGTATCCGATCAAGGACATCGCGGCCGTCGACCGGATGGCGGCGGCGTTGGCCACCGCCCTCCCCCGCCCGGCCCTGCGCATCGACCTGCTGATCGACCGCCCGGACGATCCGACCCGCCTGTCGGGCAGCGGCCTGATCGTGGTGAACCCGCCCTACACGCTGGCGGGCGAGATGGAGGTGGTGCTGCCGGCGCTGGCGGAGCGGCTCGCCCGCGGGGGCTACGGCGCCTTCCGCTGCCAGCCGATCGGTCCGGCCGCGTGACGTCCCGGGGTTTTGTCCGATCCTGCTGACGGGATCTTAAGGGCGGTGTGCTCGACTTTCCGCTCCGACGGGAGCCTGCCCCATGATCTCCGCCCTCTCCAGCGCCACCTCCGGCCTCCTCGCGGCGACCGGCCGCGCCGACCAGGCCGCGACGCGGATCGCCGAGGGTGGGGCCGCCGACGGCGGAACGCTCGACGCCGCCGTCACCCTGGCGACGGCCAGGACGGACGTCTCGGTCGAGGCGGCGGTGCTGCGGCAGGCCAACGAGATCCAGAAGCGGGTGCTCGACATCCTGGCCTGAGTGGAGGCGGGGCTGCGACCCTCCTGCCAGTGCGCACAGGGTTGCGACCGGCTTATCAGCGGAACGGATCTGGAAGGCACAGGCCCCCTCATGCTGAGGTGCGACCGGAGGGAGCCTCGAAGCACCCCAGAACAGTTTGTCCAGGCAGCCTTCGTCTTGGATCAACGGTCAGGGGTGCTTCGAGGCTCCCTCCGGTCGCACCTCAGCATGAGGGAGAGTGTTTGCTGCCATGGGCGTGGTCTGATGCGATTCTTTGGCGTCCCTCATGCCTTGCGCGGTGATGCGAGCGGTCGCGCCGCTGCGGCAGCTGGGCGGTGACCGATCCGGTCGACGTCGGATCGGCAGGATGGCGGACGGCGCCGTCGGGGCCGCATCCCGCTTAACCCGCCCGCAAGGCGCACGGCTTACGGTCAGGCCCGCGGCGGCCTGCGCGCCGCGCGAGCCGGAAGGCATCCATGGCGGCCGGGGCCTCACTCAGCGATGCGCCGCCGGGCCTGCCGGGCCTCGCCCGCACGGCCGCCGCGGTGTTCGGTCTGCGCGTCGCCTCGGCCGGCTGCGCCCTCACCGCCCAGGTGCTGATGGCCCGCCTGATGGGGCCCGGCGAGTACGGCATCTTCGCCTCGGTCTGGGTCTGGACCGCCCTCCTCGGCCACGCCTCCACCTGGGGCCTCTCCCACGCCGCCTCGCGCTTCCTGCCGGAATACCGGGCGACCGGCGCGCCCGACCGCGCCCGCGGCTTCCTGGCCTTCGGCGTGGCGGTCTCCTTCGGCGCGGCCGCGCTCCTCGCCGCCCTCGGGGAGGGCGTCCTCGCGCTGCAGCCCGGCCTCGCCGACGCCTCCCTCCGGACCCCGCTGCTGCTGGGCGCCCTCGTCCTGCCGCTCTTCGCCCTGCAGGATTTCTGCGAGGGCGTGGCCCGCGGCCAGAACTGGACCCTCCTTGCCATCGCGCCGCCCTACCTCGTCCGCCAGGGCCTGGTGATGGCCGCGATGCTGATCGCGGTGGCGGCCGGCGCCCCCCCGGTCGCGGCCGTGGCGGTGGCCTGCACGCTCGCCGCGACCGCCCTGTCGCTCGTAGCGCAGGGCGCCGTGCTCCTGCGGCGCCTCGCCCGCATCCTGGCCCCGGGACCCCGCGCCGGGACGGCCCGCGGCTGGATGCGCGTCGCGCTGCCCCTCGCGCTCATCGACCTCACCGGCTCGGGCTTCGCCTTCGCGGACGTGCTGGTCCTCGGCTTCCTGCTGCCGCCCGAGGCCGTCGGGCTCTACTTCGCGGCGACGCGGCTGATGCAGGTCGTCGCCTTCGTCTCCTACGCGGCCTCCTCGGTCACGGCGCAGCGTTTCGCCGAGGCCGAGGCGCGCGGCGACCGCGCGGGCCTCGCGCGCCTCGTGCGGCACTGGTCGCGCCTCATCCTCCTCGTCACCCTGGCGGCCGGGCTCGGGCTCCTCGCCGCGGCCCCGCTCCTCCTCGGACTGTTCGGGGCGGAGTTCCGCGGGGCGCTGCCGCTGCTCGCCATCCTGCTCGCCGGCCACGGGATCGCGGCCGTCTTCGGGCCGGCGGAGGACCTGCTCGCCATGCTCGGTGCCGAGCGGCTCTGCGCCGGACTCACCGCCGCCGTGCTGGCGCTGGCCATCGGCCTGATGCTCGTCCTCGTGCCCGCCCTCGGTCCCCCCGGGGCGGCGCTGGCATCCGCCCTCGCGGTCGCCCTGCGGGGGATCGTCCTCTGGGGCGCGGCGCGGCGGCGCCTCGGCCTGTCGAGTGCCGCCTTCGCCCGGGGCCTGCCGTGAACGCACCCGTCCTCGCCCGCGCGGGCGCCGCCCTGACCGCCGAGATCGTGCCCGCCGCCGCGCTCGACGCCGCCGCCTGGGACGACCTCGTCGCCCGCGCCGCCGCCCCGTCGCCGGATTACGGCCGGCGGATGATCGCCGCGCATCTCGCCCACGGGCAGGCCCCGGCGGACCTCGCCTGCTGCGTCGTCCGGCACGGGCCGGCCCTCCTCGCCCTGCTGCCGCTCCGGCGCGCCCGCCTCCTGCTGCGGCCCGTGGCGGCACCCTTCACGGCGGCGGCCATCACGGCGACGGCGCCCCTCGTGGCGGACGGCCCCGCCCTGGAGCCGGCGCTCGCCGCCCTGGTGCAGGGGCTCGCGCGCGTGTCCCGGGCCTGGCGCTGGCCGCTCCTGCCCGCCGAGACGCCCGCCGGACGCGGGCTCCTCGCCGCCCTGGCGGCGGCGGGCTGGTCCACCGCCACGGTGGCGCGGCTCGACCGGCCGGTCCTCGACCGTTTCCCGGACCACGCCGCCTACCTGGCGGCCCTGCCCGGCCGCAGCCGCCTCAAGGACCTGCGGCGGCGGCGGCGGCGGCTCGACGACCTCGGCGCGGTCTCCTTCGAGACGATCGGGCCGGAGGGCGACCTCGCGGGCGCGGTGGCGGCCTTCCTGGAGTTGGAGCGCGCCGGCTGGAAGGGCCGGATCGGCACGGCGCTGGCCTGCCGGCCGGCCACCGCGGCCTTCGCGGCCGAGCTGTTCGGCCCCGGCGGCGGACCGGTGACGGCGCGGGCCGATCTCCTGCGCCTCGACGGCCTGCCGGTGGCCGCCAGCGTCTCCCTCGTCTGCCGCGGCACGGTGTTCCTGCTCAAGGCCGCCTACGACGAGCGCCACGCCGCCCTGGCGCCGGGCGCGCTCCTGGAGGCCGAGATCGTGCGGGCGCTGCACGAGGAGCGACAGGCCGAGCGGCTCGACTCGGTGACCAAGGAGAACCGCGTCCTGGCGGACCTCTATCCGGGCCGCACCCCGATCCTCGACCTCGTCGCCGCGGCGCCGGGCGGCCCGCCTGCCGCGCGCCTCGCTGCCGACTGGGCGCGCGAGGCCGCCCTGCGGGAGCGGGCGGTGGCCGTGCGGGCCGTGATGCGGCGGGCGATGGGGCGGGGGTGACCGGGCGTCGTCCCAGGCTCGCACGCGGCTCATACGGTTTCCAGTACGTTACGTCGCAATGCGGAAACCGGCTTTGCTCGAGCGCCGCGCGGGCTCAGTCGAACGCGCTCGCAAGGCATTGTGGTTGTTGTAAGATTCGAAGCGTCCCGTGTCGAAGATCTTGGCGCCGGATCCCCTCTCCCGTGCAGGCCAGCGTGTGCACACAGCATCGAAAAACGCGTATTGTATCAACGGGATGATCGATCACATCGATTCGACATCAGGCCGACCCGTCATCGCTCATCCGCACGCGCTGCACGATCGCCTGCATAGCCTCAGAAGGCTCGACCGACGCCGAGCAGGCTGAAGATCGGGCGATATCATCCAGTCAGGCGATGGTGAGCCGCAGCATCAGACCCGGCCAATGGCAACAAACCCAATTCCTCATGCTGAGGTGCGACCGCAGGGAGCCTCGAAGCACTCCAGAACAGTCTGTCCAAGTAGGTCTCGGGCTGGATCTATGGTCAGGGGTGCTTCGAGGCTGCTACGCAGCACCTCAGCATGAGGGGTGTTGTGCCTTCCAGATTCGTTCAGCCGATGAGCTGGCTACGGAGATGTGCACACACGGTAGCCCGCACGGGAGAGGGGTTCCCCGCGCCTGTCCTGGAGTGCCAGCATCAAACATTGGATGTCTTCGCCGCAGATCACGACACCCGTCCCGATCGCGGCCCCGAGGCGGCGACCGGCGGCCCCCTACGCCGCCTCCAGCCCCACCAGGAAGCCGCTGACCTCCCGCCCGAGGCTCTCCGAGCAGCCCGAGAGGGCGCGGGCCGCCTCCAGCACCCGCGCGGCCGCCTCGCCGGCCGTGGCGGCGCCGCGGCGCAGCTCCGAGACGGTGCCGGTCACCTCCGCGGTGCCTGAGGCGGCGTCCTGGACGCTGCGGGCGATCTCGCGGGTGGCGCTGCCCTGCTGCTCGACCGCCGTGGCGATGCCCGTCGCGGCCCGCGACATCTCGGCGATCACCCGCCCGATCCGGTCGAGATCCGCCACCGCCGCCTGCGTCGCCGCCTGGATCGCCCCGATATGGCCGCCGATCTCCTCGGTGGCCCGCGCGGTCTGGCCCGCGAGATCCTTCACCTCGGCGGCGACCACCGCGAAGCCCCGCCCCGCCTCGCCGGCCCGGGCCGCCTCGATCGTCGCGTTGAGGGCCAGCAGGTTCGTCTGGCTGGCGATGGTCGCGATCACGGAGACCACGTGGCTGATGCGCTCGGCGCTCGCCGCCAGTTCCTGCACCGTCGCGTCGGTGCGACGGGCATCGTCCAGGGCCTCGCCGGCGATCCGCGACGAGGCGCCCACCTGCTGCACGATCTCCTGGATCGAAGCCGACATCTCCTCGGTCGCCGCCGCCACGGTGGCGACGTTGGCGGAGGTCAGCTCGGCCGCGCCGGCGGCGCTGCGCGTGCCCAGGGCGGAGCGGTCCGCCTCACCCACCATGGTGCGGGCCGCCTCATCCATGTCGCGGGCCGCGCCGGCGAGCTGCCCCACGAGGCCGCCGACGCTCGCCTCGAAGCGCTGCGCCAGGAGGGTCATCTGCGCCCGGCGCGCCTCGGCGGCCCGCCGCTCGGCCGCCGCCTCGCTCCCGCGCAGGCCCTCGGCCTCCCGCATCGTCTCGGCGAAAACCGCCATGCTGTCCCAGATCTCGCCGATCTCGTCGCGGCGCCGCGCGACCGCCGGCAGCCGGTAATCCCCCGCGGCGAGCGCCCGGATCGCCTGGGTGACCTGCTGCAGGGGCCGGCCGATCTGCCGCTGCGCCACCAGGGCGCCGATCCCCACCGAGAGGAGCGTGCCGCCGAGCGCCAGCCCGAGCATCAGCCGCAGGCGCGCGGCGAAGAGGTCCCGGGTGCGCGCCTCGATCGCCGCCTCCGAATCCCGGCTGCGTGCCGTCAGGGCGTCGATGCTCGCCTGGAAGGCCTTGCGGTTCTCGCGGTTCGCCTCGTTGTTGCCCTGGAGGTTCGCGGCCTGCGGGGAGACCTCCCGGGCGAGCCGGACCGTCTCCAGGCGGAAGCCCCGGAAGGCCGCCGACCCTCGCAGCACCGCGTCGAGGAGCGGCCGGTCCTCCTCGGGCACGAGCGGCGTCCAGCGCGCGAGCAGCCCGTCGATGGCGTCCAGGGAGGCGACCATCCCGTTCGCGAAGGGCCGCGCCTCCGCGACGGTCGGCGCCGCGTAGATGCCCCGCGCATCCATCACCACGGCCGTCACCAGCCGGTTCAGCCGCTCGCTGTAGAGGGACCGGGTCGAGGCGGTGTGGAGCGCCGCCACCTCCGCGTCGGTCGCCGAGAGCGACTGTGCGCCGATCGCCGCCACCAGCAGGGTGACGCCGCCCAGCGCAGACAGGAGGACGAGGAGCTTGCTTCTGATCCGCATGACCGTACCGGGAGACGACGCATCGACCGGTACAGTGCCCAGGATATCTTGCCAAAACGTGACTGTAATAAATATGTCAAACGATATAAGTCGAGATGATGCGAGATTTATACGCCGCGACTTCCACAGATACCCCGATCGTTGTTCGAAGTGAATGAATCCTGCGCCGCTAAGCCGAGAAGAGCCAAGCTTAGAGCGAATTCGCGTCGACGGGTGCCGCAGCGCGGGCTGGCCCGATCCGCAGCGTCAGCGCTCGCGCCATCCCACGAGCGCTCCCGGCTTGCTGTCCGTCGAGGCGAAGTACGGCTTGAGGTCGAGGAGCGGGGTGCCGTCGAGGCAGTCGAGGCCGCGCACCGTCAGGCGGGCTCCCTCGATGGCCAGGAGGTCGACCACCGAGAGGGCGATCGGGTTCGGCCGCGCCGGGGAGCGCAGGGCGAAGGTCCCGCGCCGCTCCGGCGCGTGGCGCGGCTGCTGGAGCAGCAGGCCGCGGGGTGCCCGGTCCATCCAGTAGAGCACGATCAGGTGCGTGGTGCCGTCGAGGCCCGCGAGCCCCGGCGCGTAGAGCGGATCGACCTCGATCCCGCAGGGCTCGGAGGATTGCGCCGCGTTCTTCGGGCAATCCTCCCGCCGGGTCCACGGCGTGCGGATGCGGCCGATGAAGTGGAGGCCGGCGTCGAAATCCGGCGGGAGGGGGATGCCCTCCTCGCCGGGCCGCAGGCCGAAATCCCCTCTCACTTCATCAGCACCACCTGCGCGTCGCCGGTGCGGCGCAGGACGTTGACCGTGACGTCGGCGCCGTGGCGGTGCAGGAGCAGGTCGATGCGCGAGGAGCCGAGCTTCAGGTTGCGGATCAGCACCCGGTCGAGGAAAGCCGGCAGGATCGGGTCGCGGAAGCGGATCCGGTTGCGGTCGTGGCGCAGTTCCAGCCCCAGGCAGGCCGCCAGGAAGGCGAAGGGCGCCGCCGCCGCCCAGGCCTGCGGGCTGCAGGCGACCGGATAGTTCGTCGGCCCGCGCTGCTTGCGCTGGGTGAAGCCGCAGAACAGTTCCGGCAGGCGCCGCCCGTCCTGGTAGAGGGAGGCACCGTGCTGGCCCTCGAAGACCCGCGCGGCCGCGTCCTTGTGGCCGTAGCGGGCGAGGCCGAGCGCGCAGATCGCGTTGTCGTGCGGCCAGATCGAGCCGTTGTGGTAGGACATCGGGTTGTAGCGGGCCTCGCCCTGCGCGACCGTGCGCACGCCCCAGCCGTTGAACCCGTCCTTCGACATCAGCACCTCGGCGACGCCCGCCGCGCGCTCGGGCAGCGCGATGCCGGTGAAGAGGGCGTGGCCGGCATTCGAGGCGCGCACCGCGCAGGGCCGCTTCTCGCCGTCGAGCGCAAGGGCGTAGGTCCCGATCTCGGGCAGGAAGAAGGCCTTGTCGAAGGCCGCGCGCAGGCGCTCGGCGGAATCCTTCAGCCGCTCCGAGAGCGCGTCGTGGCCGAGCACGCCCGCGAGCTTCGAGGCCGCGCGCTTGGCCGCAAAGACGTAGCCCTGGACCTCGCAGAGCGCGATCGGCCCCTGCGCCATGCGCCCGTCCGCGTGGAAGATCGAGTCGTGGCTGTCCTTCCAGCCCTGGTTGGCGAGCCCCTTGTCGGTCTCGCGGGCGTACTCGACGAAGCCGTCGCCGTCGCGGTCGCCGTAGGTGTCGATCCATTCGAGCGCCGCCAGGATGTTCGGCCAGATCGACTGGATCGTCGCCCTGTCGCCGGTCTGCTCGAAGTACTGGCCGGCCAGCATCACGAAGAGCGGCGTGGCGTCGATGGTGCCGTAATAGTGGGAGAACGGCACCTCGCCGAGATTGGCCATCTCGCCGTGGCGGGTCTCGTGCAGGATCTTGCCGGGCTGGGCATCGGCCGCCGGATTGTTGGTCTTCGCCTGCGTCGCCGCGAGGTAGCGCAGCACGCCCTTGGCGATGTTGGGGTCGATCCACAGCGTCATCATGGCGGTGATGATGCCGTCGCGCCCGAACACCGTGCTGTACCAGGGGATGCCGGCGTAGGGGTAGAGCCCGTGGGTGGTGCGGGTGGCCAGCATGTAGAGGTCGGCGGTCGCCCGGCAGGCCGCCTCGTTGAACTGGTCGTTCGAGCTCTCGATCGTGGTGATGTCGGCGGTGGCGGCGCGCAGGTCGCGGCGGGCGTCCCGGTAGGCGAGCGCGAAGGCCATGCCCTCGCCCTTGGCATGCCCCTCCTCGCGGCGGGGATTGGGGTAGACCGAGGAGGTGATCGGCAGAGCGCTGCCGGTGACGGCGACGCGCGTCTCGTCCTTGACGTCGGTGGCGTCGAACACCGCCCGCACGAAGATCGAGGTGCGGCCGCCCGGGGCGAGGCGGATCGCGAACTCGGCCCGGTGCGGCTCGATCACCGCCGGGGCGGGGCCGAAGCGCAGGCGGGTGGTGCGCAGGCGCTGGTCGAGGCCCTGGTAGCGGAAGGTGACCTCGTCGGGCCTCGTCACCGCGACGCTGCGCTGGCCCCGCTGCTCGCGGGTGCTGCCGCGGACCTCGAACAGGTCGCGGAAATCCGCGTCGAAGGTCAGCGCGAGGCGCAGGTGACGGGGCTTGGTGTCGTAGTTGCGCAACCCGATCCGGTCGTAGCAGGTGCCCCGGAACATGAACTTGGTGCGCTCGAGGGCGATGATCTCGCGGGGGATCGCGGTCTCGTCGCCCGCGTCGAGGCGGATGTCGGGCGTGGTCATGTCGACCGAGAGCGCGCCGTTGTCGTCCTGGATCACCGAGCCGAGCAGCAGCGGGCGCTGGCCCTCGACGGTGAGTTCGAGGCGCGAGAGGAAGCGCGTGTCCTGGAAGTAGAGGCCCTCAGGCCCCGGGAAGACGCCGATATCGCCGTAACTGTCGAGGACCGCGAAGGCGTCGCCGTGCTTGAGGGAGCGCAGCGGCCGCTCGACCAGCGAGGTCTGGGCCTCGATGTGGTATTGCGGCAGGGGCTCGTCGTCGAGGGCGCCGGGAGGGAGCGGGAGGTCCTGGACGGTCGCGGCCATCGGGGCGGGTCTCCGGGGTGCAAGGGGCAGGAAGGGTCCGGGCGAGGCGCGAATCGGGGCGCGTCCCGCCCCATACGCCCGCCAATGTGGGCCATCCTGCGGCCTGTACCAGGGGTTCCGCGCGACAGCATCACGAGACGACGGCGGTCAGGCCCCCGGGCGCGTGGCCCGCGCCAGCAGGTCCCGCACCGCCGCGATCTGGCCGCGCAGGCCGGGCTCCGCGGACGGGAACCGCCCGTCGAGCGCCGCCGTGCCGATGGTGAACCCGGCCGCGCCCGCCCGGACCAGGGCGGCGATCCGCTCCTCTCGGTCGATCGAGCCCGCCACCAGCACGGGCTTGTCCACCGCGGCGCAGACCCGGGCGATCAGGTCGGGCACGTCGCCGGCGAAGCGGTAGGCGAGGAGGTCGAGGCCGTGCACGCCCGGCATCGCGGCGAGACCTTGAGCGCTCGCGACGATCGCCTCCGGGCTGCCGTCGAGCCGGCTCGGATGGCCGACGACCCGGCCCGGGAACGGGTAGTAGCGGATCCCGGTCCCGGCGAGGAGCGGCAGCACGGCGTGCGGGCGGGTGCCGCCCATCAGCACGTCGACGCCGAGATCCACGGCGGCCCGCGCCGAGCGCCGCTCGCTCTCCTCGTCGAGGCTGACCACCTCGAGATAGGCCGTCCCGCCCGCCGCCCGGATCGTGGCGGCGAGGCGGTCGAGAGCGGGGAGCGGCAGCCCGACATCCTTGAACCCGACGTGGCGCAGGCCCGCGTCGAGGGCCTCGGCGAGGCGCTCGCCCGCATCCGCCACCGTGCGGTCGTGCCGCGTCAGCATGAACACGAAGTCGGGCATGGCCGTCTCCTGGGTGGCGTTGGCAACCGGTCGGGACCGGGCGGGCGGCGCCCCGGCCAGTGCCCGGGCCTGCCGGAGGGCGCGGGCGAGGCTCCCGTGCGACGCGAGACCCGTGCCGGCCGGATCGTAGGCCGTGCCATGATCGGCCGCGACGGCGTGAACGCCGTCAGGGTCGCCTTGATAAAGCGTCTCGGCCGCGTCGCCGGTGCGGCATCTGGATCCGTGGCCGGGAAGGGCAGGCTCGTCGGGGAGATGGTCCCCAAGGCCGATCGGGAATGGGCCGGGACGGTGGCCTGCTGCGGCGTCAACACCCGCGGCGTGGCGCTGTGGCGCGAGATCGTGGTGGGCCGCATCTCGACGGGCGGCTGATCGCCACCCGGAAGCAGACCGCCCAGGTCACCTTGCACCGTCCCGTAGCGGATCGCGACGAGGGTGCGCCTCTCCTTTCATCGGGGCGGCTCCACGCTGACCGGAATGGAAACGGGGCCCGCTCCTTTCGGAACGGGCCCCGCGTGGCGTCGTGAGGGTCGGTGAGGCGGCTTTAGAGCGGCCAGAGACCGGCCGGCACCGCGCCGTGCACGCCGTTGGTGGCGGAGGCCCCGATCTCGCGGACGAGGCCCGGGATCTTGATCGCCGCCGCGTCCGCCGCGATCAGCGACTCGTAGGCGTTGACGTAGGTGTTCGCCATCACGGTGGCGGTGAAGCGGGTGTCGAAGTAGCGGCGCACCGCCTGGCGGCTCATGCCCTTCACGGTCTCGACCGCGGCCACGGCCTCGTCCATGGACTCGACCACCACGCCCGACACGCCGTCCTTGATCACCTCCGGCACCGAGCCGTTGCGCCACGCGATCACCGGCGTGCCCGCCGACATCGCCTCGATCATCACCAGGCCGAACGGCTCCGGCCAGTCGATCGGGAAGGCGAGCGCCAGGGCGTTGCCGAGGAAGTCGTGCTTCTGGTCCTCGTTGATTTCGCCGATATACTCGACGAGCGGGTGATGGGTCATCGGCTCGATGACCTCATCCCAGTATTCCTGGTCGGCCTTGTCGACCTTGGCGGCGATCTTGAGCTTCACGCCCGAGCGCTTGGCCATCTCGATGGCGCGGTCGGGGCGCTTCTCGGGGGAGATGCGGCCCAGGAACGCGAGGTAGCCGCCGTCCTTCGGGGTCGCCGAGAAGCGGCAATTCTCCGCCGGCAGGCCGTGATGGATCGTCGCCAGCCAGTTGGCGTTCGACGGCATCGGCCCGCGCTGATGGTCGGAGATCGAGACCAGCGGCATGCCCGTGAAGGTGCGGTAGACCGGCATGAAGTCCGGCACGTCGAGGCGACCGTGCAGGGTCGTGACGCACTTGTGGTTCAGGTCTTCGAACAGCGGGTACTGCAGGAGGTCGATGTGGAAGTGGATGATGTCGAATTCGTCCGCGCGCCGACGCAGGTGGTACAGCATGGCGAGGTGGCTCGCGACGTGGTCGCGGATGCCGGCCAGCCGCAGGCCCTCGGGCGCGCAGGCGACGAGCTTGGCGCTCGTCTCAGAATCGCCGCTCGCGAACAGCGTCACGTCGTGGCCCTGCCGGACCAGCTCCTCGGTCAGCCACGAGACCACGCGCTCGGTGCCGCCGTAGAACTTGGGCGGGACAGCCTCCGCGAGGGGAGCGATCTGGGCTATGCGCACGACGAGTTCTCCTGAGACGCCAATCGTTGGCGGGGATCAAGCACGATCGGGCCTGAGCGGGACATGAACAGAACCGCGACGCTGCGGTTATGGTTCCGGTGCGGCGCACAAAACGAGGGCTGTCGGCGCGTCACCCCCGCTGTGCACAGGGGCGGTGTGGACCCGCGCGTCGCGTCGCAGCGGCCCGCCGGACGGCGCGGCCTCAGGGGTTCGGCTTGGCCGCGGCGGTCGGCGCCGGGGGCGGGGGCGGGCCCGCCGTCCCGGTGACGTCGGGCTGGAGCAGCGACACGGTGATCGCCCGGGTCACGTGCTCGGCCATGCAGCGATGGCCGAGATCGGCGAGGTGGAAGCCGGCACCGATCAGCCCGTCGCCCTTGGCGTGGCCCGCGAGGTAGCGCATCGCCTCGAAGCGCAGCACCAGCGGCACCTGCTTCTCGGAGGCCACGCGCTGGATCGTGCGCACGAAGGTGTTGTAGTAGCCGTCCTGCGCGAGGCTCGCGGTGTATTGCGGGTCGACCAGCACCACGTCGATGCCGTGCGACTTGATCCAGTCGATCGTCTCGGACAGGGAGGCCGCGAAGGCCTCGACGTCGACCCGGGCGAGCGCGTCGTTGGAGCCGACCTGCCAGACGACGAGGTCCGGCTCTATCTCCGCGATCATGTTGCGCACGCGCTCGGTGGCCCCGTAGGTGATCTCGCCCTGCAGGCCGCGGCTGTCCACGTCCACCGTCACGTCGGGAAAGGATTGCTCCAGGGCCGATTCGAGCTTCACCGGATAGGTCGCCCCGCCGAGGCCGCCGGAGCTGGAGCCGAGCGAGAGCACGTGGATCGCCCGCTGCTCCTGCAGGGCCTTCTTCACGGCGCGCAGCTTGGCCAGGGTGTAGAGCTTCGAGCCGGGCACGCGGCACTCGGGCGAGAGGCTCGGATCCGGCACGTCGGGACCCGGCGCCACCACCTTCGCGGCCGGCGTCGGCACCGTCGATCCCTGCGCCGCCGCCGTGCAGAGCGCGGCGAGCCCGAACAGACCGGTCAGGCCGAGACGGAGGACCGAGGAGAACGGGAGCGCCATTCGACGAACCATGCGGTGAACGCGAGTACTAATATGCCAGATCCTACGACAAGAAGGTCGACGGCGAAACCGCCTCCTGTCCAGAACCTGACGAGCTGCCCCGCGAGGCTGCCGATCGACCCGACCGAGAAGACCGCGAGCGAGTTGCGGCCCAGGGCGGCCAGGTGGCGCCCCAGCCAGGCGGACCGCGCGTAAATCCACTCGAAGGCGCCCTGGAAGGCGAGCATCACGCCGATGAAGTGGATCAGCCGGGCCGGCGGCAGGTGCGACTTGTCGAAGGTGAAGAGGAGGCGCGGCTCCGGCACGGTCAGCGGATCGGGCCGGATGTGGAACCACGCCAGCACCGCCCCGAGGATCACGATGCCGATCCCGAGGGGGCGCAGGCGCCGCCGCCACGTCAGGAAGGCCGCCGATTCGCGCCGCCACTCGTGCGCCAGGAAGCCGAGCACCAGCAGGAGCTGCCAGCACAGGGGGTTGAAGAACCAGTGCCCCTCCTGCGGCCAGGACGGGATGTTGAGTTCGAGGACGAGCGCCGTCAGGTAGAGGGCGAGCGAGGCGCCGAGCGCCGCGAGCCGGCTCAGCCGCGCCGTGAGCACGAAGACGGGGGCGAGGCCGAGCAGCACCACGTAGAGCGGCAGGATGTTGAAGAAGCCGAGCTGGTGCAGGAGGGTGACCCAGCCGACGGTGGTCTGGACCGGGTCGGTGAAGACCGGGCCGGCATTGTGCCATTCGAGCAGGAGCGGGTTGTCGAGGACGAGGGCGGCCCCCGCCAGGAGCGCGAGCGCGATCGCCGTGATCACCAGCTGCGCCCGGTAGACCTCGACCATCCGCGAGAGCAGCCGCAGCACCGTGCGCCCCGCCGGTTCCACCTGCCCGCTGCGGCCGCGGATCGCGATCCCGATCGACCAGCCCGCCAGGAACACGAACAGCTCGGCCGCGTCCGAGGTGCCGTACTGCGAGTAGGTGAAGTTCTCGAAGACGTTGCCGGGGATGTGATTGATGAAGATCGTGATCAGGGCGAAGCCGCGCCAGAAGTCGATCGCGTTCGGGTCGCGCGCCATCAGGGACTCGTTCCTCGCAGGAGCGTCTTGCTTGCAACGGCCGGCCGCGACGGCCGCGGACGGGGGCCGCGGGTCCCGCCCCGCGCGGGCTACTTCACGACCCGGTCGAGCCGGTTGTTGACGAAGAAGTAGAGTTCCTTGCCGCCGGGCTCGGCGTAGAGCACCTGCACCTCGCGCTGGCCGCGCCCGCTCTCGCCGACGAGGACGTCGGTCGGGGGCTTGCCCTTCAGGCGCACGAGCTCGCACTCGCCGATGCCGGGCGCGATCTCCGCCGCCGCGCTGGGGGCCGGCCCGGTGCAGCTGCCGTCCGGGGCGAGGACCGGCCCGGAATAGGCGGGCGGCCGCGGGGGCGGGATCGCCGCGACCGGTGACGCGCGCTCCGGGCCGCCGCCGCAGCCCGAGAGCAGTGCCGCGCCGATCATCGCGGCGAGGCCCCGGATCCTCGTCATCGTCCCTCGCTGCTGTCCCGCCGCGCCGCCAGCGCCGCCTCGTAGAGGCGCAGCGCCTCGCCCCGGAGCGCCGCCCGCGAGGCCTGGCGGGAATAGAACATGTGGCCGCCCGGGAAAACCGCCAAGCTGAGCCGGCGCCCCGTCCCGTAGGCGGGGAGCTGGTCGAGGATCAGCTTGGAGGCGAAATAGGGCGTGACGAGGTCGGTGTAGCCGTGGGCGACCAGCACCCGCAGCGACCCGTCGAGGGCGAGCGCCTGGCGCAGGTCGCTCACCACCTCGGGCGGCTGGCGACCCGAGCCCCAGTTCCACTGCCGGTTCACGCTGCCGTTCAGGAGTTCGTAGCGCAGGTTCGTCACCCGCCAGTTCAGGGTGCGGGCGGTGAGGTCGACGGCAGCGCTCGCGAGCGGGGCCTGAATGGCGGTGAGGACCGGGTCCTCGAAGCCCGCATAGGCGGCGTCCGGCTCCGGGTCCCAGCCCGTGATGCCGGTGTCGTAGGCGCTGGCGACCCGGCCCTCGGCCCGCCCGCTCTCGCGCTGGTAGCTGCTGGCTGAGATCCGCCCTCCCTGCCGCCGCACGAGGGCGGCGTCGAGGCCGGTGAGCGCGGCGACGCGCTCGGTCAGGCGCTCGCGGGCGGCACCATCCCGGGGGCCGCGCAGCAGGTCGGCGAGGTAGTCGCCCGTGGCGTAGGACTCGGCCTGCGCCATCGCGGCGGCGTCCGGGGTGGCGCCGCGCCGCTCCAGGCCGGCGGCGGCGAGCGAGGGCAGCCGGGTGACGTCGCCGAGGGGGTTGTGCCGCGGCGGCTGCAGCCAGGCGAAATCCAGGACCGGCGAGAGCAGGACGAGGCCCGACAGCCCGACCCCGACATCGTCCTGGAGCTTGCGGGCGATGAGCGGCCCGCGGAAGCCGCCGTAGCTCTCCCCGAGGTAGAATTTCGGCGAGGTCAGGCGGTCGTTGCTGCGCAGCCAGCGGGCGATCGCCGCGGACAGGACCGCGGCATCCGCGTCCACCGCGTAGTAGCGCTTGGCGTCGTCGCCCGAGGCGCGGCTGTAGCCGGTGCCGACCGGATCGAGGAAGACGAGGTCCGTGAAGTCGAGCCAGGTCTCGTCGTTCGCCACCGGCACGGGCGGGGCGGAGGGGCTGATGCTGGTCCCGTCGAGGGGCAGGCGCCAGGGCCCCACGGCGCCGAGGTTGAGATAGGCCGAGGCCGCCCCCGGGCCGCCGTTGATCGCGAAGGTGACGGGCCGGGTCGCCCGCTCCCGGTCGGGCAGCGTGAAGGCCGTGAAGGCGATCTCCGCCTGGAGCTTGCCGCTCTCGTCGACGAGGGCGAGGCTGCCGGCGGTCGCCGTGAAGGCCAGCACCCGCCCGTCCCCGAGGGTGAGGCTGTGCTGGGTCACCGCGTCGGGCGGCAGCCGCCGCCCCTCGGTCGGGCGGCTCGCCTCGGCGGCGCGGGCCTCCGGCGGGCGCGGCGGTTGCTGCTGCGCGAGCGCGGGCGCCGCCGCGAGGGCGGCGAGCAGCATCAGGATGCGGATCATCGGGGTCTCTCCTTGCGCGCCGTCACGCCTTCTTCTGCCAGCGACCGTTCTCGTCCTGCTGCCAATAGGCCACGCCGTGGCCGGCCTCCTTGGCGTGGCGCCACTGCTCGCGGGCGTGGAGCAGGGCCTCCTGGTCGGTGCCATCGAACAGGATGCAGATGCGCGCGTAGGCATCCGCGTCCTCCGGCAGGGGCGCGCCCTCGACCAGGAAGCGGATCGAGGCGCCGTTGGGGTTGGTCTCGCGCAGGGTGAGCACCACGGGCTGCGTGCCGGAATCGGGCTCGCGATCGGTGCCGTGGGGCAGGAAGCTCTCCTCCGAGAAGGTCCAGAGCTGGTCGTCGAGGGCGGCGAGCCGCTCCTCGCTCGCCGCCTGGACGACGACGCGCCAGCCCCGCTCCAGGGACTTCTCCAGGAGGTTCGGCAGCACCGATTCGAGGGGCTGACGCTGCAGGTGGTAGAACAGGATCTCGGTCACGCCGGGGAGATAGGGTATGGGCGCGGCGGCGTCACGGCAGGATCGCGTGCGGCACGAACCGCGCGCGGTTGCCGGTGATCCAGTCCTCGCCCTCGCGCAGGCACAGGCCCGCGGGCGCGTCCCCGACCATCCAGCTCCCGGCCAGCACCCGCGCCCCGGCGAAGACCGGCAGGTCGACGAGGGCTTGGCGGACGAAGCCCTCGGCGCCGTAGGGCCCTTCCTCCCGGGCGAGGACGGCGCCGTCGCGCACCATCAGGACGTTTGCCCCCTCCCGCGACAGGATCGGCTTCTTGACGAAGCTCGTCCCCAGCCCGGCCTTGGCCGGGTCGTCCTCGAAATAGGCCGGCAGCAGGTTCGGGTGGCCGGGCGCGAGCCGCCAGAGATGCGGCAGCAGCCCCTTGGTCGAGAGCACGGCCTTCCAGGGCGGCTCCAGGAACCGGGTCGGCGTCCCGGCGAGCCGCGCCCCGAAGGCGTCCCGGAAGGCCCATTCCCAGGGATAGAGCTTGAACAACCTGCCGAGATCCGCTCCGAGCCCGTCCGAGAAGGCGCCGTCCTCGCGCAAGGCGATCCCGTCGAGGGGCACGAAGCGGGTGGCGAGCCCCGCCTGATGGGCGCAATCCTGCAGGTAGGCGACGGTGCCGCGATCCTCGGGCGCCTCGGCCATGCAGGTGAAGGCGACGGGGCCGCCGATCGCCGCGAAGCGCGCGATCAGGCGCTCGTGCACCGCGTTGAACTGGTCGCTGCCGGCCGGCAACCGGCCCGAGTCGAGGAGGTCCTCCAGCCAGAGCCACTGGAAGACGCCGGTCTCGTAGAGGGCGGTCGGCGTGTCGGCATTGTACTCGAGGAGCTTCGCGGGCCCGCGCCCGTCATAGGCGAGGTCGAGCCGGCCGTAGAGCGACGGGTCGCCCCGCCGCCAGCTCTCGCGCACGACGTCGAAGGCGTGCGCGGGCAGCCCCAGGGAGGCGAGGACCGCCTCGTCGCCCACGGCCCGGTCGACGAAGTCGAGGCAGAGGGCGTGGAGGTCCGCGCTCGGCGCCTCGATCCCGCGCTCGACTTGGTCGAGGGTGAAGGCGTAGGCGTGGCTCTCGTCCCAGTAGGGGGCGCCGTCGAAGCTGTGGAAGGTGAAGCCCGCGGCCGCGGCCCTGTGGCGCCAGTCCGGCCGCTCGCCGAGGTCGAGGCGACGCATCAGCTTCCCCCTGCCCCTGCCCCGCCATGGGCCGCGGTCATGGCGTGACCGGTGCCCCCGAAGCCGCCGCTGGCGATCACCCGGGGCGTGGTCGGCGGGCTGCGCGCCACCGCCGAGGAGACCCGCGCGGTGCTCGACCGGCTCGACGCGGCCCAGACGCGGCCGCCGCTGCTGGTGCAGTAGCTGCCGGTCGCGGCGGCCCCGCTGCCGCAGGCGCGCGGGGCGTGGCGGAAGAGCGGTTGCACCGGCAGGTTCTGCTCCGGCGTGCGGCCGATCAGGAAGCCCGACAGGACCGGGATGAAGAAGCCGGCGGCCTCGTTCCCGACGAAGCCGCCCGCCGTGCAGCCGCCGCAGCCGTGATGGGCCTCGCACTCGGCGTTCGAGGCGTAGCGGGGTGCGACGCGCGGGTAGAGGGCGCGCGCCTCCCGGTCGGCGGCCTCGCAGGCCTCCGGCGGGCGCAGTCCCTGCGCCGTGCAGGCGGCGAGGTCGGCGTAGATGAGCGCGTCCTCCTCCCGCTGCGAGGGATCGCGCCGGGCGAGGCCCCAGGCCGTGGCGCCCGCACCCACGAGGAGGGCCAGCGAAACGGCCTGCGAGCGCTTGAGGTCGGGGATCATCTCAGTAGGTCATCGACGCGGCGTCGACGATGCCGGCCGCCAGCGAGGCCGCGGCGAGGAAGACCGCGGGCGCCGTCTCGCCCGCGGCGATCTGGGCCGACAGGCCCGGCAGGGCGATCCGCACGATCCAGTAGACGCCCATCTGCACGATGAGCGCCACGAGGCCCCAGACCGCGCAGTCGAGGAGGGACTGGGCGTTGATGATCGCGGCCGCCAAGGGCAGCGTGAAGGCCAGCAGGCTGCCCCCGAGCGCGATGGCGGCCGCCGTGACGCCCCCGCGGATCAGCGCCAGCTCGTCGTGCGCGGTCGCCAGCATGTAGATGACGAGGTAGGCCGCGACGAGCCCCGCGGCCGTCGCGAAATAGGCCAGGAAGGCGCCCAGGCCGGAAATCGACGTCAGCATTCCGCTGCCCCCTCGGCCGCCGCGGACTTCGGGGACCTTGCGTACACGGGCCTAGCGGATCACACCAGCCGGCTCTGCACCACCGCCGCCTCGATGAAGGACTGGAACAGCGGGTGCGGCTCGAAGGGCCGCGACTTCAGCTCCGGGTGGAACTGCACGCCGATGAACCAGGGGTGCCCCTCGACCTCCACGGTCTCGGGCAGGAGCCCGTCCGGGGAGGTGCCGGAGAAGCGCAGGCCCTTGGCCTCCAGCCGCTCGCGATAGGCCATGTTGACCTCGAAGCGGTGGCGGTGGCGCTCCCGGATCTCGGTCGTGCCGTAGATCCGGGCGATGCGCGTGTCGGGCGCGAGATTCGCCGCGTAGGCGCCGAGCCGCATCGTGCCGCCGAGATCTCCCTCGGCCGCGCGCCTCTCCAGCTCGTTGCCGCGCATCCACTCGGTGAGGAGGCCGACGACCGGCTCCGGCGTCGGGCCGAACTCGGTCGAGTTCGCCTCCGGGATCTGGGCGAGGGAGCGCGCCGCCTCCACCACCGCCATCTGCATGCCGAAGCAGATGCCGAAATACGGGATCCTCTTCTCGCGGGCGTAGCGGGCCGCCCGGATCTTGCCCTCGGCGCCGCGCTGGCCGAAGCCACCCGGCACCAGGATGCCGTTCAGCCCCTCCAGGAACGGCGCCGGGTCCTCGCGCTCGAAGATCTCGGCCTCGATCCATTCGAGGTTGACCTTGACCCGGTTGGCGATGCCGCCGTGGGTCAGGGCCTCGATCAGCGACTTGTAGGCGTCCTTGAGGCCCGTGTACTTGCCCACGATGGCGATGGAGACCTCGCCCTCGGGGTTCTTCACCCGCTCCGAGATGGTGCGCCAGCGCTCCAGACGGGGCGGCGCCGCCGCCTCGATGCCGAACAGGGCCAGCACCTCCCGGTCCAGCCCCTCCTCGCCGTAGGAGAGCGGCACGTCGTAGATTGAGGCCACGTCCCGCGCCTCGATCACCGCCGACTCGCGCACGTTGCAGAACTGGGCGAGCTTGCGCCGCTCCTCGCGGGGGATCGGCCGGTCGCAGCGGCAGAGCAGGATGTCGGGCTGGATGCCGATCGAGCGCAGCTCCGCCACCGAGTGCTGGGTCGGCTTGGTCTTCAATTCGCCCGCGGACGGGATGTAGGGCAGCAGCGTCAGGTGGATGTAGGCGCACAGCCCCCGCGGCAGCTCCTGGCCGAGCTGGCGGATCGCCTCGAAGAACGGCAGGCCCTCGATGTCGCCGACCGTGCCGCCGATCTCGACGAGCACGAAGTCGTAATCCTCGTTCCCGTCGAGCACGAACTCCTTGATGGCGTTGGTGACGTGCGGGATGACCTGGATCGTCGCGCCGAGATAGTCGCCGCGCCGCTCCTTGGTGATGATGTCGAGGTAGATCCGCCCCGTGGTGATGTTGTCGGCCCGCGTCGCCGGCACGCCGGTGAAGCGCTCGTAATGGCCGAGGTCGAGGTCGGTCTCGGCCCCGTCGTCGGTGACGAAGACCTCGCCGTGCTGGGTCGGGCTCATCGTGCCCGGATCGACGTTGAGGTAGGGGTCGAGCTTGCGCAGGCGGACCTTGTAGCCGCGCTCCTGCAGGAGCGCCGCCAGCGCCGCCGAGGCGAGGCCCTTGCCCAGGGAGGAGACCACGCCGCCGGTGATGAAGACGTACCGCGTCATGGGACCTGCTCCATACAGCGGCGGGCCGGAAAGGCCAACGCCGGGGCTCAAACGGAACGGGACCCGGGCGGCGGAGGCCGGCCGGATCCACAGGCGGGAGGGCGGCGGGCGTGAGCCCGCCCCGCGTCATGATCGGATCGGACGGTCCGTCCGCGTCAGCGCGATTGCGGCGCGGCTGGTTCCGCGGGCGCCGGGGCGGGCGCCGCGGGGGAGGCCGGCGCGCTCGGCGCGTCGCCCTGCTGCTGGCGCAGCTGGTCGAGGAGGTTGCCGGCGGGCGGCGTCGCCGGCTGGCCCGCCGCCGGGGCGCGGGTCTGGCCGGCACCCTCGAAGATCGAGCGCGGCGCGGCGGTGCGGTGCGACAGGATCGCCAGCACCATGCTGGTGGTGAAGAACAGGGCGGCCAGGACGGCGGTGGCGCGGGTGAGCGCGTTGGCCTGGCCGCGGCCGGTCAGGAACCCCTGCGTGCCGCTGCCCCCGCCGCCGAGGCCGAGCCCGCCCTCGGAGCGCTGCAGCAGCACGACGGCGATCAGCGCGAGGACGATGATCAGGTGGACGACGATCAGGACGGTCTGCATCGGGCTTCCAGGGGGCGGCGCGCAGGCCCCAACGTGCCAATGGCCGGCGCGCCGCGCGGGCGCCCGGGCCTCGAATTCGGGGCGCTCCTACACGAGATCGGCCGGCAGGCCAAGCGCGGCGCGGTGTCGGGGAGCGCGGGCCGCGGGGCCCCTCCCCTCCTCAGGCCGCCGCCGGCAGCGCCGCGAAATGCCCGTCGAGGGCCGCGAGGCTCGCCGCCAGGAGGGAGTCCACCGCGTCGAGCGTCGCGGCCTCCGGCATGCGCTCGCTCACCCGCGCGGCCCGCTCGATCTCCCCGAGCTGCGCCGCCAGCGCGCCCGCCCCGACATTCAGGCTCATCGACTTGAGGCCGTGCGCCGCCCGCGCCACGGCGGGCGGGTCCGCGGCCGCCCGTAGGGCGGCGAGGCTCGGCGGGGCGTGCTCGCGGAACAGGCTCAGGACCCGCGCGATGAAGGCCGGCCCGCTCGCCTGCGCCATCTCGTCGAGGCTGGCGAGCGTCCCGGCGTCGAGCAATCCGGACGGTGCCGGTGCCGGCGCCGGTGCCGGAGCGGGCGCCGGCGCGGCGAATGCCTCGGCCGGGATCGAATCGGCCCGGACCAGGCGTTCGAGGATCCGGGCGAGGTCGGCGAGCGTGAAGGGCTTGGCCAGGATCCCGTCCATGCCCGCGTGCCGCCACGCCTCGGCGCCCTCGCCGATGACGTGGGCGGTGAGCGCCACGATCGGCACCCGCGCCGCGCCGCTCTCCGCCTCGTGGGCACGGATGGCGCGGGCCGCGTCGAAGCCGTCGAGCACCGGCATGCTGCCGTCCATCAGAATCAGGTCGAAGCCGCCCGCTTCCGCGGCCGCCACCGCCTCCCGGCCGTTCTCCACCGTGACGACCCGCGTGATCCCGCAGCGGCCCAGCGCCTCCACGGCGACCTCGCGGTTGACCGGGCTGTCGTCCGCCACCAGCACCCGGGCCTGCGGGAAATGCGCGGCGGGGCCGGCGGCCTCGGCCCCCTCGGCCTTCTCGAAGGTGCCGCCCTCGGCCAGGATCGCGAGCGCCCGGCGCCACTCGGCCTGCGCCAGCGGCCAGCGCAGCACCTCGTCGGCGAGGCCCCGGGCCAGCACGTCGGCGCCGCTCGCATCGGCCATCGGGGCCAGGGCCAGCACGCGGGCGGCCCCGGCCGGCCGGCCCCGCGCCGCGAGGTCGGCCGCATCCAGGATGGCGATGCCCGCCCCCTCGCCCCCGGGGACGAAGCCCGCCGCCGCGAGGCCCGACAGGAGCGCCGCGCGGGTGGCCTCCCCGGCGACCGAGACCGCCACCAGCGGGGGCACCGCGGGCGCGCGGGCCGGCGGGCGGGCGGCGTCCAGCACCGCGACCGGGATCTCGGCGAAGAAGGTCGAGCCCTCCCCCGGCCGGCTCTCGACGCCGACCCGGCCGCCCATGGCGACGGCGAGGCGCTGGGCGATCGACAGGCCGAGGCCGGTGCCGCCGAAGCGGCGGGTGGTCGACTGGTCGGCCTGCGCGAAGGCCGTGAAGAGCGAGGCGAGCTTGTCCTGCGGGATGCCGAGGCCGGTATCGGTGACGGAGAGCCGCAGCAGCCGGCCGTCGTCGCGGGGCTCGATCCGGATCAGGACGTGGCCGCGCTCCGTGAATTTCAGCGCGTTGCTCACGAAGTTGCCGAGGATCTGACCGAGGCGGACCGGATCGCCGGCGATCGCCCGCGGCACGTCGGGCGCCACAAGCGCCGCGAGGTCGAGGCCCTTGGCCCGCGCCTTCTCGCCGAACAGCGTCACCACCGTGTCCGCCACCTCGGCCGGATCGACCGGGATGCGCTCCAGCTCCAGCTTGCCGGCCTCGACCTTCGCGAGATCGAGGATGTCGTTGATGATCGCCAGCAGGCTCTGGCCGGAGCGGGCGATGACCTCCGCGTAGCGCCGCTGGCGCGCCGGCAGGTCGGCGGAGGCCAGCAACTCGGCCATCACCAGCATGCCGTTCATCGGCGTGCGGATCTCGTGGCTCATCGTGGCGAGGAAGGTCGACTTCGCCGCGTTGGCGCTCTCGGCCGCCTCCTTGGCCTCGCTGAGGTCGGCAGTGCGGTCGCTCACCTCCTGCTCCAGGCGGGCCCGGTGGGCGGCGAGCCTGCGGTCGCGCTCGTCGACCGCGTCGAGCAGGCCGTTGAAGGTCGCGGCGAGCGCCCCGACCTCGTCGTCGCCCGCCACGCTCACCCGGTGGGCGTAGTCGTGGTTCTCGCGCACGGTCGTCATGGCGCGCGCGAGGGCCACGAGCGGGCCCGTCAGCGCGCTCTGCAGGCGCCACGCCACCGCGAGCCCCACCACCACCGCGAGCCCCGCCGTCATCGCCGCGTTGGCCAGCACCTCGTAGAGGCGGTCGATCAGGTCGGTGGTCTCGGCGATCAGGGTGACCCGCCCGACCTGGACGGCGTTCTCGCGCACCGGCACGCTCAGCTTGATCGTGTGCGTCCCCAGGAGATCCAGGGGCGAGACGCCCTCCTGGCGGTCGAGGTCGAGGTCGCGCGCCAGCCGCAGGCCCGTGCCCTGCTCGGCGAGCGGCATGCCGTCCGCCAGCGTCAGGGCGGCGTAGACGATACCCTTCTCGTCGGCGATGGCCCGTAGGGCCGCGTGGGCGGCGGCCGCGTCGCTCTCGGCGGCCGCGCGGGCGCCGGCGCTCGCGAAGACCGAGGCGATGCCGTGCAGCCAGTCGCGCTTGTCCGCCACGTAGCGCGTCGCCTCGCGCCACGTGCCCAGCGCCGTGCTCACCGCGAGCGCGACGAGGACGGCGCCCACCACGGCGCGGCTGAGGCGCGTCGCCAGGGATGCCCCGCGCCGGGACCCGACGCGTGGGCGGGGGTCGCCGGGATGGGCGCCGCGCCCCGGGGCGCCGGAATCGAGGCCGGTTCGGCGGCCGAAGGCCGGGCGCGCCATCACGGTCAGGCCGCCCGCGCGGCGTCCGGCCCGGCCAGGGCCGCGACGTCGTCCCAGCAAGCGAGGAAGGCGCTCACCACCGCCGGATCGAAATGCGTCCCGGCCTGGGCGACCACGTGGTCGCGGGCCGCCTCGAGGGTCCAGGCGGCCTTGTAGGGGCGCTCGCTCGTGAGCGCGTCGAACACGTCCGCCACCGCGACGATCCGGCCCGCGAGCGGGATCGCCTCGCCGGCAAGCCCGTGCGGATAGCCCGTCCCGTCCCAGCGCTCGTGGTGGCTGCCGGCGATCTCGGCGGCGAGGCGCACCACCTCGGAACTGCTCGTTTCGAGCATCCGCTGCCCGCGCAGGGCGTGCTGCTCCATCTCGTGCCGCTCCTCGGGATCGAGGGGGCCGGGCTTGAGCAGGATCGCGTCCGGGATCGCGATCTTGCCGACGTCGTGCATGGTCGAGGCGAGGCTCATCAGGCGGCAGCGCGCCGGCGGGAAGCCCATCGCCCCGGCGATCAGCGTCACGTAGCCGGCGACCCGCGCCACGTGGTCGCCCGTATCGGTGTCGCGGTGCTCGGCGGCGCGCATCAGCAGGGTCACGATCTCGCGTTCGCGGGCCTCGATGATCGAGACCGCCTTGGCGACCTCGCGGGCGAGCCACTCGGCCCGCTCCTCCTGCTCGCGATAGGCCCGGCTGAGGGCGAGCAGGTTGGTGACGCGGGCGCGGATCTCGACCGGGTCGCAGGGCTTGTTGACGAAGTCGGTGGCGCCCGCCTCCAGCGCCTCGCGGCGCAGGGCCCGGGCGTCGAAGCTCGTCACCATCACGATCGGCACGTGCGCGAAGCCCGGCACCGCCCGGGCCGCCCGGATGAAGGCGAGGCCGTCCATCTCGGGCATCTCGTAATCCGTGAGCACGATGCCGATCTCGGGGCCGTGCCGGCGGATGTGCTCGAGGGCGTCGGCGGGCCGCGTGAAGACGTCGGGCACGCAACCCGCGATCGGCCGCAGGGCCTCCACCATCAGGAGGTTGTTCAGTTCCGCATCGTCGAGCACGACCGCACGCATCCGTCTCCCCTGGTGCCCGCTTCGGTCCAGCGACGGCGGCATCCTGGGAGGCAAACCTTGACAACTCCTCCCCTTACGTCCGCGCATTCTCTCGGGTCCCCACGTTCCTTTGGCTTTGAATCCGGGCGCGGCGGGCGCTACAGGACTGTCACACCCCAGACCGGCGCCCGGCGCCCCCGAGCAGGACCCGAACGAGATTCCCCCGATGGCAGGCTTCAAGGACCAGCAGTTTGGCAATCGCCAGGGCGCATCAGCCGAGGCGAAGAAGGCGATGCTGGAGAAGTTCAAGGCCCGCCCCTCCGAGGACGACCCGGCGGTGCAGGCCCGCAAGGCCGAGCGCGCGCGTGTCGCCGAGGCCCGCGCGGTCCGCGAGGCGGAGCGCGAGGCCGAGCGCAAGGCCGAGGCCGAGCGCCGCGCCGCCGAGGAGGCGGAGGCCCGCGCCCGCGCCGAGCGCGAGGCGGAGGAGGAGGCGGAGCGCCAGCGCGCCGCGGAGGCCGAGCAGAAGGCCGCCCGCGACGCCCGCTACGCCGCCCGCAAGGCGCGCAAGAAGTAGGCCGCGCTCAGGCGAACAGGTCGACGACCCGGAAGCCCCGCGGAGCGAGCCGCTCGGCGAGAACGCGCCGATGGCAGCGCTCCGGGTCCCGCTCGAAGCAGAGCAGGCAGGTCGGGGCCTCGGCGGCGCGCGCCGCGAGGTCCGCCAGGGCCTCCTCGCCCGCGCCGGTGTCCAGCACCTCCGCGCAGTAGATCCGCCGCATCAGGGCGGCGTCATGGGCGCGCGCCGCCTCGCGCCCGGCCTTCGGCGTGCCGAGCGCCCGCAGATGCGCGTAGCCGATGCCCGATTCGGCGAGCCGGTCGCGCAGCGCGCTCTTCGAGAAGCCGCGCTTGCGCGACAGTGCCACCGCCCGCACGTCCGCCAGCACCCCGACCCCGGCGCCGGTGAGCGCCCCGACGAAGCGCTCGGAATCGGCGCCTTCGTACCCGATGGTGAACAGAACCTTCTCCACCCCTTCGCCCTCTGCGACCACGCTGCGGAACGGCTTGCCGCCCCTGCCTCACCACCCCGGATGTGGCTGTCCGGCAACGGTTCCCGGGATTCGCCCGCAATACTGTCAAGCCTTCATTAACCCGCCCCATCGCATCGAATAGCCATTGTGTTCTGCGTCAGTTCAGGTCGCACGTCGATGCCGCTGGAGTCGAAGCCCCTCTCCCTCGCCGCGCGCTGCTCCGCCTGGACCAAGCGCGCCGCGGCCGCGTCGGTTCTCGCGCTGCTCGGCGCCTGCGCGAGTTCCGGCAGCTACTACCCGACGAAGGGCGACGCCAAGCCTCATCCGGGCGTGGCCAAGGCCAAGCAGCACCCGATCCAGGGCATCGACGTCTCCAAGTGGCAGGGGCCGATCGACTGGGCCTCGGTGCGGGGGGCCGGCACGCAGTTCGCCTACATCAAGGCCACGGAGGGCGGCGACCACCTCGACGAGCGCTTCCGCGAGAACTGGGCCGGCGCCGCCCAGGCCGGCGTGCCGCGGGGCGCCTACCACTTCGTGTTCTGGTGCCGCTCCCCCGAGGAGCAGATGGCCTGGTTCAAGCGCAACGTCCCCAACGACCCGACCGCCCTGCCTCCGGTCCTCGACGTGGAGTGGAACGGCCACTCGGCCACCTGCCCGAAGCGGCTGCCGAAGGCCCAGGCCCTGGCGATGACCCAGGCCATGCTCACCGAGATGGAGCGCTACACCGGCAAGCGGCCGATCATCTACACGGACATCACCTTCCACCGCGACGTGCTGGAGGGCGAGTTGCCCGACTACCCGCACTGGGTGCGCTCGACGGCGGCGGAACCCGAGGAGCGATTCGCCAACCGCGATTGGATGCTCTGGCAGTTCACCTCGACGGGCCGGGTACCCGGCGTGCAGGGCGACGTGGACCGCAACGCCTTCTACGGTTCGCCCTCCGAATGGGCCTCCTTCCTCGCCACCGACTGCGACCCGCGCTACCACCGCCGCCTCTCCGCCGCCGGGCTCTGCACCGAGAAGTGAGCCGTCCGTTCCTCGCGCGCGAGGCGGCGCGCTACCCGGTCCTGATCGGCTGCGACGAGGTCGGGCGCGGGGCGCTCTGCGGCCCGGTGATCGTCGCGGCGGTGCGGTTCGACCCCGCCGCCCTCCCTCCCGACCTCCTCGAGGCCCTGGACGATTCCAAGCGGCTCGACGCGGCGACGCGCCGGGGCCTCGCCGCGCGCCTGCCCGCGGTGGCGCAGATCGCCTATGCGGGCGCCTCGCGGGACCTGATCGACCGCATCAACATCCGCGCCGCGACTCTCGATGCCATGACGCGCGCGGTGCGGCGGCTCGGGTCCGCCGGGCCGGTGGCGGTGGACGGGCGGGACGTGCCGCCGGGCCTCGACGGCCGCGCGCAGGCCGTTATCGGCGGGGACCGGCTCGTGCCGCAGATCGCCGCCGCATCGATCCTCGCCAAGGTCCTGCGCGACCGGCTGATGACCGTGCTGGCGCGCCGCCACCCCGCCTATGCCTGGGAGCGCAACGTCGGCTACGGCACCGCGGCGCACCGGGCCGCGATGCTCAGCCAGGGCATGAGCCCCCACCATCGCCGCAGCTTCCGGGGCCGCGCCGCGGCGTGCCATAACGGGGATCGGGGCGGGTCCTGAAGAACCCGCCGGCGGATGAAGCCGCCATGACAACAACCGTGCCGGGAGGCGCCCCATGATCCCGATGTCCCGCCGGGTGATGAACCTCGCCCACTGCCTGACCCAGGCGGCGCAGCGCCATCCCGAGCGGGCGGCCATCGTCTGGGGCGACCGGCACTGGACCTGGGCAGCGTACGACGCCCGCGTCTCGCGCCTCGCCGCCGCGCTGGCCGCCCGCGGCATCGCCAAGGGCGACCGGCTGCTGGTCCATGCCCGCAACGGCAACCCGATCCTGGAGATCATGCAGGCGGCCTTCCGGCTCGGCGCCGTGTTCGTGCCGACGAACCACCGCCTGATGCCCGGCGACGTCGCCTACCTGGCCGAGCAGTCGGGCGCCCGCGCCTTCCTGTGCCAGGCGGACAATCCCGACCACGTCGCGGCCGTGCGGGCGGCCCGGCCCGACCTCGCGCTCGTCGTGACCCTGGGCGAGGGCGACGCGGAGGGCCTCCCCTACGAGGCGCTCCTCGCCGAGGCCCCGGAGGGGCTGGTGGCGAACGCACCGGTCGAGCACGACGATCCCTGCTGGTTCTTCTACACGTCGGGCACCACGGGCAAGCCGAAGGCGGCGGTGCTCACCCACGGCCAGATGGCCTTCGTGATCACCAACCACCTCTGCGACCTGATGCCGGACACGCGGCCCGAGCGCGACGTCTCCCTCGTGGTGGCGCCGCTCTCCCACGGGGCGGGCGTCCACGCGCTCGCCCAGATCGCCCGCGCAGTGACGAGCGTGCTGCCGGCCTCCGAGCGCTTCGACGGGGGCGAGGTCTGGCGGCTCGTCGCGCGCCACCGCGTCACCAACCTGTTCACCGTGCCGACCATCCTGAAGATGATGGTCGAGCACCCGGCGGTGGCCGAGCACGACCATTCCTCCCTGCGCTACATCATCTACGCGGGCGCGCCGATGTACCGCGAGGATCAGAAGCGCGCGCTCGCCGCGCTCGGCCCGGTGATCGTGCAGTATTTCGGGCTCGGCGAGGTGACCGGGAACATCACGGTGCTGCCGCCCCACCTCCACGACCCGGAGGACGGGCCGGGCGTGCGGATCGGCACCTGCGGCATCGAGCGCACCGGCATGGAGGTGCAGATCCAGGACCCGGAGGGCCGCGCCTGCGCGCCCGGCGAGACCGGCGAGATCTGCGTCTGCGGCCCGGCGGTCTTCGCCGGCTACTGGAATAACCCCAAGGCCAATGCGGAGGCGTTTCGCGACGGCTGGTTCCGGACGGGAGACCTCGGCTTCCTCGACGCCCAGCGCTTCCTGACCATCACGGGCCGCGCTTCCGACATGTACATCTCGGGCGGCTCCAACATCTATCCGCGCGAGATCGAGGAGAAGATCCTGGCCCATCCGGCGGTGGCGGAGACCGCGGTGCTGGGCGTGCCGGACCCGGTCTGGGGCGAGATCGGCGTCGCCGTCTGCGTGCTGCGCGAGGGCGCCGCCCTCGGCGAGGGCGAACTCCTGGATTTCCTTGCCGACAGGGTCGCCCGCTACAAGCTGCCCAAGCGCGTCTTCCTGCGCCCGGCCCTGCCGAAATCCGGCTACGGCAAGATCACCAAGACGCTGGTGCGCGAGGATCTGGAGGCGGCGGGGCTCCTGCCCCTCGGCGGCCGGCCGAGCCATGCGGCCTGACCCGGTGCGCTCCTTCCTCGCGCAGCCGGGGCCGGTGCGGGCCGAGCGCCGGACCGCCGCCGCCGGCGCCCTGCGGCACCGCGCCTTCGCGCTGGCGCGCGGCACGACGCTCCTCGACGCGCTGGCCGGTCCCCTGGCGGCGGCCGGGATGGCGGGGGCGACGGTCCATCTCGACGGCGGCTCCTTTTCGCCCTTCGCCTACGTGATGCCGGCCCTGTCGCGCGACCCGGCCCACGCGGCCTATTACAGCGAGACCTTCCGGCCCCCGGGCGAGACCCGGCTGGAGCGCGCGAGCGCGACCTTCGGCCACCGCGACGGCGTGCCGTTCCTGCACGTTCACGGCACCTGGATCGAGGCGGACGGGCGGCGCCGGGCGGGGCACCTCCTGCCGGCCGAGGTCGTGGTCGCGACCCCGCCGCGGGCGGAGGCCTGGGGCTGCGCCGAGGCCGCCTGGAGCGTCCTGCCGGATGCGGAGACGAATTTCGCGCTGTTCACGCCCGTTCCGGGCGCGGTGGAGGCCGCGGAGCGCGGCTGCATCCTCCTGAAGATCCAGCCGAACGAGGAGCTGTTCGCGGCCATCGAGGCGACCTGCGCGGCGCTCGGAATGCGGCGCGCCCGGGTGCGGGGCTTGGGGAGCATCGTGCGGCCGGCCTTCGCGGACGGGCGCGTGGTGCCGACCGACGCGAGCGAGGTGCTGATCCGCGAGGGGAGCGTCGCGGCGGGACCGGACGGGAGCCCCGTCGCCGATCTCGACATCGCCGTCGTGGACGTGGACGGGGCGATCCACGAGGGCGTGCTCGCCCGCGGGCGCAACACCGTGTGCATCACCTTCGAGCTGGGGCTGGAGGCGCTCTAGGGACACCGAACTATCCTTCGATCAGTTCGGAGAAGTAGAGACCACTCGGCCTTCCCCTTTTCCGGGCGCATGCAGCGTCAGCGGAATGCGACCCGGAAACCAGCGCAAGACTCCGCGAAGCGGCTGCTCTCAGCAACGGTGCTGGGATTCTGAGCCGCTTCGCGGCGAGTCGCTGTGCTGGTTCCCGGATCTCCTTCCGCTGACGCTACAGTCGTCCGGGACAGGGGAGCTCGTGCGTGGGGCGCCTCACGGGTTCATGATCCGGCGCCCACCCATCCTCACGTCACGCCGCCGCCTCGATCACGCTGCGCAGCACCGCCCCGTAGTGGCAGCAGGCGGCCGCGAGCACGAAGCCGTGCCAGATCGCGTTCTGGAAGGGCAGCTGCCGCCAGAGATGGAAGATCACCCCCGCCGAGTAGAGGAAGCCCCCGGCCGCGAGGAGCGCCAGCGCGTCCGGCACCAATTGCCCGATCACCGAATCGTAGGCCGCCACCCCGCTCCAGCCCAGCGCGAGGTAGAGCGCCACCGCGAGCCGGTCGAAGCGCCCGGGAAAGGCGAGCTTGATCGCCACGCCCGCCACCGCCACGAGCCAGACCCCGGCGAGCAGGCCCCAGGCGACGCCGCCGCTCCCCACCAGGGTCACGAGCGGCGTGTAGGTGCCGGCGATCATCAGGAAGATCGTGGCGTGGTCGGCCCGGCGCAGCAGCCATTTGCGGCGGCCCACCGGCCACATGTTGTAGGCCGCCGAGACGCTCAGCATCGCCACCAGCCCCGCCGCGTAGACGGCGACCGAGAGCGTGCCGCCCGGCGCGAGCATCAGCGCGGCGACCGTCACCAGCGCGACCGCCCCGATCACCGCCAGGACGACGCCGATCACGTGGACGATCCCGTCCGCCAGCATCTCGCCCGGCGTGTAGGTCCAGGTCAGGGAGGGAGGGCGGCCGTCCTCGGCGTGTCCGGTCGTGGTGCTCATGAGGGCTCCGGGTCTCGCCGGCGGCCCCGCGCCGCCACGCTCCAGGTAACCATCAAAACCCGGGCCGGTCACCCTGCGGCGGGGAGCCGCGCCGGTCCGAGGGAGGCGATCCGGGCATGGACCACCGCCATGCCCAGCACCAGCATCGCCAGCACCTGATGGGCGAGCCCGGCCCAGAGCGGCACCGCGAGGACGAGCGTCGTGATCCCGAGCACGGCCTGGGCGGCGACGAGGCCGGCGAGCGCCCGGGCCCGGCGGGCGCCCGGGCTGCCCGGCCGCGCGCGGGCGAAGGCGATGGCGTGGAGGACGGCGAGCGCCAGGACCGCGTAGGCGACGAGCCGATGGTCGAGCTGCACCAGCGCGACGTTGTCGACGACGTTCTCGATCAGGGGCCGGACCGCGAACAGCCCGTCGAGGGGCGGGATGAAGGCCCCGTCCATGAGGGGCCAGGTGTTGTAGGTCAGGCCCGCCTTCGAGCCCGCGACGAGGCCGCCGAGGGCGATCTGCAGCAGCACCAGGGCGGGCAGCGCCCGGGCGGTGCGGCGCAGGCCCGCGGGCAGCGGCGCCTCGGCCGGGCGGTCGAGGCCGGCGGCGAGCCAGACCAGCCCCGCCAGGATGCCGCTCGCGAGCGTGAGATGCGCGGCGAGTCGGACCGGGGCCACGGCGGTCATGCCGGGTTCGAGGCCCGAGGCCACCATGATCCAGCCGACCGCGCCCTGGAGGCCGCCGAGCACCCCGAGCGCCAGCAGGCCGAGCCCGAGGCGCCGGTCCAGCCGGCCCGTCCACCAGAACCAGCCGAGCGGCAGGAAGAAGACGAGACCGATCAGCCGCCCGAGCAGGCGGTGGCCCCATTCCCAGGCGTAGATGAACTGGAACTCGGCGAGCGTCATACCCCGGTTCAGGATGTCGTATTGCGGCGTCGCCCGGTACTTGGCGAATTCCGCCTCCCAGGCCGCCCCCGAGAGCGGCGGGATCGCGCCGGTGACCGGCTTCCACTCGGTGATCGAGAGGCCCGACCCGGTGAGCCGGGTCGCCCCGCCCACCGCCACCATGGCGATGACCAGGGCGGCCACGCAGAAGAGCCAGGTGCGGACGGCGCGCCGCGGACGGATCGGGGCGAGGCTCTGCGCGGGCACGGCGGCGGGCGCGAGGGCGGCGGTCAGGGTCGGGCCGGTCATGGGGCGGCTCTTGGCGCCGGCGGCGATCCGGCGCAACGCTCTGCGGTGCCGCACCCGGGGCGGGCCGGTTGCCCCCGCGTCGGGAAATGCTCTAGGGCGGCGGGAACTCCCCTCCCCTCCCCCGGAGCCCCGCGATGCGCCGCCGCACCCGCTCGCTCATCGGCACGATCGCGATGATCGCCTTCGTGATGATCTACGCCCCGATCGCCATGGCGCTCGCCGACAGCCGCATCGCCGAGACGCCGCCGCTGATCCAGGCCGTCCTTTACGCGGCCCTCGGCATCCTGTGGATCGTCCCCCTGATGCCGGTGATCCGCTGGATGAACCGGCCCGACGCCCCTTGACGCACCGACCGGTTTTTCGCCGCACTCCTCGGCGACAGACCGTCCGACGGGCCGCACCGCGCGGATCTCCCCGCGCCCCACCCCTCCCGATCAAGGCAGTTCCCGGGCCATGCGCCACGCCCTCGCGATGTTCCTTCTCCTCGGCCCGCTCGCCGGATCCGCCCTCGCGCAGGGCGCGCCGCGCTCGGTCGCCGATTGCGAGCGGATCCGGGGCGACCTCGCCTACAACCAGTGCCTGTCGCTGTTCGGTCCCGCGGCCCCGACCAAGGGGTCGTCGGCCGCCGCGGCCGCGGCCGCCGAGACCACGCCGGTGCGCCTGCCCGCCGCCTCCGAGGCCGAGGCCGAGGTCACGCCGCGCCGCCGCGGCCGGCGCCATTACGGGCGGCACTACCGCCACGGCCGCCAGAGCGCGAGCTTCACGGTGAGCCGCCGCCACCGTCGGCGCTGATCAGGCCACGTTGAGCCGCCGGCCGCGGTTCCAGGCCAGGAAGGGCACGCCCGAGAGCAGGGCCGCGAGCGCCGCCCGCGTCTGAAAGCAGCCGTTGATCGAGACCCGCGGCAGGGCGTGGAGATGCGCCGCGTGCGCGGGGAAGAGATGGCCCGGCCGCGTCGTGACCGCGGTCGCGAACCCCGCCTCGCGGGCGAGCGCGAAATCCCGCGGCCCGGCCGAGGTCGGGTCGCCGACCGGGTAGGAGAAATGCGCCGGCGCCCGACCGAGCGCCGCCGCGATGACGGCGCGGGATTCCGCGATCTCCCGCCGGGCGGCGGCGGCCTCGTGCTTGGCCAGCATCGGGTGCGTCAGGGTGTGGGCGCCGATCGTGAGGTCCGGCGCCCCGGCGGCGAGGGCGCGCAGCTCGTCCCAGCTCAGGCAGAGGTCCCGGGTGATCGCCGCCGGGTCGAGGCCGGCCTCGCCGGCGAGCCGGGCGATCACGGCGAGCAGCCGCGCCTCCGGCCCCGCGCGCAGGGCCCGGTAGACCCGCGCGAAGGCCTCGCTCTTCTCGGACGGATTTCCGGCGGGCAGGTCGAGGCCGGCCTCGGGCACCCGCACACGGGGAAGGCGTCCGATCGCCCGTTCGAGCTCGAACCACCACAGGCGGCCGGTCCCCTCCGCGAAGGCCGTCGTCACGAAGAGCGTCCAGGGCGCGCCGTGCCGCCGCAGCACCGGCAGCGCGTGGTCGCGGTTGTCCCGGTACCCGTCGTCGAAGGTGAGCACCGCGAAGGGCCGCGCGCCCGGATCCCGCAGCCGCGCCGGCAGGTCGTCGAGGCCCACGAGGTCGAAGCCGCGCCCGCGCAAGGTCACCAGCACCTGCTCCAGGAAGCCGGGGGTGATCGCGAGCAGGCGGTTCGGCGCGTAGGCCCCGGGCGCCTCGGGCCGCACGTGGTGGAAGGTCAGGATCACGCCGCATCCCCGCGCGGCGGGCGCGAGCCAGCGGTCGGCGCCGGTCGCCGCGATGACGCCGAAGCCGGCACGGAACAGGCGCTGTCGGGCGCGGTCGGACACCATGCGCCGGAGGCTAGGGCACGCGGCGCCAAGGATTCGTTACCGATCTGCCGAGAAATCATCCCGCAACACGGGCCGATCAGCTAGGGTGCAGGCTCGCAGGCGTGGCGGAAGGCTGTCGGGGTCATGGCGGGACTGGTGGTCGAACTGCCGACGGCATCGTCCAGGGCCGTGGCGCCGGTCCGCCTCGTCCCGGAGGCTCATGCGCGCCTGGAAGCGGCGGAGGCCGTGTGGCGGGACCTGGAAGCCTCGCCGGGCGTCGTGATGACGCCCTACCAGCGCGTCGACTGGGCCGCCGCCTGCATCGGCTCCGACGGCGCGCGCCCGCTGATCGTCGTGCTGCGCGACCCCGCCGGGCGCCCGCGGCTGCTCCTGCCCTTCGGGGTGCGCCGGGAGCGCGGCCTGCGGGTCGCCCGCTTCCTCGGCGGCCGCCACGCGAATTACCACATGCCGGTCTTCGCCTGCCGGGAGGCCGCCGCGCTCCCGGCCGCGGCGATCCGGACGGCCCTGCGCCGCCTCGGCCGGGCCGAAGGCGTCGACGTCTTCGCCTTCTTCAATCAGCCGAGCGCCTTCGACGGCGTCGCCAACCCGCTCGCGGAGGGCGGGACCCCCTCGCCGAGCGACGCCTACGGCCTGCGTCTCGGCCCCGACCCGGACGCCACGATGGCGCGCCTGTTCAGCGGCGACGCGCGCCGCAAGCTGCGCCAGAAGGAGAAGTGGCTGGCCGCCGCCCACGGCCCCGCCCGCCATCGCCTCGCCGCGACCGCCGAGGAGGCCGAGGCGGTGATGCGCGCCTATCTCGACCAGAAGGCCGTCCGCTTCGCGCAGATGCGCCTGCCGGACCCCTTCGCCGCGCCGGCCGCGCGCGCCTTCCTGGCCGCGGCCTGCCGCCCCGGTCCGAACGGGCCGGCGGCGCTCGAATGCCACGCCCTGCGCCTCGACGCGACCGGGCGAATCCTCGCGACCTTCATCGGCGCGGCGGATGCCCGCCGCTTCAGCGCGATGCTCACCTCCTTCGACCCCGACCCGGCCCTGGCGCGGTTCAGCCCCGGCGACCTGCTGCTGCACGCCCTCCTGCGCGATCAGGCGGCGCGCGGCCGCCTCGCCCTCGATCTCGGCGTCGGCGAGGCGGCCTACAAGGCGAAGGTCTGCGACGAGACGATTCGCCTCGTCGACGGGCTGGTGCCGGTGACCGCGCCCGGACGCGTCTTCGCCGGGGCGACCCGGCTCGGCATCCGGGTGAAGCGCGGGGTCAAGCGCAACCCGCGGCTGCGGGCCATGGCCGAGCGCCTGCGCCGGCTCGGCCGTGGCGCAGAGTAGGATCTTCTCCCTACGAGATTTTTTGCAAACGAATCGCCCTTCGGCGTGAACCAATCTCGGCCAAGCGCGTCATATCGCCGAAGCGGTCCGACGGACGGGCCGCGAAGGACGAATGAACCCATGACGAAGCTGAAGACCCTCGCGCTCGCCGCCGTTCTGGCCGCCGCCGCGGTGCCCGCCCTCGCCCAGGGCGGCTCGCCCTACAACAACAGCGGCTCCCAGGCCGGCGGCCCGCTCGCCGGGCGCGAGCGCGCGATGGGCGCGCCGGGCGGCACGCCGGCCGTGCGGATGGCCCCGCGCCAGCACCGCATGATGCGCCACCACATGCGCCGTCACCACCGCCACATGCGCTGATCCCTCCGCGATCTCCGCGGCGGGCGCCCGCGCGACGGCTCGGCCGTGGCGCGGGCGTTGTCGTTTCGGGGCGCGGGTCTCTTCGAAAGCGCCGGCGGAGCGAGCGGCCTGATCCAGCGGAACTGAATCCTCCCCAGCTTCCCCTCCCCTCCCCTTTTCCGGATCTCCTTCCGCTGACGCTGCAGTCGTCCGGAAAAGGGGAAAGTATTGTAGGCGCCTGAGCCAAGTTGATTGCCCGGACAGCCCGTCCCAAGGCGTCCGGCCACCCTCCGTCTCAGAACGCCGCGATCATCGCCTTGAGCTTGGCCCGCAGCGCGTCGAGCCGGCCCGCGGCCTTCGTCCGGCCCGCCTCGATCCTGGCGAGCTCGTCCTCCTGCTCGCCCATGAGCGCGAGGTAGCGCCGCGCGAGTTCGCTGTCCTTGGGCACCGCTCCGAGATTGCCGCGGATGCGCTCCTGTGCGGACGTGATCCTGGCGCTGCGCTCGCCGAACGCCGCGACCTCGCCCTCCGCCCGGTCGATCTCGGCGCGAGCGGCCGCGAGGTCCTTGAATTTGGCGGCCAGGCGCGGATCGGTGGCGAGGGAGCTCCAGCTGACGAGCAGCGCCTCGTCCGCGTCGACCAGCCCGGTGGTGTCGACCCGGACCTGCTCCAGCACCGCCCGGATCTCCGCCGTGCCGCCGGCCGGGACCGCGGCCCGCAACCGGTAGGCGTCCGGCGTCTCGCTGTCGCGCGCCGCCGACGTAAAGGTCCAGCCCCGGCGGCGCGGGTGCTCGATGATGACGGCGCGGGCGGCATCCGGCGCGCCCTTGACCGTGTAGGTCGTGACCTCGCGCTGCGTGACGGTGGTGCGGGCGACGCCGCCGGACACCGTGACCTGCGTCAGCGGCGCGCTCGGCGTGGAATCTCCCTGGACGCTGATCTTGCGGTCGGCCGCGAAGCTGGCGAAGCGCTGCTCGCCGACCGGGATCGAGGGGAGCCGCGCGTCGCCGACATAGCCGGCCTCGCGGTCGTACACGGTGGCGAGGCCGGGCGGCAGCGTCGCGGTCGACCCGTTGCGGATCATCAGGGCGGCGATGGGATGGGGCCCCTGGCCTGGCCGCCAGAGGGCGATGCGCTCGGCCTCGACCTCGGTGTCGATGATCGGCACGGACAGGGTGCGTCCGGTCTCGAGGTCGACCGGGTGCGGCAGCGTGAAGGTCGCCGACACGTCCCGCTCGGCGGCGCCGGCGGCCACGGCGGCGGGCGCGGCCTCGTAGGTCGGCTCCGGCGCCCGGCTCGCCATGGCGGGCGGCCCGGCGGCCATCATGGGGGCGGGCATCGGGGCGGCGCCCGCCGCGGCCCGCGGGCGCGCGAGTGACTCGGCCGCGAGCGACTTGGCCGCGACCGTCCCCGGGTCGAGGTCGGGCATCCCGACGCCCTCGATCGGGATCGGCGCCTCCGGGCGCTCGCGCCAGTAGCGCTGGTGCAGGCGCTGGCGCAGCGTCACGGGTGAGCCGGACGACAGGGTGACGTCGACGCCCTGCCAATCTCCGCCGAGCGCGTTCTCGATCACCGCCCAGGCCTGGAGGTTCGCCCTCCCCTTGCCCCCGTCCACGACGCGGTAGCTCGTCTTCCAGACGGGGGCCGCGACCACGTAGGTCAGGCGGACCTCGCGCCGGCCGCTCCCCGTCACGGCGACCTCGACCCGGTGGGCCCCGCCGGCCTTGCTCTTGCCCGAGGCGGCGACGGCCTCGGCGATCCGGGCCATCACGGCCGGATCCCGGATCGTCACGGCGGCGCCGTCGTCGATCGGCAGGGATTCGAGCGTGCCGGTCTCGGTCAGGACGGACAGCACGCGCACCGGACCGGTCTCGGTGCCCGCGTCGCGCTCGGCCACGCCGAGGACCTTCCCGTCGAGCGTGCGCCCGGCGCTCTGCACCTTGACCGGGACGCCCTGGAGCTTGCCGAGCAGCCGCACGGGCGACGACAGGTCGTCGGCCGAGAAGGGCATCGTCCGCAGGGTCTCGTCGAGTTGATCGACCCCGTCGAGCCGGATGCCGCCGACCGCGCCCCCGGGATCGCGCACGACGAGGCTCTTGAGGATGTCGTCGACCTGGTCGGCCCGGACGTCGATGGCGAGGGTCGCGCTCCCGTCGACCGGGTGGACCGCGGTGACCTCGGCGAGGCCGCCGCTCGACAGCGTGACGCGGCGGATGCCGCCCGGCGCCGCCATCAGGGGCGGCGCGGCGGCGATCATGAGCAGCAGCGTCCCGGCGACCATCAGGTAGTGGCTCACGACGTGGTCTCCCTCGCGGCCGGTTCCCGGCGCGGCTCAGGTCCCGATGCCTACCACGCCCCGCCCGATTCGGCCGCCTCGCGGCACCGGGTCGATCAAGCCGGGACGGCGCGCGCCCATCGCGCGGCCCGGCCCCCTCCCCGCCGGGCCCTGCGCGGCAGCGCAGCGGTCAGGCGGACGGCCGCGCCGCCAGCAGGTCCCGGATCTCGGTGAGGAGCTTCACCTCCGCGGCCGGCTCGGCGGGTTTCGCCTCCTCGCGGCGGAGCAGGCGGTTCATGCCGCGGATCACCAGGAACAGCACGAAGGCCACGATGACGAAGTTGACCGTCAGCGTCAGGAACTGGCCGTAGCCGATCACTGCGCCCTGCTTCTTGGCGTCCGCGTAGGCCAGTCCCGGCTGAACCTTGGACGAGAGCGGCAGGTAGTGGTTGGAGAAGTCGAGGCCGCCCGTCACGGCCCCGATCGTCGGCATGATGATGTCCTGAACGAGCGACGTGACGATGGCGCCGAAGGCGGCGCCGATGATCACGCCGACCGCGAGATCGACGACGTTGCCGCGCAGGGCGAATGTCTTGAATTCCTCGAGCACGATGGTCCTCCGGCACAGAGCCCGCACCTCGGCGGGCCGCGCAGCCGGGTTTACCTTGCGTTCGTGACTGCTTCAGCTCGCGAGCGGCAGCGCCGCCGCGGCGATCCGCTCCGCGAGGTGGTCCGTGTCGCGGGCGATCCCCGAGAAGCGCCCCGAGCCCCAGGTGTGGAGCCAGGGCAGGCCGACGACGAAGAGACCCTCGACCGGCGTCACCCCACGGGTGTGGTGGGGCAGCCCGCGCGCGTCGAGCGGCAGGCCCTCGACGAAGCCGAAATCGGACCGGAACCCGGTCGCCCAGATCACCGCGGTGATGCCGGCCTCCGCGCAATCGAGGGCGAGGTCGGGCTCGCCCGGCTGCCAGACCGGCGTGTAATGCGCCTCCTCCGGAGCGGCGATGCCGTTCTGCGCGATGTGCTTGTCGATGGCCGCCTGGATGCCGGTGTAGACCGCGTCGGCGTTGTCGAGATTCGCCTTCAGGTCGGGCGCGAAGGTGACCCGCGTTCCCTCCATGGCGGCGAGGCGCCCGTGCAGGCGCATGCCTTCGATGGCGAAGCGGCGCAGGTCGATCGGCCGGCCGCCGTCACGGCCGGTGAGGTAGTGGTTGGCGTTGCGCCGCACGCCCTCCTTGAGCGGGTGGCGCTCCACCGGAAGGTCGTACTGGCCCATCTCGGCGAGCCAGTCGACGGCGTCGCGCCCGCGATAGAGGCGCGGGCAGCGCGGGGCGCTCCCGACCGCGAGGTGGACCCGCCGGCCGGCGAGGTGGAGATCCTCGGCGATCTGGCAGCCGGACTGGCCCGAGCCGATCACCAGCACGGCGCCGGGCGGGAGCTGGCCGGGATTGCGGTAGGCGCTGGAATGGATCTGCGCGATCGGTGCGGCGAGCTGCCCGGCGGCGGCCGGGATCGCGGGCCGGTGATAGCCGCTCACCGCGAGCACGACCTGCTCGGCGCGGACCTCGCCCGCCTCGGTCGAGACCCGGAAGCCGCCGGCGCGGTCGCGGCGCAGCCGGGTGACGCCGACGCCCTCGCGCAGGGGCGGATCGACGAAGCGCCGGTAGGCCTCCAGATAGGCGACGATCTCGTCGCGGGGCATGAAGCCGTGCGGCTCCGCGCCCGCATAGGGGAAGCCCGGGAGCTGGCACTGCCAGTTCGGCGTGACGAGGCAGAAGCTGTCCCAGCGCTGCGTCTTCCAGGCATGGGCGACCTGGTTCTTCTCGAAGACGAGATGGGCGATGCCGCGCCGCTTGAGCTGGTAGCTCATCGCGAGCCCGGCCTGCCCGCCGCCGACCACGACCACCGGAACGCTCGCGTGATGGGTCATGTCCGTCCTCCACCTTCCCTATCGGACCATCGTGTCGCGCGCCGCGCGGGCACCCTCCCCCGCACCGGGGGGAGGATTCATCGGCGCTCGTCCTCGAATGCCTCGACCAGCACGGTGCCGGTCGCGTGCCGGGCCGCCTCCGCCTCGATCCGGGCGAGCTGGCCGAGCGCGCGGCCGCACGGGAACCCGTAGAGGGCCCGCACCCGCTCGCTCGCCGTCGTGAGGGCCGCGCGGGTCCGGTCGACGAACTCCGCCATCGCGTAGGCCGTGCCCTCGGCGAGGTGCTCCTTCACCACCAGCGAGGGTGAGTAGCAGGCCTCGCGGCGCCCGTCGGGCCAGCGGATGTGGAAGCGCATCTCAGGCATGCTCCACCTCCGGGCGCGCGAGGGCAGCGTAGACATCCGCGTGCCGGATCGCGCAGGCGCGCCAGGAATGGGCAGTTGCCACTTGGCAACCGGCGGCGGCGAGGCGGCGGCGCGTCTCCGGGTGCAGCGCCGCGCGCAGGCCCGCGGCGATGTCCTCCGGGTCCTCCGGATCGACGAAGAGCGTGTCGGCCTCGCGGAGGTACTCGGTGAAGGGGGCGATCCGCGACACCACGGTCGGGGTGCCGCAGGCCATCGCCTCCAGGACGGTGAGGCCGAACCCCTCCGTGAGCGACGGGAAGGCCAGTGTGTCGGCGATCCGGTAGAGGCCGGCCATCGCCGCCTGCGGAACCGGACCGGTGCGGATCACCGCGCATCCCGGGCCGACCGGGAGGCGAGCGGCCGCGAGCGCGGCGTGGCAGTGCGCCTCGTAAGCCGAATGGTCGAGGAGCGAGGCGCCGCCGACCACGAGGAGCTGGGCGGAGGGATGCGTCGCGCGCAGGTCCGCGAAGGCCGCGATGAGGCGGAGCGCGTTCTTGCGCGCCTCGAACCCGCCCACCGAGAGAACGACCGGCCCCTCGCCGATCCCCCAGGCGGCACGAAGAGCCGCATCGGCCGGATCCGGCACCGCAGAGAAGGCGGCACGATCGACGCCGTTGCCGACGAGGGTCGGTGCCAGGCCGAAGTCCCGCGCCAGCGCGTCCCGCCACAGGCGGCTCACGCAGAGGACGCGGCCCGCCCCGAGGATCGCCCGCTCCTGCAGGGCCGTGAGGCGCGGATCCGCGAAGGTGTCGAGGTGGTGGACGGTGCGGGCGAAGCCCGGGATCAGGCGCCGCCGCGTCAGCGTCGCAAGCGCGTTGCCGCTGATGCTGTCCTGGGCGTGGAACACGTCGAAGCGCGCGGCGGCCTCGGGCCCGAAATACGCGAGGTAGTCGGTGACCCGCTGGTGGACGAGGGCGTGGGTGTCGCCCGTCACGGGCCTGGCCGCGATCCGGACGGTGCCGCAGCGGGCGGTGCGATAGAATCCCGACCCGGCGGCGTCGGGCGCATGCACCACGGCCTCGTGGCCGAGGTCGCAGAGCGCTTCCGCCAGCGCGAGAGCGTGCGCGACCCCGCCGCGCGGGTTGGTGGAATGGGCCAGGATCGCGATCCGCAGCGACGGCGTCATGGCGTCCTCCCGGACACGCAGCCCGTGAGCGGACCCGCGGTGAAGTCCCACACGGTCTCCTCGGCCTCGCCATCGCTCACCCGCGCGCGGCGGCTGGCGTCGACGGTGCCGATCGCCGCCGCGGCGAGGCCGCGGGCCGTGAAGCGTCCGATCACGGCCTCGCGGTCGGAGGGCTTCACGGCGAGGACGAAGCCGAAGCTCGGGAAGGCGGTGAGCCAGCGGGCGAGGGGGATCCCGTCGGGCCGCGGGATCCGGCCGAGGTCGATGCGGGCCCCGACCCGGGAGCCTTCGAGCAGCATCAGGGTGGTCCCGACGATCCCCGCCATGCTGACGTCCTTGGCGGCCCGGCTCAGGCCCGCCTCGGCGAGGGCGGGCAGCAGCGCGAGGTCGCCGCGCAGGCGCTCCGCCGGGCTGCCGCTGCTCGCGTCCCAGTAGGGGTCGGGGTCGCGGAAGCGCCCGCGCAGGTCGATCGCCGCCACGAGGGCGTCGCCGGGCTCCGCGTCGAAGCTGGTGAGGAGGCGGTTCGCCCGCCCGAGTACCGCCACTGCGAGGTGGCCGGATTCGGCCCGCAGATTGGTGTGGCCGCCCACCACCGGCACGCCGTAGGTGCGGGCGGCGTCGGCGAGGCCGCGCAGCACCGGATCCGCGCCCTCCTCGCCGCGCGCCCAGACCGCGTCGACGACGGCGAGCGGCCGGCCGCCCATGGCGGCGACGTCGCTGAGGTTGACCATCACGCCGCAATGGCCCGCGAAGTAGGGGTCGGCGGCGACGAAGCCGTCGAGGAAGCCCTCGATGGCGAGGAGCAGGTGGCCGTCGCCGTCGGGAATCGCCGCGCAATCGTCGCCGACCGGCACCGCCGACCCGGCGAGGCCGAGCCGCGCCACCACCGCGTCGATGTCGCGCTTGTGGGCGAGGCCGCGCGCCCCCCGGATCTGCGCGGCGATCCCGGCGGCGAGGCTCACGCCGCCCTCCGCAGCAGGGTGACGAGGCCCGCCGGATCGGTGAGGGGCGGGTAATGGGCGAGGTCCGCCTCCATCCGGCGGTGGGGCAGGCCGTGCAGGTCGATCGTCTCCAGGGCGCGCCAGTGCAGGGCCTCGAAGAGCGGCACGTTGCGCTCCTGGACGTGGGCGAGGAAGCGGGTGCAGCCGCTCGCCGCCGCCGTGGAGACCGCGACCCGGATCAGCCCGGCCCCGAGCGCCCCGACCCGCCGGAAGCGGGGCGCCACGGCGAGGCGCGAGCCCCACCACAGGCCCTCGCCGGACGCGTGAATCCGCACCGTGCCGACGACCTCGTCCGGTGCGACGCCGAGGCTCGACACCGCGCAGATCGGGATCGCGATCGCGTCGAGGGCGTCGCGGTCGTCGCCGGCGAACAGCCCCTGCTCGACGCAGAAGACCTGCCGACGGAGCGCCGCCGCGTCGCGGATCTCCCACGGATCGGTGGCGCGCTTCACCCGGAAGTGGCTCGGCCAGTAGGGGGCGGCGCCCTCGAACATCGCCCGCCTCCTCAGCGCTCGTAGGCCGACAGGGCCGAGCAGGCGCCGCAGCGCCCGCAGCCGGCCCTGATCCCGGCGGCGCTCAGGCCCGCCCGGCGCAGCATCGCGGAGAGGGGCGACAGGATCGCGTGCATGACGTCGGGGCCGGGCGCGGGGTGATCCTCCAGCGGCGTCCCGGAGATCGGCACGAAGGGCACCACGAAGGGATAGACGCCGAGCCCGATCAGCCGCTCGGCCATGGCCAGGATCGCCTCCGGCGGGTCGCCGAGGCCGGCCAGGATGTAGGTCGAGACCTGGCCGCGGCCGAAGACCGGCACGGCGGCCGCGAAGGCGTCGAGGTAGCGCGCGACCGGCACGCCCGCCTTGCCGGGCATGACCCGCTCGCGCACCTCGGGCGTCACCGCCTCGAGATGCATGCCCAGTGCGTCGATCCCGGCGGCCCGGAGGCGGGAGAACCAGCGGTCGTCGTCGGGCGGCTCGCACTGGCCCTGGATCGGCAGGTCGACCGCCGCCTTCACCGCGAAGGCGCTCTCGCACAGGAGCGCGGCGCCGCGATCGGTGACGTTGGGCGTGCCGGTCGTCATCACCATGTGGGTGACGCCGTCGAGGAGGACGGCCGCGCGGGCGACCTCGGCGAGCTGCTCGGGGGTCTTGCGGGCCAGAGTGCGGCCGGCCGCCAGCGACTGGCCGATGGCGCAGAACCGGCAGGTCTTGGTGCGGCTCTGGTAGCGGATGCAGGTCTGCAGGATCGTCGTCGCCAGCACGTCGCGCCCGTGCAGCACGGCGATCTGGGGGTAGGGGATCCCGTCGAGGGTCTGCAGCTTGTAGAAGCGCGGCGTCTGCGGGAAGCTGAGCCGCCCGACCACGATCCCGTCGCGCTCGACGACACTCTCGCCGTGGTCGTCGGGCCGCCCCACCAGATAGGGGGACTCGAAGGCCCCGGCCGTGTGGACCGGCACCATCACGGTGCGGCCGTTCACCGTCACGGCCTTGTGGTCGGAGGGGCCCGCCCCGCCGCGGCGGCTCGGCGCCCCGGCCCGCGGGTCAGCCAGCCGCACGCCGAAGGATTGCAGCTCGGTGATCAGCCGCTCCGTCGGCATCGCACTCGTCGGGACTTGCTGCGCGCTCATGGTCGAGCCTCCGGGGCGGGGTGACGCGAGGAAGGGCGGGGCGGTCGTCGTGGACGAGGCTCAGGAGCTCCGGCCGGGCGTAGTGGCCGACCGAGTCCATCATCCGCTTGCGCTTGGTGACGAGGGCGAGGTCGAGATCCGCCACCAGGATGCCCTCGCCCTCCGTGAGCGGCGGCGCGAGGTGGCGCCCCTCGGGCGAGACGATCGCCGTGCAGCAGCCGCCGCGCAGCGCCCCCCGCAGCCCCTCGTCGGGGGTGAGGGCGGCCACCTGCGCCGCGTCGAGCCAGCCGGTGGCGTTGACCACGAAGCAGCCGGATTCGAGGGCGTGGTGGCGGATCGTCACCTCCATCTGGTCGGCGAAGACCTGGCCGACGAGGGAGCCCGGGAACTGCGCCGCGTGGATCTCCTCGTGCTGCGCCATCAGGGCGTAGCGGGCGAGCGGGTTGTAGTGCTCCCAGCAGGCGAGCGCCCCGACCCGCCCGACCGCGGTCTCGACGACGGCGAGCCCGGCGCCGTCGCCCTGCCCCCAGATCATCCGCTCGTGGTAGGTCGGCGTGATCTTGCGGCGCTTCAGCCGCAGCGACCCGTCCGCGTCGAAGATCAGCTGCGCGTTGTAGAGCGAGCCGTGGTCGCGCTCGTTGACGCCCAGCACCACGACGGTGCCGTGCCGCCGCGCCGCCGCGGCGACCGCCTCCGTGACGGGACCGGGCACCGTCACGGCGTGCTCGTAGAGGCGCAGATGCGCCGGGCCCTGCCGCGCGGGCGGCTCCACGAAGGAGAAGTACGGGTAGTAGGGCAGGAGGGTCTCGGGGAACACGACGAGGCGCGCCCCCTTGCCGGCCGCCTCCGCGAGGGCGGCGAGCACCCGCTCCAGGGTGCCCTCCGGCCGGTCCAGGTCGGGGGCGATCTGGACCGCGGCGGCCCGGACGATCCGCGTCTCGGCCATGGCCGCCTCAGACCGTCCAGGTGTCCACGATGAAGGCCTTGTCCCGGTGGTGCAGGAGCACGAGGTCGAGCACGTCGGTCGGCGCGATTGGCCGGATGCCCTCGATCAGCGAGGGCTCGCCGTGGCCGTAGAGGGCCTGCAGGGCGAAGCGGCAGGCATAGACCTTGCCGCCCTCGGCGATGAACTTCTCGATCTGCTTGTTCATGTTGAGGTGGCCCGGGAAGGCCTCGTCCCCCAGGGTCGGGAAGCCCCGCTGCACGCCGAGCGTCACGCCCGGGCCGTAGAGCAGGATCGTGGTCTCGAAGCCCTTGCGCAGCAGGCGCGTGGCCTGGAGCAGGTTCACGAAGCCGATCGAGCCCTCGAAGGCGACGGTGTGGAACTTCACCAGGGCCTTCTGCCCCGGCTCGGCCTTCACGTCCTCGAAGACCTTCTCCTCGTAGTCGACGAAGTAGTCGCCCTTCTTGTGGTGCTCGGCGCTGACGGCAGGCATGGCGGTCTCCGCTTGTGGCGCGCGGCGGCGCGTGTCCCGCCGCTGCCGGGCGACGGCGCAAGCCGCGTGCCAGCATCGGCGGCACGCGCGCCGACTCCGCCCGTATTCGCGAATACATTCAAGATGCAGTCAATTGACAGCGTCCGCCTCGTCAGATTTTCCGCACACTGCATGGTTTTCGCGCGCCAGCTGCATCGACAAGGGGCACCGACGCGGGCGCCTTCTTGGAGCGACGACTTGCGATAGGCCGCGCGGCACGGGGTTTGCTCTCCCGTCAATCGGACGATTGACCGGAGAGCACGGAGCGAGGACCGCGATGAGCTGGAACCCGGACCTGGCGCGGTGGGGCCGCCCGCATTACCGGGCGATCGTCGAGGCGCTGGCGGAGGATATCGGGGCGCGGCGCTTGGCGCCCGGGACGCGCCTGCCGCCGCAGCGGGCGCTGGCGGCGCGGCTCGGGCTCGACTTCACCACGGTGGCCCGCGGCTACGTGGAGGCGCAGAAGCGCGGCCTCGTGGTATCCCGGGTGGGGCAGGGCACCTTCGTGCGCGGAACGCCCCCGCCCGCCCGCGCGGCGGGACGGCCGGGCGCCGCCGACTTCTCGATGAACCTGCCGCCGGAGCCGGACGATCCCGCCCTGCTGGCGCGGCTCCAGGCGGGGTTCGCGGGCCTGGCGGAGGATCTCCCGGGCCTGCTGCGCTACCAGGCCTTCGGGGGCGGCCCGGAGGACAAGGCGGCGGCGCGGCGCTGGCTGGCGCAGCGCGGGGTCGCGGCCCCGGAGGAGCGGCTGCTGATCTGCCCGGGCGCGCACGCGGCCCTCAACGCGATCCTGGGCGTGGTGGCGCAGGCCGGGGACCGGCTCTGCACCGAGACCCTGACCTATCCGGGCCTGCGGGCGCTGGCCGCCCACCGGTCCCTGCAGCTGGTTGGGCTGCCGGCCGACCGGGAGGGGATCGACCCGGACGCCTTCGCGGCCGCCTGCACGCGCGCCGCCCCGCGGGCCATCTACCTCAACCCGGTCCTGCAGAACCCGACCACCCGCACGATGGGCCGCGCCCGGCGGGAGGCGATCGTCGCGGTGGCGCGGCGCTACGCCGTGGCCATCGTCGAGGACGACGCCTACGGCCTCGTCTGCCCGGCGCCGCCGCCGAGCTTCTGCGAACTCGCGCCCGAGATCACCTACCACGTGTCCGGGCTCGCCAAGTGCCTGGGGGCCGGCCTGCGGCTCGCCTACCTGGTGGCGCCGAGCGCCCGGGCGGCGCTGCCGCTCACGGCCAAGCTGCGCGCCGCGACCGTGATGGCCTCGCCGATCACCACCGCGCTCGCCACGCGCTGGATCGGGGACGGGAGCGCGGATGCGCTGCTGGGGTTCATCCGGGCGGAGTCGCGCGCCCGGCAGGGCATCGCCGCCGCGATCCTGCCCGAGGAGCTGCTGCGCACCGACCCGAACGCCTTCCACCTCTGGATGACGCTGCCCGCGGGCTGGACCCGCTCGGCCTTCGCGGCCGAGGGGCGGGCCGCCGGGATCGCCGTGGTGGCGAGCGACGCCTTCTGCCTCGGTCCGGAGCCCCCGGAGGCGGTGCGCATCTGCCTCGGCGGATCGGCCCGCCGGGCGGAGATCGCCGCGTCCCTCGACCGGCTCTCGCACGCGCTCGAACGCTCGCCGGCGCTGGCCTCGGCCTATATCTGATGCCGTCCGGGCCGGATCACACCGCGATCCGGTCCGCCGGGCCCAGGAGCCGGTCCACGTCGCGGATGAAGGCCTCCAGGGACAGGCGGTGGGACTGCATCCGCGGGTCGGCCGGGTCGATGCCGGCGCGCAACGCGATGGCCGCGTCCCTCAATCCGGAGAGCTTCGCGACGAGCGCCTGGCTGATCACGGTGACGTGGCCCGCATCGAGCGCCGACAAGGCGGGCTGGTCGGCATGCGCGCAGAGGGCGCAGGCGAGGTCCGCGAAGCCGCTCCAGTCCGCCGGCGTGCTCTCCGGCACTGCCTCGTGGTTCTGACGCGCGATCGTGCTGCCGAGTCGCCTCGGCGGAAACTGAGATCCCATCGTTGCCCACGCCCCCCCGGCGCAGCACCTCGGGGCGACCGCCGCCCCGGCTTAAGTCGAATGGTAGAGCGATTGATTCAGATCTGACAATCCGAAACGTTGCGCGACGTAAACCGAATCGGAGCGCGACGCATGAAAGTCACGCTTTTTCTCCCGCGCGCCGGACCCGGAAAGCCGCGTAGAGATCCGGCAGCGCCTCGACGAGGTAGGCCCCGAAATCCGGCTCGACGAGTTCGTCCACCGTGAGCTGGGTGCGGCGGGGCGTGCGCTCGATCCGCACGACGGCGCGCCCGGCCGGGTTCGTCCAGGAGGTGGTGGTCGCGGCGCCGGGGGCCGCGTCACGACGGGTGAGGGCGGCCAGGATGAGCGCGAAGCGGGCGTCGCTGTCGGCGCGCGCGAAGGCGGGGTCCGCCAGCGTTCGGGCGATCACCGCCTCGGCGTCCTGGCGGACCAGCGCGTCGGCGAGGGCCGCCCAGCGCGGGCGGCCGGTCCGCGGGGCCGGCCCGATCGCGGCGATGACCGCCTGCGGCACGCTGCGGCCGATGGCGATGAGGCGCGAGAGCTGCGTCTTCTCCATGGACAGAGCGGCCATGATGGTGGCGCGCGGGAAGCCGCGATCCTCCAGGGTGACCGCGAAGGCGGCGCGCTCGATGTAGCTGAGGTCGGTGCGGGCGGAATTCTCCTGGCCCTGGGCGACGACGAGATCCTCGTCGGAGAGCGCCTTCACCACCGCGCGGACCGGCCGCCCGAGGTCCCGCGCCGCCCGCAGGCGGCGGTGGCCGTAGGCGACCTGGAAGCGGCCGGCCTGGCCCGGATGCGGCCGCACCAGGATCGGCACCTGCTGGCCGTGGGTCCGGATCTGCTCCGTGAGCGACGCGTGCTCCTCGTCGGAGACGCCCAGCCGGTCGGCCACGAAGGAGGGGTCGATCAGCGCGGGGTCGAGTTCGACCACCTTGTCCCCGGCGGCCACCAGGGCGCGGGCCTCCTCGGCCGCCGAGGCGATGCGGCCCAGCGCCCGGCCCATGGCCCCGACCGCGCCGGAGCGCACGGCGTTGCGCGCCGGCTCGGGCAGGTCCGGCGGGGGAGGGGCCTCGGCGGCGTTGTCAGGTGGCAACTCGCGGGCCCGGGCCGTGAGGGCGGCGCGGAGCGTGTCCTTGCGGGTCGTCATGCGGGGCGTCCCCAGGCGCGGTGCATCAGGCCGAGGATCTCGCCGTTGACCCCGTCCAGTGCCTCGATGGCGCGATCGTAGGTGGTGCGGGAGAAGCTCTCGCGGCCGATCTCGTAGAGCGTCTGCTTCGACAGGCCGGCATCCGACACGGCCGTCGACTTGAGCATCGTGTGGGTGAGGACCCGCTCGCGGAAGAGGGAGCGCATGAAGGCCACCATCTGGGTCTGCGGCCCGTCGGAAGGCTCGTAGCGGGTCACCACGTAGCGCAGGAAGTCGTAGTCGAGATCGGCCCCGGCTTCCTGCACCACGCCGAGGAGGTCGGAGGCCATCAGCAGGAACTGGCACATCGACATCACGTCGAGCATCTGCGGGTGGACCGTCACCAGCATCGCGGTGGCGGCGCAGAGCGCCCCGAGGGTGAGGAAGCCGAGCTGGGGCGGGCAGTCGAGGATCATCACGTCGTAGGACTCTGCGACGGTGCCGAGCACGGTGGCGATGCGGCCGAAGAACGGCTCAGCCCCGGGATCGGCGAGGGCCTTCGGCGTGTCGTGCTCGAACTCCATCAGTTCGAGGTTCGCCGGTACGAGGTCGAGCCCGGCGAAGTAGGTCCGACGCACCACCTCCGCGAGGGGGCGGCGGGCCTCGTCGTAGCGGATTGCCGCGTAGAGGGTCTGGTTGGCGTCGACGTCGAATTCCGGCTGGTAGCCGTGCAGGGCCGTCATCGAGGCCTGCGGGTCGAGGTCGACGGCGAGCACCCGGTAGCCCTTGAGGGCAAGGTACTGCGCGAGGTGCGCCGCCGTGGTGGTCTTGCCGGACCCGCCCTTGAAGTTGACGACCGCGAGCACCTGGCAATGCTCCTCCTCGGCGCGATGGGGCACGTAGCCCCGGGCCGCGCCCTTTCCCTTGGGCCCGTTGCCCTTCGGCCCGTCGTCGAGGAGGCGGCGTAGCTCGTTGATCTGGTCGAGGGTGTAGGAGCGCCGCCCGCCCGGGCCCACCTCCGGCTCCGGCCCCTTGCCGGCGAGCGAGAGCTGCCGGAGGTAACCGTCCGCCACGCCGATCAGCCGCGCCGCCTCGCCCGACGTGAAGGAACGCAGCACCTTGGCGGAGGCGGGCGGGAAGAGCGTCCGGCGCAGCGCGTTGAGTTCCGCCGAGAGGGCGCCTCCATCGGCGGCGATCTGGCCGGTGATCGAGGCCCGCGGCGCCTCGGCGGCGCGGGGCGCGTCCTGCGGTGTTTCAGGCATTTACGGTTTCCAGGCGCCGAATCGTGGTCTGGCCGTAACAGAATGCCGGCCACGCTGTCGCCGCGCAAAGGGAAACCGGCCCGCGCCCCCGCGACGGCGCGCGTGCGCGGCGGCCGTTGCACCTGCGCAACGGCCGCCGCGTGCCGTCGCGACGGCACTTCCCGGGAGGGGAGGGGGGCTGTCGCAAAAACTTCGCAGGGGGTGTTGACGGGTCTGGGAGCGGGGCGTATACGACCACCCATCGGCGCCGGCCGTTGCATTTCAGCGGCCCGGGCGCTTCTGCTTCTTTCGGACAGACTGCGGGTCTGGCTCCGGGTGGGTTACCCGGGATCGCTCGGTCGTCCGTTGAACAGGCTCTTTGACAAGTTCATCGGAGAAAGAGAAGCGTGGACGGCGTTGTCCTTGCGGCTGGGGCGTGATGCCCTGGCGGAGAAGGATAGCGTTTGATCCGACGTTTCTCAGGAGCTCACCGGGTCGGGGAAACCTGATCTGAGTGTGCCCTGTCAATGTTGTGATCGAGCGCATGATCAACTCTTCAACTTGA